>CAYSAG010000152.1:0-11983 GCA_964428935.1 uncultured Planctomycetaceae bacterium | reverse complement strand
GTGGGGGGGGGGTGTGGGCGGCCGTGGCGTTGCCGGCGGCGATTTACTTCGGCGTTCCGGCTCGGGGCGTCGCCGGCTACGTCAAGTCTTTCGCTCCCCACATGGACCTTCCTGGTCCGCTGAAGTACGTCTTGACGCCGATGATCTGGGCAATCGAATTGTTGGGCGTGTGCATCAAGCACTGCGTGCTGTGCGTGCGACTTTTCGCCAACATCATGGCGGGGCACACGGTGCTGAGCGTCATCTTGGGGTTCATTGCTCTGACCGCACACAGCTGGCTCTACTACATTGTGCTGCCGACCAGCATTTTCGGGCAGGTGGCGATTGGGTGTTTGGAGCTGTTCGTCGCTTTCCTGCAGGCGTACATTTTCGCTTTTCTTTCGACGCTGTTTATTTCCATGGCCGTCCATCCGCACTAGTGGGTGAGCTGGTCGGGGCGAGGCCGGTTGCTCTGTGTCGTCGACTGACCCGGGCGTGAAGAACCAGGGACGGAGCGGGACGGCGAGCAGAGGTTCGACAGGCCCGACGGCAGCGGGTGGACCAAGACAAGCACAAGGGGAAGGAAACGGTCCGAGGCTGGTGTGGTGGTGCCGGCGGTCGGACCAAGGAATTGAGGTCATCGGGTTTCGAGACCGAGACACGGGAAGAAAGAGAAGGAGACTGAGTCGTGAAGCGCAGCATTCAGGTTCTGGGGTTGGCCATCGGGGCTTTCCTGGCAATGGCACTTCCGGCAGTGGCTGCCGGCGAGGTGAGCGGGGTGTGGTTCTCGGGTGCCATTGGCGCGGGCGTGGTCATTTTGGGAGCTGGCTGGGGGATTGGCCGAATCGGCGCTGCGGCGGTGGAGAGCATGGCACGGCAGCCGGAGGTGGCGGGCAACATTCAGACGGCCATGATCATTTCCGCCGCTCTGATCGAGGGTGTGACGTTCTTTGCGCTCATCGTGTGCTTCGGGAAAAACGGTGCGGCATTTCCTGGCTAGCTTCCGGGGCTGGGCGGACGTGTTCATCAGGCGGCCCGGGACCGATTCGGACTTGCGGGCTGCCGGAAGGAAGTGGCCGAAGCGGGAGCTGCTCAGAATGGGCAAGTACGTTGCTCGATTGGCCTGCGGATTGGCATTGATGGTTTGGCTGGTGGGCGCGTTGAGCGACCGACCGGTGTCGTTCGTGACGCGGGTCTGCGCGGCTGAGGCGGCGCCGGAGGGAGAGAACGCGGGTCATGCTACGGCCGAGGCTGGCCATGAGTCCGGGGGGGTGCCCATGGACTTCAAGGCCGACTTGGCCCTGTGGTCGCTCGTCACGTTCCTGGTCTTCCTGTTCGTGCTCAAGAAGCTGGCGTGGGGACCGATGATCGAAGGTCTTCAGCGCCGTGAGGCTCACATTTTGAACGAGCGGCAGGCGGCCGAGGAGGCTCGGCAAAAGGCCGAGCAATTGCTGGCCGAGCACGAGCGGCGGTTGGCCAAGGTGCAGGACGAAGTCCGAGAAATGCTCGCTCAAGCCAAGCGCGAGGCCGAGTCGGCCAAGCAGGAAATCATTCAGCAGGCTCAGCAAGAGGCCGAGCAGACTCGGCAGCGAGCCATTGCGGACATCGAGCGGGCTCGCGACGAAGCCCTCGAGCAGCTCTTCGCCACTTTGTCCGGCCAAGTGGTGCGTGCCACGGAGCGCGTGCTCGGACGGGCGTTGACCGACGACGACCAGAAGCGGCTGGTGGAGGAAGCGCTGGCCGAGCTGACGGACGGTGCGGGCCGCGGGTGAGCGGGCCAGCCCCAGGCTGACCAACGGAGCGGTGCGAGCCGTTGGTTGGTGGAACAGCCGGCTGGCTTGGTTGGACTCGCGGCAGACGTCGGTCGGCTTCATGACGGCGGCAGGGACGTCGGCGTCGTCGAGCTCGCGGCCCCCGAAGCCGCTCGTCGCCTTGTCGGCCAGTTTGCACTGGGCGGGTACTGCGAATGGTGGAAGAGCCCCAACGAAAAATTCGAACTCGCATTCCGACCGTCTTGGAGGATCCGAGCGCCGCGGCGGTCGCTCGGGTCTACGCGACCGCGCTTCTGGACGCGGCGGAGTGTTTGGGGGCCGAGGACGTTCTGGAGGAACTGGGGTCGTTCGTCGAGGACGTGCTGGACCGGTTCCCCGAGTACCGGACGCTCCTGCTGTCGCCCGGAATCGGGCGAAGCAAGAAGTTGCGGTTGATCGATTCGGTGGTGGAAGGGCGAGCCAGCGAGCTGCTGACGAGTTTCCTACGCACGTTGGCTCGTCATGACCGACTCGACTTGCTGCCGTTGATTCTGCAAGAAAGCCGTTCGCTGTACGAGCGGCGTCAGGGAAAGAAACGCGTGTTGGTGACCAGCGCTCGGGAGATCGAACCGGAGACGTTGGAACAGATTCGACGACGGCTGACCGAAGTGTTCGGGTTCGAGCCGATTCTTGAGGCGCAAGTCGACCCATCGCTGCTTGGGGGACTGGTCATCCGCTTCGACAGCACGGTTTACGATGCTTCGTTAAGAACGCGGCTGAGTCAGCTTCTGGCTGAATTGAGGGAGAGGAGTTTCCATGAAGTTCAAAGCCGACGAGATCGCTTCTGTTATTCAGAAGGAAATTGAGGACTTCCGCGGGGAGATCCAGACCAGCGAAGTCGGCTACGTGCTGGAAATCGGCGACGGCATTGCCCGCTGCTACGGGTTGCAGTCGGCCATGGCGGGGGAGATGGTGGAGTTCAACAACGGGCAGCGAGGATTCGTTTTCAACTTGGAAGAGAATTCGGTCGGTGTCGTCGTCCTGGGCGACTACCTGGGTATTTCGGCGGGCGACGAGGTGCGGACGACCGGGCAGTTGCTGTCCGTGCCGGTAGGCGAAGCGCTGATTGGCCGAGTCGTGGACCCGCTTGGCAACCCACTGGACGGCAAGGGGCCGATTGTGACGCATGAGCGTCGGCCGCTGGAGTCGCCGGCTCCGGGCGTGGCCGCGCGTCAGCCAGTCAACCAGCCGCTGCAGACCGGCATCAAAGCCATCGACTCGATGACGCCCATTGGTCGCGGGCAGCGTGAGCTGATCATTGGCGACCGGAAGACAGGAAAGACGGCGATCGCCGTCGACACGATCATCAACCAGAAAGGCGAGGACGTCATTTGCGTTTACGTCGGGTGCGGACAGCGGGGGTCGACCATCGCCAACGTGGTTGCCGCGTTGCAAGAACACGGGGCGATGGACTACACGATTGTCATCAGCGCAACCTCAGGCGACCCGGCCGCCTTGCAGTACATCGCCCCTTACGCGGGCGCATCGATGGCCGAGTACTTCATGTACCAGGGCCGCGACACGCTGGTCGTTTACGATGACCTGTCGAAGCAGGCTCAAGCCTACCGACAGCTCTCGCTGCTGATGCGTCGACCGCCCGGACGGGAAGCCTACCCGGGCGACATTTTCTACTGCCACAGTCGACTGCTGGAGCGGGCGGCCAAGTTGAGCGACGAGCTGGGCGGGGGCTCGATGACGGCCCTGCCCATTGTCGAGACGTTGGAAGGCGAAGTCTCGGCGTACATTCCCACGAACGTCATTTCGATCACGGACGGGCAGATTTACTTGGAGCCGGACCTGTTCTTTGCCGGCGTGCGTCCGGCCATCAACGTCGGAATCAGTGTGTCGCGAGTCGGCGGCAAGGCGCAGAACAAGGCCATGAAAAAGGTCGCCGGGAGTCTGCGGCTGGACTTGGCCGCCTTCCGCGAGCTGGAGGCGTTCGCTCAGCTGGGCACGGAGCTGGACAAGGCGACGCAGGCTCAGTTGGACCGCGGCTACCGCATGGTCGAGATTCTGAAGCAGCCGCAGTACCAACCCATGCACGTGGCCGACCAGGTCATCAGCATTTTCGCCGGGACGCACGGGTACTTCGACGACGTGCCTGTACCGCAGGTCCGGCGGGCCGAGGAGGAACTGCTGAAATTCATTCGCGAGAAGCACCCGGACGTGCGGAACGAACTGATCGAAACGGCCGATTTGAGTGAGCAGCTGGAAGCTCGGCTGCACGAAGCCATCAAGGAGTTCAAGCGGCAGTTCCGGGTGGACGATTCGGTCGTCGAGTCACTGGTGTAGGCGGACCGGTCCGCCGGCCGCTCGGTGCGCCTCGGACCGCAGACAGCTCGGCCAGAAGCGAGTGGGCCGGAGCAGGTGGAGTTCGTTGCGGGCTAGAGAAACGGACGAAGCATGGCCAAGGCGAGGCAAATCGTAAAACGGGTCAAGGCGATCCGAAATATCCGCAAGATTACGCGGACGATGGAGTTGATCGCGACGGCCAGGTTCAAGAAGGCCATGGACCGGGCCGTGCAGGCGTCGGCCTACACGCGGAAGATCGCCGAAATCGTCTCCGACTTGGCCTCGACGGACCTCGAGTTTGCCCACCCTTTGCTGCAGGTCCGCTCGCCCGAGCGCCGGTCTCTGCTGCTGGTTTTGACTTCGAACCGCGGGCTGTGCGGGGGGTACAACGCAGGAGTCTTACGAGCGGCTTTGGGCCGAATCGAGCAGGTGCGAACTGGTGGGCAGGAGTTGCACTTGGAGGTGTCGGGGAAGCGAGGGTTGGCGTACTTACGGTTCCGTGGGGAGCGGATCGACACGGCGTTCACGGACTTCGACGAGAAGGTCCGGTACGACCAGGTGAACCAGTTGGCCGACCGGTACATTCAGTGGTACACCACGGGGCGGGTGGACCGAATCGACGTGGCTTACATGAAGTTCGAGTCGAGCTCGCGTCAACGGCCCGTGGTGGAGACGCTGCTTCCCGTTCACCGGCTGGACGCGGGGGCGACGGGCCTGGGGTCGAGCCGTTCGGCTGTCGAGGACAGCCGAATCGAGTACGAGTTCCTGCCGTCGGCTCAGCAGATTCTGGAAGAACTGGTTCCGACGGCGTTCCGGGCTCAGCTCTTCAAGTGCTTTCTGGATGCCGCGGTCAGCGAGCAGATTGCTCGAATGGTGGCCATGAAGGCGGCTACTGAGAACGCGGGCGAGATGATCCACACGTTGACGTTGAAGTACAACCGGGCTCGACAGGCCCAGATTACCGCCGAAATCAGCGAAATCATTGGTGGGGCCGAAGCTGTGGAGTGAGGACTGGCTCGCAGACGGGTGGTCCGCGCACGAACCCGAAGGCAACTGCGTCAGGCAGATTTCGGAGTACGAGGACGAGCGATGGCAGCGACAGCAACGGAACCGCAAACGGAGAAGAAGAACGTCGGCCGAGTCGTTCAGGTGATTGGGTCGACTTTCGACGCCGAGTTTCCAGAGGACCGCGTGCCGGAAATTTACCACTGCCTGTGGGTCGACTCGGAAGTCAAGGGCATTCGCGTCCGAGTGGCCGGCGAGGTGCAGCAGCACTTGGGCGGCGGCCGCGTTCGCTGTGTCGCCTTGGGGTCGACCGACGGAATGGTGCGAGGCATGGAGGTCGTCGACACGGGTGGCCCGGTCAAAGTGCCCGTCGGCAAGGAAACGCTCGGACGCGTCTTCAACTTACTGGGTGAACCCATTGACGGACGCGGACCGGTCGACGCGAAGGAGTACTGGCCCATTCACCGCGACCCTCCGTCGCTCAGCGAACTGAGCGCGAAGACGGAAATCTTCGAAACGGGCATCAAAGTCATCGACCTGCTGACCCCGTTCGTCCGCGGCGGAAAGGCGGGCCTGTTCGGCGGTGCCGGTCTGGGCAAGACGGTCATTCTGACCGAGCTCATTGCCCGAATCGCCACGGCTCACGGCGGCTTCTCGGTGTTCGCTGGCGTGGGCGAGCGGACACGCGAAGGCAACGACCTGTGGCTGGAAATGCAGGAAACGAAAATCGGCCAGACCGACCGGGCGGTTCTGGAGCAGACGTGCATGGTCTTCGGCCAAATGAACGAGCCACCGGGGGCGAGACTGCGAGTCGCTCTGTCGGCTCTGACCATGGCCGAGTGGTTCCGGGACGCCACCGGTTCGGACACGCTGCTGTTCATCGACAACATTTTCCGGTTCTCGCAGGCCGGCAGCGAGGTGTCGGCGTTGCTGGGCCGAATGCCTTCGGCCGTCGGGTACCAGCCGACGCTGGGCACGGAGTTGGGCGAGTTGCAGGAGCGGATTACGTCGACCAAGCGCGGGGCCATTACCAGCGTGCAGGCGGTTTACGTGCCGGCGGACGACCCCACCGACCCCGCTCCGGCCACCGCCTTTTCGCACCTGGACGCGTTCATCTACCTGGAACGTCGCATTGCAGAGAAAGGCATTTACCCGGCCATTGACCCGCTGGCTTCCTCCAGCCGCATTTTGGACCCGCAGTACGTGGGCGAACGGCACTACCGAGTGGCTCGACGCGTCCAGCAGATTTTGCAGCGTTACCGCGAGCTGCAAGACATCATTGCCATTTTGGGCGTGGACGAGTTGAGCGAGGAAGACAAGCTGATTGTTCACCGGGCTCGCCGAATCGAACGGTTCCTGTCGCAGCCGTTCTTGGTGGCCGAAGCGTTCACGGGGCG
This sequence comes from uncultured Planctomycetaceae bacterium, assembly GCA_964428935.1. Lineage (GTDB taxonomy): Bacteria > Planctomycetota > Planctomycetia > Planctomycetales > Planctomycetaceae > JAADHY01. Next base: position 5,499 of record CAYSAG010000152.1, on the reverse strand, counting down.
TCCGGGCAACATTACGCCGTTGGAGGAAACGATTCGCAGCTTCGAAGAGCTGTGCGACGGGAAGTGGGACCACTTGCCCGAGGCGGCGTTCATGTACGTGGGGCCGATTGAAGAGGCGGAGGAGCAAGCCAAGAAAATGCAGGCTGAGGCCTGACGGCGCGGACGGGCGGCTCGGCCGACCTCCGGTCGGGACGAAGGAGACAAACGCGAATGGCTGTCGAGCGACAACTTCGCCTGCTGGTAATCACGCCCGAAACGACGGTGCTGGACCAGCCGGTTCAGGCCGTGCGGTTTCCGCTGTACGACGGTCAGTTCGGCGTGTTGCCCGGCCGCGCTCCGGTGGTCGGCCGGTTGGGCTACGGCGAGCTCAAGGTGACCACCGCGGACGGCGAACGGTCCTACTTCATTGACGGCGGCTTTGTGCAAGTGAAGGGACTGACGGTCACTCTGCTGACGTCCCGCTCGCTGGCCGCCGAAGAGCTCGACCTGCGGCAGGCCGAGCAGGAACTCGAGGCGGTGTTGTCGCGACGAGCGGTGACGGAAACCGAGCGGGTCAGCAAGGAGCAAGACCTGGAACGCGCTCGCCGGCTCGTCGCCTTGGCCCGCAAAGTCGCCTCCACGTAGTCACGTCGCCTTGACGCAGTCACCCGGTCCGCTTGGCCAGTCCAGCCCGCCCGTTCGGTTGAACTCGTTCGGTCGAAGAAGTCGCTGCTTCTGGCCGACGCGAATTGCACGGAGTGGGCTCGCCCAATTCGACCTGTTTCAGTCCGTGTCGGGTTGGAGTGCGTGTCGGGCTGGAAAACCGCGGGCCGGCCCGGGAGCCGACTCGACGAACCGAGTCGGCCGCAGTCTACCGCTCGAACGGTTGCTCGTCCATGCCCAGCGTGTCTCGAGAAGAACCGATTGGCGTTGCCGTGGTGGGGCTGGGCCGCACCGGGCTGTTTCACCTGGAGCGGCTGAGTCTGCAGGCAGACTTTCGGGTCACGGCGGTCTTCGACGTCCAGGCCAGTCGAAGCGAGTTGGCGGAACCGTTCGGAGCGGAGCGTTGCCGAAGCTGGAGCGAGCTGCTGGGGCGGTCGGACTGGCAGTTGCTCTGGCTGACGGTGCCGCCGGTCGAGCGAGCTCGTTGCGTCGTGGAGGCCTTGCAGGCGGGCAAGCACGTCGTCGTCGACCACCCCGTCTGCTTGAACGAGCAGCAGTTGGCTCAAATTGGCGAAGCACTGAGCCGCAGCCCCGGGCGTTTGTCGGTCTTGTCGCTCCGTGAGCCGGACAGCGACTTTTTGCAGGCCCTGCAAACCGTCCGCGCCGGACAGCTCGGTCCGCTCCGTTCGCTCGCCTACACCTTGTGGACTTTCTTGGCCGGTGACGAGTCGCGCTCACCGGTGCCGGTGGGCGAGCCGCCGGTGGTGCTGAGCGAGCCGCTGGTGCGAGCCGTCTCGCGCTGTCTGGACCAGCTTCTGCAGCTCGTGTCGGCTCAGCCCGTGCGCGTCCACGCGTTCTCGTGTCCGAGCGGACGAGCGGACGGCTCGGACGAGCCCTTGGACCGACTGAAGTTGCTTCTGCAGTTCGACGGGCCGCAGTTGGCCGAGGTGGACATTCACCTTTCCAGCCTGGTGACGCTGGAGACGGGCTGGGTGCTTTCAGGGGAGCGGGCTGGCTACCGCGCTGGCCGCTGTTACGAAATGACCTCGGACGGCGAAATTTTCTCGCTGCCGGTCCAGAGCGAAGCTGTTGAGTGGGAGCAGACTTACGGGGCGTTGAGCCGGTGGCTGCGAGGCGTCGGCCCGTCGGTGGGTTCGTTTGAACACGCCGCCCAAGTGGCACGGTTGCTCTTTGCCGCTGTCCGGTCGCTGGCCCAGGCTCGCTGAAAGCCCGGAGCCGTTGCAGGCTTGACGGACGACGCTCCCCGAGTCAGCGAGACTCTGCTCCTTGCCGCACGCTTCAGTCCGACGACCGTGTCCTTGTCGGCTCCAGCCGGCCGTCAGCGCAGCCACTGGTCCAAGTGTTCTTGGACGAAGTCGTCGTCGGTCAGGTGCGGGTACAGGCGAATGACTCGGTCGATTTGCTCAGCCTGCCCGGGCGAGAGCGTCTCGGTCGGGTCCAGACACCAGGTGCCGGCCAGCAGGCCCTGTCGACGGAGCACTTCGTGAATGCCCGGAATGCAGCCGGCGAAGTCGTTGGCTGCGTCGAAGACGGCCGCGTTCGCCTCGGTGGTCTGAACGCCCAGAGCCAGCAGGTCGGCCGGCACGGTGTCGCGCTCGGCCACCGAGTGAGCTTGCTCCAACAGCTCCACGGCACGCCGCGTCCAAAAGGCCCAGTGTCCCAGCAGGCCGCCGACAATTCGCACCGTGCGGACCTGTCCGTCCACACCCACGCGGAACGGTGTCACCAGGTCGGCCACAATGTTGTCGTCGTTGCCGGTGTAGAGGGCGACGTCTTGCCGTCCGCTTTCGGCCAGGGCGCGGACGACGTCCAGCGTTCGGTAGCGGTTGAACGGAGCAACCTTGACGGCGACGACGTTCGGAATTTCGAAGAACCGCCGCCAGAAGTCGGTCGACAGAACGCGGCCTCCCACCGCCGGCTGCAGGTAGAAGCCGAACAACGGAAGGACTCGGGCCACTTCACGAGCGTGCTCCAAAAGCTGTTCGTCGCTGGCTTCGGCCAGTGCCGACAGGCTGAGCAGACCGGCGTCGTAGCCCAGCTCGGCCGCCAGCTCGGCCTCACGCACGGCCTGCGGCGTCTGGCCACAAATGCCGGCCACGCGAACCAACCGTCGACCGCTGGTCGCCTCGTGCTCCCGCACCACTTCGGCCGCCAGCTCCAGCACCGGCCGGAGCAGTCCCACCTTCGGGTCGTGAATGGCAAACTGCGTGGTGTGAACTCCCACCGCCACACCGCCGGCCCCAGCCGCACAGTAGTAGCGAGTCAACGCTCGCTGACGCCGCTCGTCCAGGCGGCGGTCGGCCGTCAGAGCCAATGGGTGCGCGGGAATGACCACGCCGCGGAGAAGAACCTCTCTGGCGTCGGCGCGAACCGAAGCGAACTCCGTCATGCCTTTCTCTCGCAAAGCTCTGTGTGCCTCGTCCGTGCGGGCTCGGCAAGCCAGCAACCCGGACCGGCTGAACCCCGCCTGGACCGGCTGAAGGGGACGGCGGCGTTCGAAACGCGCCGAGCCGGCTGCCGAAGGAGGCGACGCGGCTAGAACCGGCCGTCCCGTACCTGGAAGTGCGTCGGCTTGCCCAGGGTCCGGCCCCCGCGACGGACCCAGTCCGCCACCCACTGCAGGACGGTTTCGACGGGAACAGTCGGTGGTCCGAACCGCTGAGCCGCTCGCGACGCGTTGTTCAACAGCGCCGTTTCCTCTTCCGTGCCCTCCAAGACCGGCTCTCGCTCCAGCAACCGGCCAAGCTGCAGAGTCAGCTCCCGCACCGAAAGCGTTTCCGGTCCCGTGACGTTCATGACGGCCGGTGGCGTTTCGACGGCTTCCAAGCACCGCAAAATCATTCGGTTGGCGTCGCCTTGCCAAATGACGTTGACGTAGCCCATTCGCAGGTCGACGGGCTGCTGATTCCAAACGCGCTGGGCCAAGTCCAGCAGCACGCCGTAGCGCAGCTCGACCGCGTAGTTCAGCCGCACCAGACAGCAAGGCGTGCCGTACCTTTCGGAGTAAAAGTGGAAGACCCGTTCCCGCCCCAAGCACGACCAGGCGTACTCGCCGACCGGCCCGGGCGGGTCGGTCTCGCGACAGCCGCCCGACTGCACGGGCACCAGCGGGTAGACGTTGCCGGTCGAGAGGGCGACCAGGCGGGCGTGCCGGTACTTTTGAGCGACCTGCCCGGCTACGACCGTGTTGGCCGCCCACGTCCGGGACTCGTTTCCCGTTGTCCCGAACTTGACGCCGACCAGGTAGACGACGTTCGGCGCGTCGGGCAAACGCCGCACGGCTTCGTCGTCGAAAAGGTCGCAGGCAATGGTTTCGACGCCGCTTTCGTCGAGCAGCCGTCGCGCCTGCGGCGAAGTGAACCGCGAGACGGCGACCACGCGAGCGCGGTTGCCCGCTTCGTCCCAGGCGCGTCGAGCCATTCGACACAAGGACGGCCCCATTTTTCCGCCCGCTCCCAGTACCAGCAGGTCGCCGGGAAGCCGCCGAGCCAACTCCACCAGGTCCGGCGTGGGCCGCGAAAGAAGCTCCTCCAGCTCCTCTTCGCTCGAGACCGAGCGGGGCAGGGGGGCCGAAAGCGGAGCGGTGCTGTTCATGTCCGTCCGTCCTTTCGCTCGCCGTCAAAAGACGGCACCGGAAGACGCTCGAAACCCAACCGTCCGCCCGCGCCGAGTGCTGGCGCGGGACGAACGTGTTGAAGGTCCGGTGGTCACGACGTCCTCGCCAGCCAAGCGGGCCAAACGTGGAGCGGACTACCTTCCGCCTTCCGCCGTCCAGCAGACAACCTGACCGTTCTCCAGAGCCAACAGCAGTTGGCCGTCGACGGCGACCAGGCCGTCCTGCACGGGCGGGCTCGGCAGTGGGTAGCTGGCCAGCACTTTGCCGTCACGCGCCGAGACGGCCAACAGGCGAGCTCCTCGGTCTGGGCCGAAGGCCAGAGGCCGCACGTAGGCGTTTCGGTCCGGGCCGGCGACGAACAACACGTCGCCCGCCTTCACCAACGCCCGTCCCAGAATTGGCAGGTCGGTCTGCCACACCGGAACGGGTCGCTCCTTCTTAGCCAGCGGCCGGTTTTCCACGGCGAACAGCCGGTACGGTTTGTCCTCCAACTGGTTCGACCAGTGGACGTAGGCCCGACCGTAGCCGTAAATCATTTTGTCGTCGAAAGCCAACAGTCGGCCGTAAATCAAGTTACGGGCTCGTCCGGCGCAGCCAATGGCCAGCGAGCAGCGCGTGCCGTAAATCCAGTAAGACCGGTGCGGCCAGGTGTCGTCCAGGAAGCCCGTGACGGTCAGCAAGTGCGGCCGCGTTTCCGAAGCCGGTCGGCCCGACTTGTCGAACACCGTCTCGCGCAGGAAGACGTACTGGTCGTCGGCGGAAAGAATGTCGGCTTTAATGCCGGGCATTCGGTCCGGTCCTTCCTGCGGCGGCTGTCGGTCGGTCTTCGGGTCTGGGCTGTAGAGGTTGGTGGTGGAAAGGAGCCGACCGGTGGTGGCGTCGACACGCAGCAGGTCGATTCCGCCGTCGAGGTAGGACGAGCGTCCGGCCGTTGCAAACACGACTCCGCCGTCCACCAACACGCTTCCGAAGACCGGCCAGACCGACTCGACCTGCCCCCAGGCCACGGCCCGCCGCTCGTCTCGAGCGGCTTGCAGTCGCCAGTCCAGTTGCCCGTCTGCGGCTCGCACGCTGTAAATCGCCCCGTCGTGGCTGCCGAAAATGGCTCGGCCCCGGAAGAGGGTGGGCGGCGAGTCGACCGGGCCGCCCGTGGTGAACTGCCAGTCGGGCCGTCCCGTGCCAGTGTCCAGCGCAACCACGCAGTGGCGGTCGCGCACGGC
>CAYSAG010000151.1:0-12025 GCA_964428935.1 uncultured Planctomycetaceae bacterium | reverse complement strand
TGAGCGGTGTTTGCACCCGGACCCCGCTCAGCGGTTCCCCAACGCTCAGGCCGTGCTCGACGCCTTGGAGCTGCGGGACCGCCAGAAAGCCCGTCGACCTCTCATCGCTTTGGGCCTAATCGGGCCGGTCATTTTGTTGCTGGGCGTGTTGCCCGTGGCCGTCCGGGCCATGAGCAAAGCGGTGCGTACGGCCCAGGTCAACCAAATCGACCGCGCTTTGGAAAGCGACGCCCTGTCCGCTCGCATTCTGGCCCGCGGGCTGGAACAGGAGCTGAGGCAAAGGGAGTCGGAGCTGGTCGAGATTTCGAAGGACCCGGCGTTGCGGCGGGCGTTGGAAGCAGCCATTGCCGCACAGTGGAAGGACCGCACCGAGCTTTGGAACGTGTTGTCGCAGTGGTACCAGCGAGCGGACCGGCGACGTCGGGAGCGCGGCGTCCGGCCGGACGCCAGTTGGTTCCTGTGCGACGGCGAAGGCTACCAGCGCTGGCGCAGCACCATTAGCCGGCTGACCCTGGACCAAAACTGGGCTCACCGCGACTACTTCCACGGTCGGAACGTCAACTACCCGCCGGACCGGGTGCCGGCGGACGTCCGGCCGATTTCCAAGCCGCACATTTCGGTGGCCTACCGCGGCACGTCCGAGCAGAAGTACAAAGTGGCGATTTCCGCTCCCGTCTTCAGCACGGACGGCACACGGGTCATTGGCGTGTTGGCCCGAACGTCGGAATTGGGAGACCTGCTGGCCGACTACGAGTTGAAGATTCACCAGGGCGGACGAGCCGACATTCGACGCGTCATTACGCTGGTCGACCAGCGCGACGGAAAGCTGCTTTACCACCCCTGGATTTACGCCGCTCACCAACGAAACGTTCCGGACCGAATCGACGTCTTCGAGCGGCTGCGGGTGGGCGAGCCTTTGCTGTCGGAGTTGGAAAAGTTGAGACGGGCCGCCGCGACCGGAAGGCTAGCGACTTTTCGAACGGCGTCCTACTTCGACCCGGTCGGACAGATTTCACCGGACCGGTTCGGCGGACGGTGGCTGGCCGCGTTCTGCTCCGTCCAGTCCACAAGCTGGGTCGCCGGCGTCCAAGAACCGTTCGACGCCGCCGTGCAACCGGTGCAACGTCTGGAGCGCGAACTGAAAGGCTACTTCTGGACGGCGGTGGTGATCTTCTTCACGTTGCTGGGCGGTGTGTGGTTAGTCGTCGCTCGAGTCTTCCTGACCGACGAGCCTCGCGACAAGAAGGCAAGACACACCGCGTAAGCCACGCTCGGGGGCTCGGGACGTGCGAGCGGACGGCACGCCGTGGTCCGGAGCCCGGGCGACGCGGCAGGAGGGTGACGACGTCGAGAGGGCGAGCGTCGCAGCGAGCGTGTCCGGCTGGCCGTTGGTCACGGCAGGCCGACGACGCGAAACTCGTTACCCGGCGGTGCTCTCGGCTCGCCGCACCACTGACCAACTCACCAGCGGCTCGTTCGAACGACACTGCCGCCCGTAATTGACGCCTTTCCAGACGCGTTTCATAATGCCGGGACCTTGACGGACCCGGACTTTAGAGCCGTAGGGACCGGCCGCATTGCGACCGCGCCGTGACGCACTGCTCGTGCCTCCGTTCGCAACGCCGGACGCGTTCGGTGGAGCACGCGGCAAGCGAGCGCCGGGTTTTCACGCCGGTTCACGTGCAGCGACTCCTGTGGCCTTGCTGCAAAACGTCCCCTGACAGCGAGAAAGCCTTGCATGACCAAAGCCACGAAGAACGTTCCCGACCAACGTGGGCGTTTCGGCCCGTTCGGCCGACGATTCGTCCCAGAGACGCTGGTCTACGCGCTGGAGGAGCTGGAGCGGGAGTACGCCAAGGCGAAGGCGGATCCGCAGTTCCAGGAAGAGTTGCGGCGTCTGTTGGCGGAGTACGTCGGCCGGCCCAGCCCGTTGTACTTTGCGGAACGGCTGACGGAGCACGTGGGTGGAGCTCGCATTTTCTTGAAGCGTGAAGACCTGAACCACACCGGCGCTCACAAAATCAACAACACGCTCGGGCAAGTCTTGCTGACGCGCCGAATGGGCAAGCGACGCGTGATTGCCGAGACCGGTGCCGGCCAGCACGGAGTGGCGACGGCGACGGCCTGCGCTCGGTTCGGGCTGGAGTGCGTCGTGTACATGGGCGAGGAAGACATTCGGCGGCAGCGTCCGAACGTGTTCAACATGCGCATGCTGGGCGCCGAAGTGCGGCCGGTCCGGAGCGGCTCCAGGACGCTCCGCGACGCCATCAACGAAGCCCTGCGCGACTGGATGGCTTCGGTTCAAACCACGCACTACGTCTTGGGCTCCGTGGTGGGACCCCACCCGTTCCCAATGATTGTCCGAGACTTCCAGTCGGTCATTGGGCAAGAGACGCGGCAGCAGTGCCTGGAACGTTTCGGACGACTGCCCGACCAAATCATTGCTTGCGTGGGGGGCGGCTCGAACGCGGCCGGCATGTTCTACCCGTTCATTGAGGACGACGTGGAGCTGGTCGGCGTCGAGGCCGGTGGGCGCGGCAGCCAGCCCGGCGAGCACGCCTCGACGCTGGTCTTCGGACGACCGGGCGTCTTGCACGGAACCTACAGCTACGTGCTGCAAGACGACGACGGGCAAACGCAGGCCGTCCACTCCGTCTCGGCCGGCCTGGATTACCCGGGGGTCGGCCCCGAGCACAGTTACTGGAAAGAAACCGGACGTGTGCAGTACACGAACGTGAGCGACGAGGAGGCGATCGCCGCGTTTCAAACGCTGGCGCGGCTGGAAGGCATCATTCCCGCGCTCGAAAGTGCTCACGCCGTCGCCTACGCACTCAAGACGGCCGGCCAGCGGTCGTCCGACGAGGTGGTCGTGGTCTGCCTGTCCGGACGGGGAGACAAAGACGTCCACGAGGTCGCTCGAATTTTGGGAAAGGAGATCTAGCAGCCTTGTCCGAACTCACCCCCATCGAGCGAACGTTCGCCACACGACGAGCGGCCGGGGAAATGGCTTTCATGCCATTCATTACGGTCGGCGACCCGGATTTGGATTTCACGGTCCGCCTGATTCGTGAGCTGGCCGCTTGTGGAGCGGACCTGGTCGAAGTGGGATTTCCTTACAGCGACCCGATTGCCGACGGCCCGGTCATTCAGTCGTCGTACACACGGGCGTTGAATCGGGGCGTGCGAGTCGAGGCGATTCTCGACGTGTTGAAGCAAGCGGCTTCCGCGACACAGACGCCGCTGGTGGCCATGGTCTCGTTTTCGATTGTCTTCCGGTTCGGTCCGGAGCGGTTCGTACAACGGGCGGCCGAGGCGGGACTGGCCGGGTTCATTGTTCCCGACTTGCCGGGTGACGAAGCGGAAGACTTCTTCCGGACCGTCCGGGCAGCCAATCGGGACCTGGTCCAATTGGTCGCGCCGACCACGCCGCCGCAGCGGGTCCAAAAGATTCTGCAATGCTGTAGTGGCTTCGTTTACTACGTGTCGGTGGCGGGCACGACGGGCGAGCGGGACCGGCTTCCGGAAGAATTGACCGACCACCTGAAGCAGCTGCGACAACAGACCGACTTGCCGCTGGCCGTGGGGTTCGGCATTAGCCGCCCCGACCAAGTACAGCCGCTCCGCGGACTGGCCGACGGTGTCATTGTCGGCTCGGCCATTGTACGCCGAGTGGAAAAGCTCGCCGCTGGCGAAACGTCTCCCGAGGAGGCGTTAGAGGAAGTCCGGAGGTTTGCCTCATCAATGGCCGAAGCGGCGCACAGGTCAGGCTCGTCGTCGTAGAGCTGTCTGGTCGTTGAGCTGCCTGCCGTGCCCTCGTCACCCGTCGCCGAAGCGTCCCAAGGGCGACGACCAGCCACCGAGCCAAGGCTGCCCGCCACCGCCCAACAGCGACTCGCGTTCGCGCCGTGGAGAGGGGTCGTGCCAGTCAGTCGAGCGGTCGGGCAACGGCCGACGTTCCGTCTGCATGCCTGAAAAGGTCCCGCTCTACCAGCGGAACAGCATCGTTCCCCAGGTCAGGCCGGCGCCAAAGCCGCACATCAGAATCGTGTCGCCGCGGTTGATTCGTCCTTCCCGGAACGCCTCGTCCAGCGAGATGGGAATCGACGCTGCCGACGTGTTTCCGTACTTGTGCAAGTTCACGTACACCTTTTGCGGCGGCACTCCCAACTGCTCCATCGAGTAGTTGATGATTCGGATGTTCGCTTGGTGGATGAGGTAGAGCGACACGTCGTGGACGCTCATGCCGGCCTTTTCCAGCACCAGCTCGATCGTCTGCGTCAACGTCTTGACGGCCCATTTGAAGACGTTCCGGCCGTCCATTTGCAAGAAGTGCAGACCGGCTTCCAGGTCTTCTGGGGTCAGCGGTTTTCGCGTGCCGCCGGCCGGCCGCTCCAGCAGCGGCCCTCCGCTCCCGTCCGCTCCAATCTGGTAGCAAAGCAGCCCCTGGTGCGGCTCACCGCGAGCCAACACCACGGCGCCAGCTCCGTCACCAAACAACGGAGCGATCTTCCGGTCGCGCGGGTCGACGATCCGACTGTTGCAATCGGCACCGATCACCAGAGCCAGTTTGCTGTTGCCGGTCGCAACGAACTGGGCTCCCGTCGCCAGCGCGTAGACGAACCCCGAGCAGGCAGCTTGCAGGTCGAAGGCGGCCGCGTCCAAGCCCAGTCGGTCCTGCACCAGACACGCGGTCGACGGGCAATGGTGGTCCGGCGTGAAGGTCGCTACGACAACCAAGTCAATGTCGGACCGGTCCACACCAGCCGACTTGATGGCCCGCTGCGCAGCAGCCACAGCCAGGTCGCTGGTGGCCTGGTCGGGCGGAGCGTGACGACGAGCCAGGATGCCTGTGCGCTGCTCAATCCACTCCGGGTCAAAGCCCCGTTCCCGTTTCAGGTCTTCGTTCGTAACGACCCGCTCCGGAAGAAACGCTCCGCAGCCAATGACTTGAACTCCGAGCAGCGAGCTGGTGCGTCGGCTGAGCAATGTTGCGTTACCCCGAGTTGCCTTGCTCGACTGATTGTCCTTCCGAGTGGCCTCTTCGAGCCGTTTCGGCGCGGGTTGTGTTCCGATCCCGGTCGACTCCACAATCGAAGGCGACACTTCGTGCATCTTGCAACCGTCCTTTGTTTTTCAGCATCAGTTCGGCCGAGGACGCTCGGCGCGCCACACCACCGGCAGCTGCTTCTCGTCCGCTGCGGTCTCGCTCTCGAACTTCCCCTTTCTTCGGCGCGCACAAAAACTTCGGAAAGGCCTGACCCACTCTCGGCCGAACCATCGCGAATCCTTTCTTCCGCCGTCGCCACAGCGCCCAGCACCTGCCGACACGGCGGTATAGGCGGCCAGTATAACTTGTCCCATCCTACGTGACCAGCGTGATTTTTGCGAAGTGAAGGCGAAAGTCTGAGCACGTTTTCAGAGTCCACGGGCAAGCGGCCCGACGGTCCCGACGGCTTGTCGTGGCCAATGAGTTCATGGTCCGAAGCGGCGGCCCGAGTTTCCCGTGTGCGGCTTGCAGTTGGGTTGCCCGGACGAGACGGTCCGAGCGTGCCCAGCCATTCGGCTCGCTGATTTGTTCTCCACTCGGTGTCTGCGTTACACTCGAAGTTGCCCCGCCGCGTTCGCGCGGTGGGGACGGGTAGCTGACCGACACACTCGCCCTGAGCGACGTCCCGCCTCGCCACACCGCCCGACGGCCCGAACGTCTCGCTCGGGCACGGGCTTCACTCCGACCGGCCGCACGCGCCGGACGGCGACGCTCAGCCGCAACGGCCGCCGCCATGGGCGGCCACCGCTGTCGTTGGCCGTGCCCGGCGAACAGGCTCCTGACGAAGCGGTCCGCGACGAAAAGTCTTCCTGCAGGAGGAACACACTCCAATGACCCGAAGCTGGCTGTTGTCTTTCTGTCTTGCCACCGGTTTTCTTGTGTCCGCCTGGCCGAGCGTCTTGCGAGCAGACGACCTTCCGGCTCCGTCCGACCGGGCGCTCCGTCACTCCGACGTCGTTTTCATGTACGACAACCCCGACCTTTACCAGACTTTCGGTTGCACGGTCTTGGGTTGGGCTGGCCGGGCGGACGCCGAACACATTCGACGAGCTCACGAGAAGGGAGTCCGTCTGTTCTCATGCAGCATCGGTTTCCTGACCGAGTTCCGCGGCGTCATTGACTTCACCGACGACTTCTTGGACGCCGCTTGCCGAGACTTTTCCGGCAAACCGTTCGTCGTCCCATGGCTCTGGGACCACAAGTACAAAGGTCAGCCGGCCTACTGGTGGTGCACGAACAGCCCGCTCTACCGACGGTACTTGAGGTCCCGTCTGGAACGGGTCGTGGCGGCTGAGCCTGACGGCCTCCACATCGACGACTACCGCGGCACCAGTGGTTCCATTACGTGGCTGGGCGGAGGTTTCTGCCGGCACTGCATGGCCGCCTTTCGCAAGTACCTGGCCGAGAACGTGCCGCGTGAGAAGTTGGCCGAGCTGGGAATTTCGGACCTCAAGGATTTCGACTACCGCCAATTTCTTCTGGACCGCGGCGTGAAACCGGAAGAGTACCGTCGGCGGCGGGCTCGACTGCCGCTGGCCGACGAGTTCTACCGTTTTCAAGTGACCGCGGCCAACCGGTTCGTCGCCGAGTTCCACCGGCTTGCTTGTCAGTTGCGAGGCCGGCGGCTGACGTTGTCGGTCAACAGCGGGCTGAACAGCCCGCACGCGCTGGTGGTCGCTCCGCACGTCTCGTACTTCTGTTGCGAAGTGTCCCACCAAGCTTCGCGGCTTCGTCCGCCCGACCACCCGGCTTACATTTACAAATTGGCCGACGGGTTGAACCGGCCGGTCGCTTCCACCGCGTCCGGCCCCGACTGGGCTCTGATTAACGAACAGAAGCGTTCGGGGTTGGTCCAAACGTGGGTCGCCCTTTCGTACGCGTTTGGGCACAACTTCATGGCTCCGCACCGCCAGTGGTGCTACACTCGGCAGAAAGGAACGCACTGGTACACCGGACCGACCGAAGCGTACGCGCCGCTTTACCGGTTCGTCCGCCGCACCGCTCGGCTGCTGGACGGCTACGAGGCGGTGGCGCCGGTCGCGGTCGTCTACAGCAACGCCGCTCGTTGGAAAGGCAAGGGGAACGTCGAGCCGATTTGTGTCGAGCTGGCTCGGCGCAACGTGCCGTTCACCGTCCTGATTGCTGGCGACGACCTGCTTCCCTACCGACTGCGGCTGGAGACGTTGAGCCGATTTCGAGCGGTGGTCGTTCCGAAAGACGTCCAGCTCGACGCCGCCCAGCAGAAAGCCCTCGACGCCGTTCGCTCTGCCGGACGGCTGGTTGTCTGGCCGGACGTGGGCCGGCTGGAGCAACTGGTTGGCCAGCCGGTCCGCGTCGAATCGCCAGAGCCGGTTTGGGCCGTTGTGCGGACGTGGGTCGGCGGAGCCGACGGCGAGGGGGCGAAGCCTGCTTCGAGCCACGTGGCCGTCAACCAGTCGACCGGCCGGCTCATTCCGACGGCCTGGACCGCCGGTCCGCCCAACCAGCCGCGACCCTTGGTCGTGCACTTGCTGAATCGGGCCTACGACGCCAAGCTGGACCGGGTGACGCCGCAGCGAAATGTGAAGGTTCACCTGAGTCGTTCCCTGCTGGCCGGCCGGCGCGTGCGCGCGGCCCGCTTGCACCAGTTCGACGCTGAGCCGGAAACGGTTTGGGTCTCGCAAGACAACGCGGGGGTCACCCTGACGGTGCCTCGGCTGGGGCTGTGGGGAGTTTTGGAGCTTGAATCCGACTCCCCGCCGCAACCGATGCGCTAGCGGTCGAGAGACCCGGTCTGTCGGCTGCTGCGGCCTTCGGCGTGGAAGGCTGCGGAGCATTGCCGCCGTGCTTCCGTCTGGTTCGCAGCGGAGCGACCGGACGGTCGACAAGAACGGATTGGCGTTCGAAAACCGGAGTTCCTTCTGAGGAGGACCACCCATGCAGCAACACGTTTCGCGTCGTGCAACTCGACGCCAGTTTCTCAAACAGAGTGGCAGCGTACTGGCCGGTGGGGCCGTGGCCAGCACGCTGGCTCGTTCGGTCTACGCGGGCGAGGACAACACCATTCGGTTGGCTCTGATTGGCTGCGGCGGCCGCGGCAGCGGGGCCGTGGCCAACGCCCTGTCCGCTCCCGGCGGACCGGTCAAACTGTACGCCATGGCTGACCTGTTCTCGGACCGGTTGGAGCGGTCGTACAAAGTGCTTCGGCGCCAGTTCGGCGACCGCATCGACGTTCCGCCGGACCGCCGCTTCCTGGGCTTCGACGCCTACAAGAAGGCCATCGACTGCCTACGGCCCGGCGACATTGCCATGCTGACCGCCTACTCCTACTGCCGGCCGACGCAGTTCGAGTACGCCGTCCAGAAGGGCGTGCACGTCTTCATGGAAAAGCCGTTTGCGTCGGACCCGGCTGGACTGCACCGGCTGTTGAAGGCGAACGAGGTGGCCAAGCAGAAGAACCTGAAAATTGCCGGCGGACTCATGTGTCGCCACTCGGTGGCTCGGCAGGCTTTCATTGAGAAAGTCCGCAACGGGGAGCTGGGCGAGCTGGTACTGATTCGAGCCTACCGAATGGACCGAGCGGCCCGACTGGGCAAGCGGCCGCCGAACACGAACGAGCTGGAATGGCAAATTCGACGGCGGCTGTTCTTCTTCTGGGCAGGCTCCGGCTGGCTCATTGAAATGCTCATTCACCAAATCGACGAGTGCTGTTGGTTGAAGGATTCGTGGCCCGTGGCCGCTCACGGCGTGGGCGGACGGGCCGTTGACAACCACAGTTGTGGCCAGAACCTCGACACGTACTCCATTGAGTACACCTTCGCCGACGGCACCAAGGCCACCGTCTACGGCCGCCACATGAACAACGCGTTCAACCAGTTCGCCACCTACGTGCACGGCTCGAAAAAGGCCGGACAATTCTCCGGCAACATTCACGCGGCGACGGTCCACACCTACAAAGACCACCGCATGACCAAGGACAACATTGATTGGAAGGCGGCGAAGGAGCCGTGCAGTCCGTGGCAGGCGGAGTGGAACGTGCTGCTGGAGAAAATTCGCAAAGACCAGCCGCACAACGAAACCGAGCGAGTGGTCTACGCGAACTTCGCGTCGATTCTCGGACGGGCCGCCGTGCACTGCCAGCGGGTGGTGACGTGGGACGAGGTCGTAAGCTCGAACTTCTCCTTCTGTCCGTACGTCGACGAGCTGACCTTCGACAGCCCGCCGCCGGTCCAGGCCGACGAAACCGGCCACTACCCCGCTCCCATTGCCGGGGTGTGGAAAGAGCTGTAGGCGGCGCTCGACAGCGTCCCTGCTGCGAGGCTGTCCCGTGTTTCTCGCGCCCGCTCCAACACACCAACCTGAAGCGTGAAACGAGGGCCGCCGCGGCCACGACAGAGCGTGGCCCTCCGGCACGTGGGAACGGCCACGACAGAGCGTGGCCCTCCGGCACGTGGGAACGGCCACGACAGAGCGTGGCCCTCCGGCACGTGGGAACGGCCACGACGGAGCGTGGACCTCCGGCACGCGGGAGGGACGCCGTTCCTCGCGGCCCCTTGGCCGCTCAGAATCCGCCCAACTCGACTCTCGCTGACCGTTTTTGGCTGATCCGACTGGGCCAGCCAGGCCGATTAAAGGAGTTGTAGCAGTTTGTTCGGTCAGCGAGGGTTTGAGTCGGTGCGAAGGCAGTTCCGCGGGCGACCCAGTTGCGAACGACGGTCTTCGAGGCCTGCGTGCGCGGGCGGCGGGCAGCTTCTGCGCGGGCGGGCACGACGGCTCCGGCCGCGCTGGCCCCGGTCCGCGGCGTTGGCGGGCTGCGCACTTCTGGTGCTGCTTGTCCTGGCTCGAGCGGGCTCTGCGCAGGTCGCGACGCCGCTGCTGCCGGCCGGCTCGGCACAACCGCCGGCTTTCTACGGCGTTCTCGGAGAAGTCGCACGGCCTGGAACCTACCAGACGGGCGCGACTCAGCTCACGGCTGGCGAGCTGCTGCGAGCGGCCGGCGGCCTGACCAATCAAGCCAGCGGCACGCTGCGGGTTGTTCGCAACGGGCGGCTGGCCTTTGTCGCCAGCGTCTCCGTGGCCGACCGGACCACGCTGCTGGCCGGAGACCTGCTGGTGGTTGAAGCACGGCGCACGGCGTGGACCGCGGGCTTTGGACGACGCACCCGCACTGCCGCCAGCGCCTCCGGGCCGCGTCGGAGCCGACGCCCGGTTCAGTTGGCGTTTGTCGGGCTGGTTCCCGGACGGCCGTTGGTCGTCAAAGTGGACGGGCAGCGGGCCACGGTTCGCCAACTGGTGGCCGACCTGGGCCAACCGCCCGAACTGGCCGACGCTGTTCGAATTCTGCCGTTCCAACGTGCTGGCCGTTTCTCGCTCGACGCCGACTCGCCGCTGCCCGACTGCACGGTGTTGGTCTTCGACCCGGAACGCGTCGACCCAGCCGGACTGCCTCCGCTGCCCCCGGCGTACGCTCTGAAGCCGCCAGCCGCCTCGGCGCCTTCGGGCCCCAGGGCCTTTGTCCGAGCAGTTCCGCCGGCGCAGTTGCCGGGGAACGCCGGGCCAGGTGGTCCGGCAGCGGCTTCGCCCGAGCTGCGGCTGCCGAGCCCGAGCGGAACCGGACTGGGCGCGAGAGCCGGAGTCGGTCCGGGAGCCGCCGGCTCGTCGCCTGCTCCTACTGAAGTCGCTCGGCCGGTCACACCGACGACCCCGGCCCCCCTGTGGACCGGCCGGACCGGTCCCCGAGCCATGCTTTCGCTCCTGCCCGCTCAGCCAACCGTCCCGCCGCCCGTGGCGGGAAGCGGCCCCGCGTCGGCGGCTCCCGCGAGCCCGCCGTCGAGTGGGAACCGCGCCGAAACCGACGGGCCGCCCGCTGCAAGCTCCTCGCTGCACCCGAATGCTCGGGCCAGCAGAACGGACGAGGCGGCCAAGCCGGCGCCGGGACGTTCCGCCGACGCGGACTCGCCCGGCGTGCCGGTGGACCCGTTCGGCAACCCGCTGGTGGGCAGTCACAACCACTCCACCTCACCCACTGCCGACGCCGGTGACTCGGCGACTCTCGGCCGCTCGCCGCCCTCGGCCGAACCGCACCGCGGTGGCCAACGACACGCTGCAAGGACTGGGCTGGCAGGGCAAATTGGGGAACCCGGTGAAGCCACAGCCCTGGGGCGACAGCCCGACACCGCTTCCCCAAGCGACGGCGAGCCGGTGCTGCGACGCAGCGGTTCGGGCGCCGTCGGTCCGCAACTGGCCGGGACGCTTCCGGCCGTACTCGTCATTTCCTTGGCGGCGTTGGCTGCCGCCTTCGCGCTGTTGTGGTCCATGGCTCGGGAGCCCGCGGCCGAGGCGTCGCAACCGAGCCCGCTGCCGCCGTCCCGTGTGCTCGACCTGCTCGTCTCCGGCCGCTTGCCGTTGCGGGAGGAGCCGCCTGAGCTGCCGCTGGGAACAGTGGAGCTGCAAGGGGAAGTGACGCGGGTCTCGCACCGCGTCGACGCGGCTCACGGCCGAGTGCCGACTGGCCACTGGCCGGGCCGAGCCGCTCGGCTGGCCGTCGCGGTCCGAACACCGGCCGACCGCTCCGCTGGCCAGGCAAGGGAGGCCAATTCGGAACCAGACGTCGTCCGGTCGGCCGGGGCAGACGACGCAGAGACAGCGTTTGCCGCGGGCTTGGAAGAGGGCGCAGGCCGAGCCGGGCAGGAGCTGCACGCGGCTGGGCCAAACTGGGCAGTTCAGGCGGAGCACACAGAGCCGGAAACCCCGCGAAAGCCCGCCGGTTCCGGGATGAATTCGGCCACCCTGAGTTCAGACACCACCGTCCCGGAACCGGCCGGGGCTTCCCCGCCGCAGCCGTTTGTGGCGGGGGCGTCGCAGCGGCGAGTGCGAGCGGGGAGGCCGCAGAGCACCCCCCTTCAGATTACGGGAATGGTGGGGGTCCACCAGCCGCAGCAAAATAACCCGAGCAACTGCCACCCCAACCCAACTAAAATGGCCCCCCCCCCCCCCCGG
>CAYSAG010000150.1:0-12158 GCA_964428935.1 uncultured Planctomycetaceae bacterium | reverse complement strand
GTGTCCTCACTGTCGCCGCGGCCGCCGAATCCGCAAGCCTCGACCACGCACGCTTGGCCTCGCCCCCAATGGACGCCCCGTCGCAGTTGCCTTTCACGCGTCGAAGACGTTTTTTCATCACCGGCGCGAGCGCTTCCGGTTTTGTCCGAGCGCGGCGTCCTGCCAAGCTCACTTCCTCTGCTCACGCAACGCCTTGATCATCATCGGAATGACCTTCTTGAGGTCGCCGACGATCCCGTAGTGAGCGATTGAGAAAATCGGAGCCTCCGGGTCGATGTTGATCGCTACGATCTTCGCCGACTCCTCCATTCCCGCCCGATGCTGCACGGCCCCGCTGATACCGCATGCAATGTACAGCGCGGGCCGCACCGTCGTGCCCGTCTGACCAATCTGGTGCTCCTTGCCGATGAACCCAGCGTCGACCGCAGCTCGACTGGCGCCAACCGCGCCCCCGATCGCCCCGGCCAGCTCGTGAATCAACCGGAAGTCTTCCTTGCTGCCAACACCTCCGCCGCCGGCCACGATCACGCGAGCCGACTTCAGGTTGACCTTCCGCGGCTCCACGTGTCGCTCAATCAGTTTCAACGCCAGCAGCGTCTGGTCGAGCTCAATTTTTTCTTCAACCACCTCGCCGTGGCGATTCGGGTCGGGCGGGATCAGCGGCATGACGCCCTCACGAACCGTGGCCATTTGCGGCCACATCTCGTAGTTGACGATCGTGGCAATGATGTTGCCGCCGAAGGCCGGTCGAATCTGCAGCAGCAGATTCTCGTGACGCTGCTTGGTCCGCGGATCGACCACGTCCTGAATCTGCAGGTCGGTGCAGTCGGCTGTCATGCCCGCTCGCATCGCCGAGGCAACTCGCGGTGCCAGGTCACGGCCCAGCGGTGTCGCTCCGTAGAGCACAATCTGCGGTCTGTGTTTCTTGATCAGTTCGCACAGCACGTGGGCATAGGGACCAGTCTGGTAGTGAGAAAGTTTCGGATCTTGGACCAAGTAGACGCGGTCGGCCCCGTGCTGGATCAGGGTCGAGCAAAGGTCGCGGACCTCGTGGCCAGCTAAGACGGCCGCCACGGGCACGTGCAACGAGTCTCCCAGCTCGCGTGCTTTGCCCAGCAGTTCCAGAGCTACGTCGTTCAGCGAGCCGTCCTGCTGCTCGGCAAACACCCACACCTCACCTTGTCGGTTGATTTCGATCATCGCATCAGTCGTGTTTTTTTCGTGACCTTGGTTCTGGTGTGTCTATCCTCACCGCAACATCCGCACTCGGGCTGAAGGCGCCTTCGCCGTCGCTGCAGCAGACGCTACCCGGCCCTGCGCTTCCCCGCCCGGAAAACTGAGTCCCATTCCAAGCGCTGACGGCGTTCTTGACCGAGGCACCTCACGGCCGCCATGCCGGAACTTCCGGCGGACCCATGGGGCGGCTGGCCGTCAGCCCAGTGTGTGGTCGATGACCAGTTCGTGGATCAGCCGGCGGATTCCATCCTCTGTGGCGGGAATCTCGGTGTACCCCTCTTTCGTCAACACGATCGACTGAACTCGGTACACTTTTGTCGGTGACCCGGCCAGCCCGCAGCGATTGATGTCCGCTCCAATCCGGTCCAAATCCCACTGCTCGATCAGTAGACCTTTGACTTTGTACTCCTCGACACGGCGCGCCAGTTCCTCTTGGAATTCCTCCGGTGAGACTTGGCCCAGTTCCTTCTTCAGGTCGGCTTCGATTTCGGCCGCTGCCTTGGCCCGCTTGTACTTCATGACTCGTTTGGCCGACGGCGGCCGCGGCGTGTTGGCCGTGTTGATGACTGTGATCAGGACCGGCAAGCGAGCTTCGACGATCTCCCACCCATTCCCAACATTGCGACGCACTCGGACCGTTCGGTCGAAGACGCCCAGCAACTCCTCCAAGTAGGTGACCTGCGGAATACCCAGCTTCTCGGCGCACTGTGGTCCGACCTGAGCGGTGTCGCCGTCGATGGCTTGACGCCCACAAAAGATAAAGTCAAACCGGCCAATCGTCTTGATCGCCTGGCTCAGGATGTAACTGGTCGCCAGCGTGTCACTGGCGGCGGCGCGGCGGTCGGTCAACAGAATGGCCCGGTCCACACCGCGGTAGAGGCATTCCCGAAGGACTTCTGCCGCTTTGGGAGGTCCCATGGAAAGGGCGGTCACCGTTCCGCCGTGTTGGTCGCGGATTTGAAGAGCCGTCTCGAGCGCGTTCAGGTCCTCGGGGTTGAAAATCGCCGGCAGGGCAGCCCGGTTGACCGTTCCGTCGGACTTCATCGCCTCCGACGTAATGTTGTGGGTGTCGGGCACCTGCTTGACGCAGACAATGCTGTCGTAGGGCACGTTCTCCGTCTCCCGCTCCGATTGTCCCTTCGCTGGCCCACGCGGAAAGCCGACCGTGACTGGACTGCTCTCGCAAAGAGCGTTTGGGACCAGCGAACACGGTCAGCAGAAAGCTGGCTGAACAATGTCAGAAATCTGTGGAACAATTACCCGAATTTGGGAACGCAGACACTACCAGCCGCCCGCTTTTGCGTCAAGGTTGCCAGCGTCGAGAATGAACAGGAGCGCTCGACCAAGGTCGATGAGCGTCCGCGGCGGTTGCGGACGGCCGGTCTGCCAGCCCGCCGGCTCCCGCCGCGACCTCCGCCAGGGTCGCTTGTCCCGACCAACCGCCTTTCCTACACTTGACCCACGCGACACCCGCGCAGTGTGTTTGGTAACGTTCGCCGCCGGAGGCGTCACAAAGCGCTCCTGTCGGCGAAGTGAACGCGCGCAGTGGGAAAGCGCCGAGGTCTGCGGCGCGCCGTCGCCGCAATGCACGGTTCAGTGTCCCGCTGGTTCAACGCACAACGCTTCTTGCACACAGTCTCATTCTCATTTCGGAGAAACCGCATGAGGACCGGAAGGGCAACAACGCTCGGGAACGGCTGCTGGGGACTGGCCGTCCTGGTTTTGGTCGGTCTGTTGGTGGGCGGGCCGTACCAAGCACCCGCCCAGACCAAGCCAGCCACAAAGCGAGCGGCCGAGGTCGAGTCGGGAAGCAAGAAGGCCGAGGCTGGGGCCGACAGCGACTACCGACTCATGAAGCTGTTCGTCGATACGTTCGTCCAGATTGAGGAGAACTACGTCCACGAAGTGGACAAGCGAAGGCTGATTGAGGGTGCGATTCGGGGCATGCTGTCCGAGCTCGACCCGTACTCGGATTACATTTCGCCCGAGCAACTGTCGTTTTTCAGCCAGCAGGTCGAGCAGGAGTTCGGCGGCATTGGCATTCAGGTGCAACTGCACCCCAAAACCGGACGGCTGATGGTTATGACTCCGTTGCCCGGCACGCCGGCTTACAAGGCCGGGGTTCGAGCCGGTGACATCATCATGGAAATCAACGGCGAGTCGACCGAAGGCATGTCGCTGACGGAGGCCGTCAAGCGGCTGAAGGGCAAGCCGGGCGAAAAAGTGACGATTGGCGTCTTGCACCAGGGAGCCAAGGACATTGAGCAGATCACCATTGTGCGAGACATCATTCACGTGCCCACCGTTTTGGGCGACCGCTACAACCCGGACGGAACGTGGAACTACTGGATCGACCCCAAGCAAAAGATTGCGTACGTGCGTCTGACTCATTTTGGTCGGCACAGTGCCGAGGAACTGCGGTCGGTCATGCAACAATTGCTCGACGACGGAATGCGAGGACTCATCCTCGACCTTCGCTTCAACCCAGGCGGTTTGCTGTCGCAGGCGGTTCAAATCGCCGACCTGTTCGTTCGGGACGGGGTCATTGTCAGTACGGAAGGACGCTCCACACCGAAGCGTGTCTGGAAGGCTCACGCCCTGGGGACCCTGCCGGACTTCCCAATGGCCGTTCTGGTCAACCACTTCAGCGCGTCGGCCAGCGAAATCCTGAGTGCGTGTTTGCAGGACCACAAGCGAGCGGTCATTGTCGGAGAACGTACCTGGGGAAAAGGCAGCGTGCAGAACGTCATTGAGCTGGAAGGCGGCAAGAGCGCCCTGAAGTTGACCACGGCCAAGTACATGCGGCCCAGTGGGAAGAACATTCATCGGTTCAAGGGGGCGAAGGAGTCGGACGAGTGGGGAGTTCGGCCGGACCCGGGGTTCGAGGTGAAGCTGTCTCTGAAGGAAATGCGAGACTTGGTCGAGTACCGCCGTCAGCGCGACGTGCTGCGTGAAGGTGGGCCTCCGAAGTCGGACTTCGTCGACCGGCAGTTGCAGAAAGCGCTGGAGTACATTCGCAGTCGACTGAGCGGCCAGGAGCGTCCCGAAGCGCAAGCAGCCAAGCCCAAGAAAAAGGCCGTCAACCCAACCGCTCCACCGACCAACCACACCGACGACGCCGCGCCGTCGAAGTCGAAGAAAGAACAGTCTCACCACAACGGCACGAAACCGGACCAGTCGGCTTGGCACCACGGTTTCTTGCGGACCCGCTGGCTCGCGCTGGTCGGCTTGGCTGCCTGACCCATTTGCGTCTCGCTGACGCGCAGAAGCGCCCGCGGGTTTGCAGCCCCGACCAACGAAACCAACCAAGCGCTCTCGGCGAGCCCGCTCGGCCACTGAGCGAGCCAGGTCTGCATCTTGCCCGCCTTCGAGTTGGCTCGGCGGACCCGACTCGACTTTTTTTCCTTGTGTAGTGGGCGTTTTCTCGTGTTGAACCTGTCGCACAACCAGTCCGTGGCGAAGACCGACCGCGGCGAGCTGCTGCTGGCCATTGAGTCGACGTGCGACGAGACGGCGGCTGCTGTCGTCTCGCGTAGCCTGCAAGTGCTGTCGAACGTGGTCGCCTCCCAGACCGACTTGCATGCCCGCTACGGAGGAGTGGTTCCGGAAATTGCCTCGCGCGCCCACGTGCGGACGGTCCTGCCGGTGGTTCACGAAGCGCTGCGACAAGCCGGTGTCGAGCTGAAAGACCTGTCGGCGGTGTCGGTGACCGACGGGCCCGGGTTGGTCGGGTCTTTGCTGGTCGGAGTGACCGCAGCCAAGACGCTGGCCGCCGTGCTCGAGGTGCCGCTGGTCGCCGTCGACCACATTCACGCTCACGTTTACGCCTGCCGTCTGGCTGCCGGTCGAGACATTTTTCCGTGCGTGGGCTTGGTCGTCAGCGGCGGCCACACGGCTCTCTACGACTGCCGCAGTCCGGTCGACCTCGAACTGCTCGGTTCGACAGTCGACGACGCGGCCGGTGAGGCTTTCGACAAGGTGGCTCAGGTTCTTGGCTTGGGCTACCCCGGCGGACCGGCCATTGAGAAGGCAGCTCGAAACGGCAACCGGCGAGCCTTCGATCTGCCGCGGGTCTTCTTGGACGACAGCCGTCTGCGTTTCAGCTTCAGCGGTTTGAAGACGGCCGTGCTTTACACGGTGCGAGGCGTTCCGGGCTCGCGCCGGCAAGTCCCGCCTTTGACGCCTCAACGCGTTGCCGACCTGGCGGCCAGTTTTCAAGAGGCCGTCGTGGACGTGTTGGTGGGCAAGGCGGAGCAAGCGTTGAAGCAAACGGGCCGGCGCGTGCTGGCCGTCGGCGGGGGTGTGGCAGCGAACGGGCGGTTGCGTCAGCGGCTGAAAGAGCGGGCCGAGGCACTGGGCGTGGAGGTGCTGGTCGCGCCACCGGAGCTCTGCACAGACAACGCGGCCATGCAAGCCCTGGCGTGGGAACTGCTGGACCGCGGTCAAGTCGCTCCGCTGGACCTCGACGTCCGTCCCGGCTTGGTCCGCAAGAGGAAAAGCTGACTCGGCTCGTCGCGACGCAGCGGGCGCAGGGTCGGCCGAGGCCGCACGGCAGGGGCCCCGGTCGCTGCTTCAAAGACCGATCCCGAGCGGCTCAAACAGCCGCCCGCTCGGTGCAAACCTGAACTTCCGTACTCTTTCTGTGTAGGAACCGGCAGGCGGGCAAACAGAGTTGCCTCCAGCGGAATGCGCTGCTTGGCTTGTAAATTCCCTGCTTGCTCTGGTCCCTCGCTCTCCTACAGAGCTCCCTTGCCCGTCAGCACCACGCCGATTGTGTGGAACAGAATCTTAATGTCGTTCCACAGGCAGCAGTTCTGCAGGTAGAGCAAGTCCAGAGCCACCTTGCGTCGAAAGCTGGCCAAGTCGTTGTCGTAGCCGTTGATGACTTGGGCCAGCCCGGTCAGTCCGGGCTTCAGTCCCAGGCGCTGGAGGTAGTTGGGAATCTCCTCCGAAAGTTTTTCGACGAACTCGGGCCGCTCGGGCCTTGGACCAACCAGCGACATGTCTCCTTTGAGCACGTTCCAGAGCTGCGGCAGTTCGTCCAATCGCGTGCGTCTTAGGAATCGACCGACCGGTGTCACGCGGGGGTCGTCTTTCGTGGCGAAACGAGCTCCGTCCTTTTCCGCGTCGACCCGCATGGTGCGGAACTTGTACAAAACGAACGGTCGACCGTAGGCGAACTGTTTTCGGCGGTCACCCTTGTTCTTTCGGCGGTCTACGCCGTCTGGTCCGGTGCCCGCGGACGTGTTCTTTCGGCGGTCCTGCCGGTTGCGGCGAAGGTTCAGCCCGACGCGAACTTGCTTGTAAATGACCGGTCCCGGCGACGTCAGCTTGACTAGCAAGGCGACAAGGAGCATGACGGGCGAGAGCAGAACCAACAGCACGGCCGCTCCGACGACGTCCATGAGCCGCTTCAGAAACCGCGTGCGCCAGTTCAGACACCGCAGGTCGCGTCGTGGCCGCTCCAGTTTCAGGTAGGTAATCCAGTCGGCCGGCGGCAAGTACTGCGAAATGGCGTAACGGTCGACCAGACCGGAAAGGTCCGACGGGGCGGCCGCGGCCGGGGCGCTCGTCGCAAAGCCCGACGTCACCTCGTTCATTGCCGGCGCCTGCCGACGCTCCTCCCATTGTTCCAAAGCTGTCCCGACCATTTTTCCTGTCGCCCCCAGTGAGAAAAGTTTTTCGCTGGCAAAAGACGTCTGGTGGCTCCGGGCGGCGCCAAACGACGGCCGCTCGGAAGACGAGTCCAGAAGCGGACTGGTGAAAGGAGTGAAGCCGGCCTGCGAGCTCGACGCGCTCTGAGCGCGCGGACTCAGACCACGGAGAATTGTCAGGACAACTCTAGCTCATTGAGCCGGCCGCAGGCGGTCACGGAAGCCCAGGAAGCGAGCCGGGCGGGGCTAGCTGACCGGCTCGACGGTCCGGATGTGCCGAAAAAAGCGGTTCTACAGGCCGGAGACGTCGCAACTAACCTTGCCGGCCGACGCGCCGGAGCGGCTTCTCGGCTCCCGGCCGGTTTCTGCGCTGACACGCTCGGCGCGACCAGCCGTTCGCAGCAACCAGTCGCCGGTCGAAGCGAAACGAGCGTGAAAAGCGGGAAGGCAGGGAAAATGGGACGTCAGACCAACGTCCGGAACCGCCACGAACCAATGGCGAAGTACACAGCGCCAAAGATCAGCAACATGGCGCAGCACTGGTAAATGACGTCCAGGTTGGGAATGCGCGTCGTCAAGGCCTGGTCGTAGGCAATCAGGGCCCACGCGTGCGGCGTGACGAGGCTGATTTTTTTCATGAGGTCGGGCAGCCAGTCACGCGGCATGAAGCACCCGCTAATGCCAGCCATGGTAATGACCAGGAAGTTGGCGTAGGCAGAAACCTGCGAGTCGGTTCGAACCACCGTAGCGACCAGGAGTCCCAAACCGGTGGCCGCCACCGAGGTGCAGAAAATGATGGGCACCAGCAGCGTCGGGTCGGGTCCCCAAGACATGCCGAACAGTAACTTGCCGAACAGGAACAGCAGCACGCTTTGAGCGAGCGAAATGATGAGAAACGGAATGGTCTTGCCCAGCAGCAATTGGTCGCGGCGAATGGGAGCCATTCGCAAGCGCTGCAGCGTGCCCGTTTCCCGCTCCGACAGGAACGAGCGAGCCATGATGTTGACCAAGAAGAAGGCGAACATGACCGTGAAAGCCGGCACCAACACCTCGTAAACCGGATTGCCGGACGAGGCGGCTTGGCCGGACGAGGCCGACTGCGTGGCGGAAGCCTGGTCGGCAACAGCCGTCCCTGCGGCCGCGGACGCCGGCTCCGACGGCTTCGTGTCGCGGGCCTTCGCTCGTCGGCTCAGCAGCCGGTCGATGAGCTTGTTCTTGCGGGCCACCCGCGGAGCAACCACCTGCAGCGTCGTCGCCAGAACAAGCTGCTCAGTAATCGACTTGATTCCGAACGCGGACACTCGTGTCTCGACGGTCATGTCCAGGGCCGCTGGCCCCTGTTTCAGTGCACCGGACTGGGCGTCGAGAATGTCGTCGATTCTCAGCTCGTCGATTCGCTGGTCGAAGTGTTTGCCGAAAATGACCACCGCGCTGACCTCGCGGTCGTCCAAGTGCCGTCGTGCCAGCTCGGTCGACGACACCACCACCGGCCGCAGACCTTCGCGTTGCTTCAACACCTGAACGACGTCGCGAGCCACGCCCTCCGGGTCCGACTCAATGACCACGTCGACCTTCAGGACTTGGTTGTCGTCTTTCCAGCCCAACAGCTTGCCCGTCGTCAGACCCAGAATGGAAATGAACACGATCGGCAACAACACCAGAATGGCCAGTGCTCGCCGGTCGCGAATCAGCAGTTTCAGGTCTTTCCGAGTGATTTCCCACGCGCCCATTGTTGGTGTTCTTTTCGAGTGTTGCCGTTGGCCTGAAGGTGGAAACAGGGAGTGAAGTCCGCCGACGGAAATCGGCGTCTCGAGCTGCGTCAGTCCCGCAAGCCGTGACCGGTCAGACGCAAGAACAACTCTTCCAGGTCCGGCTCGGCTGACCGAATTGACCGCACCTTGACGCCGTGACGCCGCAGCAGGCCGAGCGTCTGCTCGGTCACTTCGGCCAGCTCGCCGTTGGTGGGCGGCGTTTTCCAGCGAATGTAGACACAGGTCTCGGACCCGGAAACCAACTGGCCGTTCAGCCCAACGGTGACGTTCGGCAGCCGCCTCAGTTCTTCCACCACTTCGTCGGGCGGCTGGCTCATGTGAATGGAGATGCAAGGCGTCACGTCGCCCAGCAATTCGTGCAACGTCCCGCACCGCAGCAGCCGTCCGTGGTCCATGATGGCAATGCGCTGGCAAATGCTCTGCACTTCTTCCATGTAGTGGCTGGCGTAAATGACCGTTGTCCCTTCCTCGGCCAGTCGGCGAACGCAACTCAGAATGTGAGCTCGAGACTGCGGGTCGACGCCGACGGTGGGCTCGTCGAGAATGAGCAGTCTGGGAGCGTGAAGGACGGCCACGGCGAAATTCAGACGTCGCTTCATGCCGCCCGAGAACGTGCCCGTCAAGTCGTGAGCCCGGTCGGTCAGCCCGGCCAGCTCCAGAGCGTAGTCCATTCGGCGTCGCAGGCTGCTGCCACGCAGACCGTAGAGCCGTCCGAAGAACGCCAGATTCTCGGCCGCGGTCAGGTCTGGGTAAATGGCCAGGTTTTGCGGTGCGACTCCGAGCTGCCGCCGGTACCACATGTCTTCAGCGTGGACGGGACGGCCGTCGAAGAGCACTTGGCCGGCGTCGGGCTTGAGCAACCCGGAAATGATGGACATGGTTGTCGTCTTGCCCGCGCCGTTTGGTCCCAGCAAGCCGAAGACTTCACCTGCGTGGACGTCGAAACTGAGGTCGTCGACAGCCACGTGGCCGTCGTACGCTTTCTTCAAGTGTCGCACCGAAAGCAGGCTCACGGCAGTTCCCTCAATTTTTCGTCGGCCTCCAGCCCGTTCTGCCTGCGGTGCCTGTCCGGCCTCGTTGGGCCGGCCACTTGCCGCCGTCAGCGACGGGCTCTTCTCCTCCCGCGTGCTGCTGGCCCCACGCCGCCTTTTTTGTGTCGTGGCCATGTCCGCCTGTCGGCCACCCCCCGCTCCGACCGACCGGACGCGGGCCTCACCACGTGATTCCCACGACCAGCCATTGCATGAGCACCAGCGAGACCGCAGCGCTGGCCGCCACTCGGAAATTGTCGTTTCCCCTCGACGGCACCGACTCGACAGCCGCCGCAACCACAGCCGGCACCCCCGCACACAGCAGTGACGCCGCGAACGGAACGTGCGGCCGGGCCTCACCCCAGTACGCGAAGGTCGCCAGCGGAACGGCCACCAGCAGGAACGTCAACGTCCCCGCCCAGGTCTTCTGCCGGTTCCAAGGTAGCCGTCTGCGGCCGAAGAGCTTTCCGACCAGTGTCGCCGTGCCGTCACCAAAAGCCAGAATCGTCAGCGCCGCCAAAGCCAGCTCGACGTGAGCCGGAAACAGCAGGAACAGCAGGAGCGGCGGTGCCGTGTACCCCAACACGGCCGCCCGACGGTCCGGCTCGTCCGGTCGCTGAACGCGTCCGAAGTAGACCCACGCCCACGTGAACAATGCCGCGACCAGTGTGAAGGCCACCACACGGTAGCCGAAGGTAATGGGGTCCTCGTGCGGAATGGCCAGCGACAAGAATGGAAGGACTCCCGGAGCGAAATGCAAGACCCGTCGACGCCACTCCGCCGGACTCAACCGGCCCAACAGCGACTCCACGCCCGCCCCGACTGGCCGAGCCGGCGTACCGGTCAGCGTACCGGCCGCGTCGATTCGGAACGAGCGGACTTCCTCAACCGGGTGGTACTTCTCGCGGACGGTCGACGACGCCAGTTGCGTACTCATGCTGTCGCACTTCCCCTACCTGCGTGTTCGCCACAAGTCCGCAGCCTTGCGGAGTCCTTGCAGGCGGGTCCGTCCGCTGCTCCAGAGTGCCTGTGCCGCTCGCCGGTCCAGTCCAACGCCGAGCTCGGGCCTTGCCTCGTTACCGAGCGGCCGAACCGAAGGTCCGACACCCGCTCGCGTGGCCTCAGCCCCACAAACTAGACCGTTCGACCGGCCCGCACACGTCTAGCCAGCCTGCTGCGCTGGAAACGCTAGTCGAAACAAAAGTCCAGAGCTCCGGTTGTCACGAACAGTGCTGCCTACACTCCATCGGCAGCCGACACAGGCACGTCGCAGCAGCAAGCCGGTCAAACCCGACGTCCGGCGCCGACCGGCTCACGCCGTTCCAATAATAGAGCCGCAAACGGTAAAGCTGGTTGCGCGACAAGAGCCAATTTTCTGGCAAGTCGTCCCCGTACTCGGGTTGTCGTTCGTCGAAGCTTGCCGGCTGACCGACCTGAACCGATTGGTCCAGACGGCCCAGCCGTGCCGATTCCTAGCGGATTGACGACTCTTCCTGAATTGCGTGATCCTCTCGACGACCAATCGTTACAACCGGCGGCGGTGCTGGCGCTCAGGCGGCGCCTCAACGCGTCCGCACTGGCGCGCCGGGTACTTGGTTCTGTCTGCCAGCGCTGGAACTATCGCAGCCGCCAGCGGCGACGTCAACCGCCTGAGCCGTGTGGACCGCGCCGTTTCGAGCCCTCGCCGCGTCCAAGGCCGTTCCGACCCTCGGGCACTTTGGACAGACGGGCGCCCGGACCGGTGACGGGCCACCGCTGCGAAGCAGCTTGACCGTGCCTTCGGCGACGGCCTAAGATGAGGTTCGGCACGTGCAGGCCACATGCGCGGTCGCACTTGGAGGCGCAAGGCGTTGGCCCCTCGGGCCTGTGCGACCGTCGTGAGCCACAGAACGCGAACGCTCGGCAGGGTCGATTGGTGCGCAGCGGCGCTTTGGTCAGGGTTCGGCTCGTGCCGATACCACCAGCAGTGCTAGAATCGCTTCGTCAGGCGGTGCTGGAAACTGAGCGACTGGCAATTCGCGCTCGTCGTAGCGCGCAGTGCCGAACGGGTTGTCCGCGGCCGGGGCCGACGTCGAGGACGGCAGGAGGTGGTCGCGCGGCTTGGCGACAGCCGAGCGGTTTCGCCGGCAGCCCGAGCTACGGGCAGGCTGGCTGCGGGGGTTGACGCGTAAAGGGCAAAGCCAATGCACGTTCTGGGGAAAGTGGCAGCCTGGTTGGTGGTCGTGTTGACCATCGTTGCGGCCGTGTTGACGGGCGAAATGGTTCAGGTCCGCAACAGCTGGGTCAAGAAGGCCACCGACCTGAAGGCCGAGTACGAGAAGAACGAGCAAGAACTTCAGACTCAAAGGCGAAAGTTGCGCGAGCTGGAGAAACAGCTGGCTCGGCTAATGCTTGACTGGAACCGCGTCTGGTTAGTCTAAATCGTAGTCCTCGTCAACGCGGCGGTAGCTGTTATCCCCCACCAT
>CAYSAG010000149.1:0-12214 GCA_964428935.1 uncultured Planctomycetaceae bacterium | reverse complement strand
CCAGGCGTTCAAACCCGGAACGGCTCGGCCCGTCACCGGCCGCTGCGTCGGACTGCGGTCGCGGACTGGAAGTCGGTCGCTCGGTCATGACTCTTCCCCCTCGTAGAAAGTCCTTCAGTCCAAACTCAGTTTGCCTTCGACTGGCAGGTCCTTCGGGCGACAACAACCGGCGCTCGCTTGCAGCGCACGCTGCGAACGCGGTCGCCCAGCCCCGGACCACCAAACCAACAGTGCAGCGCGCAGTGCGAGCCGGATGGGTGGGTGGAGCTTCGTGGTTGCCCTTCCTTTTTGCCGTTGACGGCTTCCGGTTGCAAGCAAGCGAGGAAATTTGGGCTTCCGGCCGCGAGCCTCAGTTGGTCACTTTTCGGTACACCACGCCCTCGTCGACCTGCGTGAACCGCAAAGACTGAACCAGACCCATCATGGGTGCGTTGCTCTCGGGCACGTGAATTTCGACCAGGCTCGCGTTGAGCTCTTTCAACCGGCGCAGAATTTCGGCCAGCAAGGCCTGCGCGTACCCTTTCCGCCGTTCGGGCTCTGGAACAAACACGTCCACCACGCCGATGGCCGGCTGCGCGACGGTGTCGGAGAACAAGTCCATTTCGACGACGGTGGCTTCGGCCAGCAAGCGGTCTTCCTTCTTGGGCAAGAGCGAGAACTGCAACGTGGTGAGCCGACCGAACCGCGTGGTCCACCACCACGTCCGGTTCGACGGCCAGTCGGCGGTGACGACCCGCGTGGACCGTCGGACCAGCCGCAAGCGGTACGAAACCGGCTCGCGGTAGCTGCTCAGCTCGACCTGCCACACGCCGACCCGCAAGTGCGGCTCGTAGCCACAAGCCAAAAAGAACGGCTCGGCCACCGGGTCCGAACGCAAGAACCCGCACGGCGCCGGGCCGCCGTACAAGCCCACGTAGAAACTGTCGGTCCGGCAGAACGTGCACGGTCCCGCGTAAATTCGGGTGACGCCGTGGTCTCGCAAGTACGCCTCGGCTCGTTGCAACAACTGACGGCCCAGCCCGCGTCGCCGAAAGTCCGGTTCGACCAGAATGACCAGCACCACGCCCGTGGAGCGGTCGAGGTCGGAGCCCTCGGCGTTTCCCGCGAAGCCCGCGTGGACGAAGCCCACACACCGACCTTCCTCGAAAGCCAGAATCAGGCCGCGTGGGTCGAAGTAGGGCTGCGCGAGGACCACGTGGTCGAAGGCGTCGCACGAAACGCCCTTCGCGGCCCCACGGCCCAGTCCGCACTCGTGCCAAAGCCGGACCAAGTCGGGCGGGTCGGAATTCCGGAAATGACGAAATTCAACCACAGACGCCAACCCGAAACACGTTTCTTGCCCCAGCGGCGAAAAAAACGGCGGACAGCCCGCCTGTCCGCCTTTCTCGCCACGCCCGCTCTCACTTCCGCTTCAAGACTTGTCGAACGGCGTCGGCCACTGCGTACCCGGTCAAGCCGTACTTTTCCAACAGCCCGTCCGGGTCGCCGCTCTCCGCGTAGCGGTCGCCCAGGTTGACGAACTCCATTGGCACGGGAGCCACTCTGGCGGCAGCCATGGCGACCACCGAGCCCAGCCCGCCGAACGGAGCGTGCTCTTCCGCCACGACAATCGCTCCCGTCTCTTCCGCCGCCCGACGAAGGGCTTCCTCGTCCACCGGCTTGACCGTGTGCATGTCCAACACGCGGACGGAAACGCCTTCGTCTTCCAACAGCTTGGCCGCGTCCAACGCCGCGGCCACCATGAGTCCGTTGGCGACGACGGTGACGTCTCGACCGTCGCGAACCCGAATGGCCTTGCCGATTTGGAAGTCGCAACCGTCGGTGTAGACGACCGGCACGCCGGGACGTCCCAGACGCAGGTACGTCGGCCCCTTATGCTGCAACATGGCCTCGGTCGCCTTGGCCGTCGACGGCGCGTCGGCCGGAACAATGACCGTCATGCCCGGAAACGAACAGGCCAACGCCACGTCCTCGATTCCCATTTGCGACGGCCCGTCCTCGCCAATCGAAATGCCGGCGTGCGACCCAACCAGTTTCACGTTCAGCTCGGGAAACGCCACCGACATTCGAATCTGGTCGTACGCGTTGCACAACAGGAAACAAGCGAAACTGGCCACGACGGGCGTCTTGCCGCTGGCTGCCAGTCCGCCGGCAATGCCGACCATGTTGCTCTCGGCAATGCCGACGTTGAAGGCCCGGTCCGGAAATTTCTGGGCGAACTTTTCGGTGCGGGTCGAATTGCCCACGTCCGCGTCGACCACGACCACCTCCGGGTACTTCTCCCCCAGCTCGGCCAACGCCGCTCCAAACGCGTCCCGCGTCGCCTTGCCCACTTGAAGGCCACTAATCTGTCCCAGCTTCATTGTCCGCTCTGCTCCTGGATGAAAGTCCGAGACCCTTTCGTCTGCCGTCGTCCTTTCGACAGCAGCCCCGTCCCGCCACGTCGGACGACACGACTGGGCGGAGCCAGCCGGTCAGTTCAGCATGGCCAACGCTTTCTCGGCAGCCTCGGGCGGCAACGGCTTGCCGTGGAAGTTCACGTCCCCCAGCTCTTCCAGCACCGGCAAAATGCCGAACCCTTTCTTGGTGTTCGACACAATGGCCGTCGGACGGTCCGACACGCTCTTGGCCGTTTTCAGCGCGGCCAGCACCTCGTCCATGTCGTTTCCGTTGATGCTTTGCACGTGCCAGCCGAACGCTTCGATCTTGTTCTCCAGGGGCGTCAGGTCCAGGACCTCGACCGTCGCCCCGGTCTGTTGGAACCCGTTTCGGTCGATGACCGCCGTCAGGTTCGCCAGTCGGTACTTGGCGGCCGCCGCAAAGGCTTCCCAGACCTGTCCTTCCCCCAGCTCGCCGTCGCCCAGCATGACAAAGACGTGGTAGTCGTAGCCGTCCAGTCGAGCGGCCAAGGCGTGTCCGATTCCAATGGACAAACCTTGACCGAGCGAGCCGGTCGAGGCCTCGATGCCGGGCAGCCGCTTCATGTTGGGGTGTCCTTCCAGTGGACTGCCCAGCTCGCGCAGGGTCATCAGGTCGTCCACCGGGAAGTAACCCGATTCGGCCAGTGCCGCGTACAAGACCGGGACCGCGTGCCCCTTGCTCAGGATGAACCGGTCCCGCTGAGGCCACGTGGGGTTCTTCGGGTCGTGCCGCAGCAGGCCGCCGAAGTACAACGCCGTCACCACCTCAACGCCCGACAGGCTGCTGGACGGGTGGCCGCTGCCGGCCTTCGTCGTCATTCGAACAATGTGCCGGCGCAGCACTTTCGCTTTCTCCTTCAGTTGCTCCACGGAAAGTTCAACTGGTGTCGACATGGCTCCCTTTCTCTTCTGCGCACAAAAAGCCCGACACACAGGCTGCCACTGGAGTTCCGAGCGTCCCTCCGCCGCGACGGGGGTCGTTCCCCTCCCTCGCTCCCGCCCCGGCCCGGTTGGCTGCCTATGCTACCGTTCGTCCGAAATCGTCGCAAGCACTGCAAGGCCGGGCGGGACCGGTGGCCACGCGGGCGGGCTACGCGGAAAAGAACCGGCCTCTGGCCCGAGCGTCGAGTTCGCCGGGGACGCGACGTCGCGAACCAACTAACCTTGACTTTGCGCTTCCCCGACGGTTTCTTGGTGGGTGCTTCCAACCAGCAGCCGCCTTCTGCAAGCCAGACGGCGGCGAAACGACAGCGTGACGGAGACCTCTGACAGGACTCGGTGGGAAAGCTTCTGAGAGAAAGGACGAAACCATGGCAAACGGATCCATTCCTTCGTACCTCCGGACGGCCTCACCGGTGCCGGCCGAGAAGCGAGCCGCGTGGTTCAAGAACACGGCTCAGTCCTACGCCGGCATTTTCCTATGGATCGCCTTCTTCGAGCAGATGGCCGGAACGTCCGACGGCCCCGGAGCTCTGGACATGGCCGGGCTGGGCATGTGCCTGCTGGGCTTGGTCATTGCCGGGTTCCTGGCGTTCGCCCTGTTCTACTACGTGCCGGGCATGCTGGGCATGAAGACGGGACTGCCACTGTACATTGTCGGCACGAGCACCTTCGGCACGAAGGGAGGCTACTTCCTGCCCGGCATTTTCATGGGGCTGCTGCAAATCGGTTGGTACAGTGTTGCCACATACATGGCCGCGGACTTGGTGCTGAAGGGAGTCGGCCTGGGAGAGTACTCGACTTCGATTTTCGGTGCCCGTGGTCAGTTCAGTCTGGTCTTTGTCATCACCACGGTCGTGTGGGGCTACTTGTTCGCGCTGTTCGGAGCTTTGGGCATTGAGTACGTCGCTCGCATGTCGACCTTCTTCCCGATTGTGCCCATCGTCATGTTGCTAATCGCCGGCGGAATCGGGTTGGCTCACGTCGGCCAGTACCAACCCGCTGCGGACCAGAAGGTGCCCGGGATGCTGTTCATTATTCAAATGGTCATTGGTTTCTTTGCCACGGCCGGAGCCGTTGGCGCGGACTTCTGCAGCAACAACCGCAACGCAGACGACGTCCGCTGGGGCGGCATTGTGGGAATCTGGGTGGCCATTGTCTTTGCTGGCGGGCTGGCCTTGCTGGCCGTCGCCGGAGCTCACGGCATCAACGGCCAACTGCAAGACTACACCTTCAGCAGAGCACTGCCCGTGCTGAGCAAGCAGCTGGGCAGCGTCATGCAAATTCTGTTCGCCATTGGGTCGATTGCGCCGGCCTGCTTCTGCTCGTTCATTATTGGCAACAGCCTGTCGACCATGTTGGGCAGCGAGAAGACGCGAATTCCGCTGACCCTCGGCGGTGCCACCATTGGAATCATTCTGGCCGCGTTGGGCGTGGCCGGCAATCTGGCTCCGTTCTTCACGCTGATTGGAGCGTCCTTCGGTCCGGTCATTGGAGCAATGATTGCGGACTACATGCTGAGCGGGTTCAAGTGGGCTGGCCCGCGTGAGGGCGTGAGCATTCCGGGCTACGCCGCGTGGCTCCTGGGTTTCCTGGTCGGCATTCTGAACCACGGCTGGATTGGAATTTTGCCGAAGTGGCAAATTACGGGCGTGTACTCGCTGGTGGTCGGGTTCGTTGTTTACTTCGTGCTGGCGAAGGCCGGGCTGGAGCCGAAGGTGGTTGAGGTTCCCGGCTTGAACGCTCCGGCGGAATAGTCGGCGGAGTCACCTGAGCCACAGGCGGAGGGCTAATCCGTCGACCGCTTGCTCTTTCAGAAGCTGCGGAGGCCGAAGAGTAATGTCCCCAGCCGGCTGCAAGCGCGACGCGGTCCGAGCCGGGCCAGACGGCGGCGTGCCGCGCCGGACTTTCCACGACGAAGGCCGAGCGGCGAGACGGTGACCCCAACAGTCGGCCCGTGGTTTCCCGACGCCAGCACCGCGGCGAGCGCAAACGGCTGCCGTTTCAACGGCAGCCGTCTTTTCTTTTCCTCGCCAGCGCGGGCCGACTGCTGCCGGTTGCCATTCGCCGTGGCCGCTCGCCCTTCCGGCGGGTCGGCCAGACAAAAGCGTTGCCCGCCGCGACGCATTCGCCGTCCGGTTGCCTTTCCTGGAGCGGCTGGCCGACCGCGCCACTCCCTTCGCTTGCAAACGTCGCGGTCGAATGCGACCATCGGTGGGCAGACGTTGACACCGGTCCGAGCGAACGGTTAGGAGCCGTGCCATGAGACGCCTTTCCGTGGCTTTGGGCGTGCTGGTTCTGGTCTGTTTGGCCTCGGCGGCGCCGGCTGGCGACGCTGAAAGCCCCACGACGAACGAACGGCAGTTTGAGCAGGTCGCGCAACGCTACCACCGGCTCTTGTCGCAGCGACCTCGGAAAGGAACGGCCTTCGACCTGCTCTACCGCCACTACCTCGACGCGGGCAAGCTGGACGAGCTGGTCGCTCACTACGAGCGGCTGGTCCGGCAGAAGCCCGACGACGCCGCAGCACGCCTGGTCTTGGGAATGATTTACGAGCGGCGTGGTCGGTTCGAGCAAGCTCTGCAGGCCTACCGGCAGGCCGCGAAGCTGGCCCCGCAGGACTACTACCCCCACTACGCCGTTGCCCAGTTGGCCATGCGTCTGCACAAAGACCAGGACGCGGCAGCGGCTTTCGAGCGGGCGCTGAAGTGCAAGCCAGAGCGGGCAGACCTTGTCGAAATTCTGAAAAACCTGGGGCGAGTGCGTCTTCGACTGGGAGACCGAGAGTCGGCGCTGGAAGCCTGGGAGCAACTGGCCGACGCGTTCCCCAACGACCCAATTGCCCTGCAGGAGCTGGCCGAGCTGCTCGCCCAGGAAGAAGAGTTCGAGCAGGCCATTCGTCGCTACCGGCAACTGGCTCAGTTGGTTCAGGCCGACCCCTACCGGCGGCTCATGGCAGAGGTGGAAATCGGTGAGCTTCAGGTTCGCCAAGGCAAGCTGGAAACGGCCATTCGCACGCTCAGCCGCTGTCTGGACCAAGTCAAACCCGACAGCTGGCTGGCCAAGGACATTCGGCGACGAATCGAAGCCATTTTCGTTCGGTCCAACGACCGGACGGGGCTGGTCGAGTACTACCGCGGCCGACTCAAAGAGCACGCGGACGACTTGGAGTCGAGGGTGCGTCTGGCTGCCGTCTTGGCCGAGCTGGGTCAAGACGACGCAGCCCTCCAGGAGTACCGGGCGGCCTTGAAAGCGGCTCCCAGTCGCACTGACATTCGCGAAAAACTGATTGGCGAACTGGTCCGCCAAGGCCGTTTGTCGGCGGCTCTGGACGAAGCCCGGACGCTGGTCGAGCAGCGGCCGCGCGACGCCGACGCCCTGGCCCGCTTGGGCCGGCTCTACATTCAGGCCGGTCAGCCGGACGCCCAGGCGGCTCAGCAGCGAGCCTTGGACGTGTGGCGACGAATTGCCGAGCTGCGGCCGGACGACCCGCTGGCCGCACTGCGTGTGGCCGAGCTGTGTCGCGAGGCGGCCGGCGTGGGCTCAGCAGCAGGACCGGGTCGAGCCGCCGACACCGAGGCCGCGCCGTGGAAGAACCCGCTCACCCAGGCCGCCGCGAAGTACTACGCCGAGGCGGTGCGTCGCGCGCCGGACGTGCCGCAGTACCGAGAGTACTACGGCGAGTTCCTCTGGGCAGCCGGACGAACCGACCAGGCCGTCGCCGTGTGGAGAAAAATTGCCGAGCCGCCACGCGAGACCACCGACAACCTGTTGCGCGTCGCCGAGCTGTTGGCCCGTGTCGACCGGCTGGCGGAAGCGGTCGAGGCGGTCGAACAGGCGGCGCGCAAAACCCCGGACCGCTTCGACGTCCACAAGCTGGCGGCCGAGTTGCTGGCTCGGGACGGCCGCTACGACCAGGCGCTGAAGCACGTCGACGAAATGGAGCGTCTGGCGGACACTCCCCTGCTGCTCGAGCAGTGCCTGACTCAACGCTTGGTCCTGCTCAAAGAGGCGGACCGGGTCGAGCAGGAAGCCAAGAAGCTGGACCAGGCCGTTCGCTCCAAAGCCGCCTCGGTGCGCGACGCGTGGTTTGCAGCCATGCTGGCCGGCTCCTCTGGTCGCCACCTGGCCGCTTTGAAGTACGTCGAACGTGCGTTGGAGCAGAAGCCCGACGCCCCGTTCCTGCTTCGGTTCAGGGCGGAACTTTACGAACAGGGCGGCGACCTGGCCGCGGCGGCCGAGCAGTACCGCCGGTTGGCCCAGCTCGACCCGAAACTTCGCACGCAGTACTTGACGCGCGTCGTCTCGCTTGAGCAGCGTTTGGGACGGCTCGAAGCCGCGGTGAAAGCGGCACAGGAACTGTGGCGCCGGAACCCAGAGAACAGCCAGGCGGCCGAGCTGCTGGCCAACGTGTACTTCTCCGGCGGCGAGACCGAGAAGGGACTGGACGTCCTGCGCGAAGCGCTGCGGGCCAACCCGCGCGACCGGGAGTTGCGGCTGTTGCTGGCCCAACACTTGCAGGAGTGCCGGCTCTACGACGAGGCGCTCGAACAACTGTGGCGAGCGTTCGAGCTGTCCGACACGCAGGAAGACAAGCTGGCCGTCGTCGACCAACTGGCCGCGGTGTACGCCGTGGCCGGCCGCGGTGAAGAACTGATTGCCCGCCTGCAAACGCTCCGACGCACACAAGAGGACCGAGTCGGCACGACGTTGTACCTGGCTCGGGCTTACACACAGTTGCAGGACTACGTCAGCGCTCGGCGCGAGCTGACCGGGTTGCTGGTGAGCCGCCCGAACGACGTGGCCGTGCTGGAGCAGTTGGTCGCACTTTCGGAGCTGCTGGACGACGTCGAGTCGGCGCTGCAGTACCAGCAGGAGCTGGTCACGTTGTCTCGGACCGAACGGTCGCTGGAGCGACTGGCCCGCCTCTACCAGAAGGCCGGCGACGAGAAACGGGCCAGGGAAATTCAGCTGGAGCTGGCCCGCAAAGCGTCGGACCCGACTCGCGTTTTGACGGCCGTCGACCGCGCTCTGGCCGCCAGCCAGTACGCCGAAGCCATTGCTTTGGCTGAGCCCCAGTGGCGCAAGCGGCCGGACGACTGGCGGTTCGGCTACCGGCTGGCTTGCGCTTACTGGTTCAGCCGCCAGTTGGAGGACGCCGTCCGAACCGCTCAGGCCCTGCTCGCGTTGCCTCCCACCACTCGCTACCGGGAAAGCTACTCGCCGGGCTACTGGAGCGGCCCCGGCCGTCGGAGCGGTCTCCCCAACCCTCCGCCGGAACTGTGGCGAACCGAACGGCTGGCTTGGACCTGGGGAGCTCTCCACGCCGACAACCTGGGTCTTCGAGGGAGCGTGCCGTGGAGACCGCTCACGTTGGAAGAGGCTCAACAACTGGCCGCTTTGGTCGTTTACGCAGCCGCGTGTGAGCAAGGCAGGCAACGGCAGTACGTCGAGCAGCTCCGTCGCCGCGCTGCTTCCGACCTGACGGCGCTCCGACAATTGGTCTGGATTCAGGTGGCCGAACGAAACGACGAGGGGTTGGTGCCGTTGTTGAAACGGTGGGTGGCCGAGAGTCCCCAGGCCGTCGAGCCGCGCTTGGTTTGGTTCAAGCTGCCGTTCGCAGCGGAGCCAAAGCCCTTGACGAAGGAGAAAGCGAAAGACCGCCTGGCCGAAAAACGGCCGCTCTACGAGTGGTTCGCGACGCACCGCCCGGACCTGGCCGTCTTCCTGGCCAGCGACTACGTTCGGCTGCTCGCGGTGGCCGGCGAAAAGGAGCAGGCCGTCGCGTGCGCTCGGCAGGCCGTGGCCAATGCACGCGACCTGCAACAACTGCTGCAGTTGGGCTTCGTCGTTCAATTTCTGGACGACAGCCAGTTGCGCGGCGAGCTGTTGTCGCGGGCCGAGCAGTTGGGGTCGTCTTCGAGTCTCTCTTCGCGAGCGGCTTTCGCCGCCTTCGCCAGGTCGCTCATTGAGTCGGCGGCGGTGCAGCTGAAGCAGGGGAAGAAGTGGAGTGACGTGCTGTCGGTCTTCGACTGTTACATGACGGCAACGCACCCGGACCGAATTGAGCGTGTGCCGCGGAGCTTGGCTCCCCTGCCCCCGATTTCGTTGGCCGCGTCTCCGTCCTTTGCTCCGTCCATGCCGTTCGTGACGTCGTTGCCCGTTCCCTCGGCGTACGTTGGCGCCACAAATTTTGGACTGTTTCCCTGTCCGTCGACGTGGTTGGACGACCAGCGGCTGCAGGTTCTGGCCACGACTTACTTCGCTTCGCGGAAAGCGGGTCAGACCGACCAGCTCCTGGCGTCGCTGGCGTCGAAGGTGTCCGGCAGCACGGGCGTGGCGCGGCAGTGCTGGAAGTTGGCGGAAGTTTTCGTGCAGTGGTGGCACGGGGAGCGAGGCCCGGCGCTGGAGCAGCTGAAGACGCTTGCGAACGAACTTCCCGGCAATGTCGAAATTCGCGTACTGCTGGCGCGGGCTTACGCGGCTTCGGGCGACTACCGCAGTGCTCTGTCGACGCTGAAGGGAGTGTCGATTCCGTTCGGTCCCGCGGCCCGGACGCTGGAAAAAATGAGGTTGGAGCTGGCCCAGTTGGTCGGCGACGACGAAGCGGGCAAGCAAGCGGCCTTGCGCCTGTTCGGAATGCAACTGCAGCCCTCCGAGCAGACGAAAGTGGCAGCCGCCTTGCGACGGTACGGACTGGTGGCTCGAAGCGAACAGCTCCTCAGCCGCGCAACCTTGGCCGCCGGGAAACGGCCGGGCGAGCTGGCCAAAATCATGGTCGAGACACGCAAGACCGACCTGCAACGAGCCGTCGAAATTGCCCGAGCCATTCTCCGCCGAACGTCCTACGGCAGCGGCCTCGGTTCCCCGACAGTCGCTTTGTACCGCTCTCAGGCTTTGGACGTGTTGGCCCAAGCGGGCCAACTGCAACCGCTCATTGAAAAAACCGAGCGTCAACTGGCGGCGGCCCCCCAGTCTGCGACGCTCATGAGACAACTGATCGAGTACTACACGGCCGCAGGCGAACCAGAAAAAGCCCGGGCCATGGTCGACCGCTTGCTGGCCACTCGCCCCAACCGAGTGCGAGTGCGGTTCGTCCTGGAGCTCGCGCAGTTCCTGTTCCACAGGCGAGACTACGACAACGGCATTCAGTTGCTCGGACTCGTTTGGAAGAAAGACCCCGAGCAAATTCTTCGAGTCGGGTACGAGGTGTCCGGGTACTACGTCAAAGCCGGCCGTCTGGACCTGCTCGCCGAGCACATTCGCACCCTCGAGGGCTCTCCCGCAGTCCGCCGTTCGCCTTACCAGCTGTCGAACATTCTGACGCGTTTGAGCGCGGAGCGGACGGACGTCGAGAACGCGTGCAAGGTTTACCGCGCGGTCATTGACGTCGCTCCGCCTGAAGCCAAAGGCGGCTTTGTTCTCCGGTTCGCCGCGTTCTTGCACACCAGACGGCGTCTGGCACAGGCCCTCGAGGTCTACAACCAGCTGTTGTCGTTGGCGGAGAGCCAGGCGGCGAGTGAGCTGCCCCCGAGAGCCCTGGACCAAGCGACAGTCACCGTGGGCGGGTCCACAGTTTTTCCCGCCGTCACCACACCCCTCATTCGCTGGGCCGACTTGGCTCACCGCCTGGGCAAGGGCGACGACCTGAAGCAGCGACTGCGCGCCGCCGCCAAAGCCGCTCCAAAGTGGAAACCGCTGTGCGACCTAATGGTCGCCCTGTTGGCTCGTCGAGCCGGTGACGAGCGCCCGCTGGCGGAAATCGGCCGACGCTGCCAGACCGACCCGGAGTTCGCCCGTCGGTTCCCGTACCAGACGACGCTGAGGCAAGAGTTGGCCGCGTGCTCGACCCGTTCCGCCCTCGAAGTGGCCGCGGACCTGTGGACGTCCTCTGCGCCGGCCCAAAGCGCCAGCCGCTTCCAGCCACAAGGCGTGGTCCTGACGGCCATTCGGTTGGCCGAAATCTACCTCAAGTTGGAAAAGCGGGAGAAAGCTCGGCAGACCCTGCTCAAAGTCGTGCGACCGGACGCGGGAACGTCACGCACGGCGCGGCCACCTGCAATGTGGTCCAGCGACGACCGACTGTGGGTCGCTCAAGCACTGCGCCAGCACGGTTTCTGGTTGGACGCCCTGTCCGTCTACCAACGGCTTCTGCACGAGTGGGCGGCCGGGCGGCCGGCGGTCAGTGTCTACACGCAGCGAGAGGCTGCACGGAGCTTGCAGGAGTGCTTTGCAAAGGTGCTGGGTGCTCGCCGCGAGGCCACGCTGAACTCGCTCGTTACTCAGCTCCGGCAGCCGAGCCCCGACCTGGAGCTCTTCTTCGTCGTACAAGACCCGCTGCCGTCGAACCTCACCACCTCGCGGTACGCCGGGGCGGTGTCCATTGGGCCGCCTCCCGACGAGGTTGCCACCGCGTCGGCTCAACTGTTGCCGGTTCTGCTGCGGCACGCCCGCAAGAGCGGGAAGCTTTCGCTGGTCCAGCAGTTGGTCGCCAAACGAATGGCTGAACTGGGAGACAAAGACTCGGTGGCTCGCCGGCGGCTGGAGGTCCTCCACCTTCTGACGCTCTGCTGCGGCCCCGCTCCCGAGAAAGCCGTGCCGGCGCTTCGGCAGTGGGCGGAGCGCGTCGAGAAGGACACGGACGTGGCGTGCGAGCCGGGAACGTGGCTGCTCGCGTTGGAGGCCTTGGACCACCCGGCCACACGCCCGCTGGGCCGACAGTTGGCCGAGGCCGTCTTTCGCGCGGCCACCGCCACCAGGAACGCCGCGCGTCAACAAGCGGCCTTGGCCGCGTTGGCTCGGGCGAAAGCCGACGTCCGCTCCCTGCTTCGCCACGCTGCGGCAGTCGCCAAGTC
>CAYSAG010000148.1:0-12292 GCA_964428935.1 uncultured Planctomycetaceae bacterium | reverse complement strand
GTTGTTGCTGCCCGGCGTCAGCCGAAACTCGAAGCGGATGACAAAGTCAGAGTACTCTTTTTCGGTGAAAATGTTCCCGTGGCCGTCCGGCTTGGAAACCAGTACTCCGTTCTCGACGACGTAGGCGTCGGTCGCTCCGATCCAGCCGCGCAACGTCTTTCCGTCGAACAGACTGACAAAGCCGCAGTCGCACCCCGCGACGGCGGTCTGAGTCCACGTCCCGGCAGACACCGTTAGCGCGAGCGCCGCAAGCGCAAGGCGTTTTACGAAGGCGAGCGTGCACAGCATTGGCGGCGATCCCTCTTCGAAAAACAACCGAGAACCTCCATCTCTCCCCAAGGCGCGACCAGTAGTCAAAGGAACCGACCTATTTCACCTGCGACGTTGTCCGATTGCAACCCAACCGTTCGCGTTGGCCAGCGCCGGTAGGAGGGCAGCGCACACGGCCGAGCGTGTTGGAATCGGAAGTCCTCGCCTTGGGGTTGTCCATCGCCGGGGCGACTGCGGGGCTTGCCCCGGCGGGCGCACCAGGTCTTCGGAAAGTTTCTTCCCTGTGACGCCGGGCGAGGGCGTGCTATTCTTTTGGACTGGCCAGTGTGCAGCTTTCGCTTGGAGGGGCCGACGTGGCCACCGGTCAGTGCAGACAAGGGCGTCGGCCGTCAAGAGCCGCCGGATGCAGACCAAGAAAACCCAGACTCAAGCGACTGTTCCATGACCGACGGACGACCACGACGCATTGGCTTTGTTTCAACTCGGTGTGAAGGCACAGACGGCGTCAGCCTGGAGATTGCCAAGTGGACCGAAATCCTGCAGCGAATGGGGCACGAGTGCTTCTTCATTACCGGGGCCAGTGACCGGCCGCCGGAGCGGAGTTACATCATTCGCCGAGCTCACTTCCGGCACCCCGTCATTCGTGAAATCAACCGCAAGGTGTTCGGGGTCGAGTTTCGAGCTCGGCAAATCAGCTCGCTGATTCGCTCCACCGCTTCGGAAATCAAGACCCAGCTCTACCGGGCCATTCAGAAGTTCCAAATCGATTTCATCATTGCCGAGAACTGCCTGACCATTCCGCTGAACATTCCTTTGGGCGTGGCGTTGGTGGAGTTGCTGATCGAGACGCGCATTCCAGCGATTGCACACCACCACGACTTCGTGTGGGAACGGGAGCGGTTCTTGATCAACGCGGTGCCGGACTACATTTCGGCCTTCTTTCCGCCGCCCCGCGAAGAAATGCTGCACGTGGTCATCAATTCGGTGGCGGGAGCGGAGTTTGGGCGACGGACGGGCCTGCAGTACCGAATCATTCCGAACGTCATGAACTTCGAGTCGCCGCCGCCTCCGCCGGACGATTACGTGAAAGACATGCGGCACGAGCTGGGACTCGAGGACGGCGACTTCCTCGTCCTGCAGCCGACTCGCGTCGTGCCGCGCAAAGGAATCGAACAGAGCATTGAACTGATTCGACGTCTCAACGACCCGCGGTTCAAACTGGTCATTAGCCACGGCGAAGGGGACGAAGGGGAAAGTTACTCCCGACGCGTGCGCGAGTACGCCGAAATGCTCGGAGTTCCCGTCATTTTCGCCCACGGCCGCATTCGTTCGCACCGAGGCCGCACTGCCGACGGCAAGAAGGTCTACTCCGTTTGGGACGCCTACCAAGTGGCCGACCTGGTGACGTACCCCTCCACTTACGAGGGGTTCGGCAACGCGTTTCTCGAGGCCGTCTACTTCCGGAAACCCATCTTTTGCAACCGCTACGCCATTTACCGGACGGACATTGAGCCGTGCGGCTTTCGGACGGTCTGCATGGAAGGCTTCCTCACCCAAGACGTGGTCGACGAAGTGCTCTACGTCCTGCAAGACCGCGCGTACCGCGAGCAAATGGTGGAACACAATTACCAGGTCGCCCGACGACTGTTCTCGTACGAACGGGTCGAGCGCGAGTTGCGGTCGATGCTGGAGCACCCGTTCCCGCGAGAGTGCGTGGTGTACGAGGCCACCCACCCGCCGAGCTGGGTGTGAGTCTGCGGGTCGGCCTGACCGACCACGACCGCCCAGGCGCCGGAGTCTTGTCGAAAGGAGCTCTCTGACCGCCCGAGACGAATCGAGGGCTACAAGGAGGCCAGCTCGTTGCTGTCGGAGCTTGCCTCGGCGTTCTGCCAGTCGGTGCCCGTCTTTTGCGCGTGCCGTTTCGTCTCCCTGCCGCAGTCCGAACAGTGCGAGACACCCCGCCGAGAAGGCCGCTCAAACTCCCGCCTTTGTTCTTGCGACAGCCTTGCTCTGCCCAAAGACGCCGTTCGTGTCCGACCGCGGTGCGACCGGCGCACACACGGCACCGGCGAGACTATCTGTTCTGACGAGCGTAGTGTTCGCCCGAGCCCGACGGTGAGTGTCCTTCCAACCTGCGTCGGCCGCTGCGGAATCCCGCCCAATTCACTCTTTCGAATGTTCCGATTTGAGTGGACCTCAGAAATCTGCCGATGAGTACGAAACAGCCGAATGCAGGGAAAGTGCACATTCTGTGGGCCCAGCAGGAAGGGGGGCAAAATGCTTCGCAACCGAATCAACCGGCTGGTCGCCTTCGTTGCCGGTGGTCTTGCCGCGACCGGCTGCGTGTCGACCGGCTCGTCGCTGGTCGAGCAGACGCGCGCGCCGAGGCCGGTTTCGGTCTCCGACCAGCCGACCGCGACGCTGACCGTGGCGGCACAGAGTCCGACCAACTCGACGCCTTCGCCGACACGCGACACGTTGACCGCCGCGACG
Source organism: uncultured Planctomycetaceae bacterium (assembly GCA_964428935.1). GTDB lineage: Bacteria > Planctomycetota > Planctomycetia > Planctomycetales > Planctomycetaceae > JAADHY01. The sequence continues at coordinate 9,529 of CAYSAG010000148.1, read as the reverse complement.
GCTGCCGACAAGCCGCTCGACGGCTCAGGCCAAGCTGTAGCGAGCGGACTCGACCAGCCCGAAGGCGTTCGGCTGGCTGGCGGCCCGTCGACCGGCAGTCTGGTGTCGGAAGAGCCGGCCGCAGCACCCGCGGCCGAGCCGGCGACGGTTCCGCCTCCGCCACCTTCGGTGCGAAACGTGGCCGCGCAAGCGCAAGGCGAGTCGCAGCAGGCGGAAACGCTGCAATTGAGCGAGGTCATTCAGTTGGCGCTGCAGTCCAGTCCGGACCTGCAGGCGGCGGTGGAACAGACGTGGGTGTCGGAGGCCACGGCGAGGCGAGCTCGGGCGGAGTTCTTCCCCACGCTGACTTTCACCGAGAACTACGGTGTGTCCGACAACCCCGTCACTGCGTTCATGTACCAATTGAACGAACGGCGCCTGCGGTTCGACCGGAATTTCAACGTTCCGATTACTGAAGACCAGTTCGACACCCGGTTGCGAGCCCAGCAAGTCATTTACGCTGGCGGGCGACGAGCGGCCGAGCTGCAAGCGGCCCGGTGGAAACTCCAGGCGGACCACGCGGCTCTCCAGTCCGCTCGCAACCAACTGGTCTTTCAGGCCGCCGAAGCCTATTACCGCTTGTTGCAGGCCAACCAATTACTGCAGGTGCGGAAGGAGACGGTCGAGCAGGTTGAGCGTCACCTGCAGTTCGTCGAGGCTCGGTACCGAGCCGAAACGGCCGTCAAGTCCGACGTGTTGTCCGTCCAGGTTCGACTGGCGGAAGCCCGCGAGCAGCTTGTTTCGGCCCAGCACCAGCTCGAACTGGCTTGGGCGCGGTTGGAGAACGTCCTGGGGCAGCCAGTGCCGCGCAAGCCGCTGCCATCCGACGTGCCCAAGGCCCCGTGGAGCGACCACGCCGACCGGTTGGAGCAGGCGGTGGCCACGGCACTGGACCGTCGTCCGGAAGTGCAGCAGGTCAGCAGCCAGTTCCAGGCCGCTCAGTACGCCGTCGAAGCGGCCGAGGCTGGCAAGCGTCCGACGCTGAGCGTCGTGGCCGACTACGACGTGTTCACCAGCAACTTCCACAGCGGCAACGACAGCTTCTTCGTCGGGCTGGTCCTGCAGTTGAACTTGATCGACTCGGGGCGCACGCGAGCCGACGTCGACCGAGCCGCGGCGCAGGCCCGGCTCGTGGCCGCCAAGTACCGACGACTGGCCTCGGACATTGAGCTGGACGTGCGAGACGCCTACCTCCGCCTGCGCGACGCTCAGGAACGGTTGAGCGTTGCCCGGCAAGCGGTCGAGCACGCCAAGGAGGCGCTGCGGGAAATCGAAGTTCGCTACCGCGGTCAGACGGCGACAATCACCGAGCTGATTGACGCTCAAGTGGCCTTGTCCGACGCTCGCGTCCGTGTGACCAACGCTCAGGCCGAGGTCGAAATTGCTCGAGCCAGTTTGGAGCGAGCGGTCGGACGTTTGGCCGAACTGTTCCCGCAGCCGTAGCGGATTCGGCCGGGGACGAGACCGCTCCGACCTCGCTCGCCAGAGAACCGGCGGACCACCGTCCGGGGAACGCTTGACCGCTTCGGCTTCGGCTGTCCGACCCGCCGGCAGGCGTGAGCGAGCGGCGTCTGTGGACAGAAACCCGCGCCTGGTTTCGGCGGCGTTGGCGAGCAGGTCCAGGACAGCGGTTGCCGGCGTGGGCCGGCCTCCAAGTTGCCGGTCGACCAGCAAGGGCGTCGGGCGGCGCGAAGCGCACGGCCGCGCTCGAGAGCTTGCCGCTGGGCAGGCAATCTGTCATTGTGGTTTCGCCGTGGCCGGGCCGGTTGCTCCGGTCTGCCCTCTTCTCCCTCTTCACCAGCCGAAGGACTGACTCGAATGACAACCAAGCCGGACCCCGACGCCGAGCTGGTGCACCGGGCCAAGTCGGGCGACTTTTCCGCTTTCGAGGAGCTGGTTCGCCGGCACCAGAGGCGACTGTACAACGTGGCGTTCGCCATTGTTCGCAACGCGGAAGACGCGCGGGAAGTGGTGCAGTCGACGCTGCTGAGCGTCATTGAGCACTTGGACCAGTTCCGCGAGGAGGCGTCGTTCGCCACGTGGGTGTCGCGAATTGCGACCAACTACGCCCTGAAAATTCTGCGCAAACGACGAAACCAGCCCACGGTCCCTCTGGACACCCAACCCGACCCCGACTCGGCCCCCCTGCCTCACCCCGAGTACATTGCCCGGTGGCGGGACAACCCGGAAAAGCTGGCCCAAGACGCGGAGGTTCGCCGGTTGCTGGCCGACGCACTGCAACAACTCGACGAAAAGTACCGCGTCGTGTTCGTCCTGCGAGACATGGAGCAGTTGTCGACGCGAGAGACAGCCGAATTGCTCGGAATCAGTGAGTCCAACGTCAAAATTCGATTGATGCGAGCACGACTGATGCTGCGAGAGAAACTGACCCGGGCACTGGGCGACGAGCGGACGGCCGTCCAGCCCCACCGCGACCACTGAGGCTGGTTCTGCGGAGTCGGCGGGGCCGGACGGTGGAGCGGCGGGGCCGCGGAAGGAGCGAACGGGCCACAAGGCCACGGCAACAAGAACCCCGCAGGCCACGGGTGGCGGCGGCTCTTGCCGGCAGCCCGACGAAGAGTCGTCCACAAGACCGAAACCCGACACGGACCGAAAGTTTTGACCGAATTTCTGTAACCTGGCGAACGGAGCGAGGGTCAAAGAAGCAAACCAAAAGGCACCCGACCATGAAGTGCGAAGACCTGCTGAAAGCTCTGAACGACTACGTCGACGGCGACATCGACCCGGCGATTTGCGAGGGCTTCGAGCAGCACTTGGCCGGTTGCAACCCCTGCCAAATTGTGGTCGACACCGTCCGCCAAACCATTCAGCTCTACCGCGACGGCCAACCCTACGAAATGCCGCCGGAGTTCAGCGAGCGTTTGAGGGAAGTGCTGCTTCGGGCGTGGAAAAAGAAGTTCGCTGGCAGGTCGCCGTAGCGCGGCAAGGGAACGCCGCGTCCAGAGGGTCGCTGTCGGGCTTCAACGGCTGCTCGGCGTGGCACGAGTCTCGCCCGAGGGGCCACCGGAGCGGGAGGGAGCGTTGGGCGTCGCACCGGCGGAAAGGTCCCGTTCCGGCTCCATTTGCCCGCTCAGGTCCGCCGGTAGCGTCTGGCCAGCGCGTGCCAGGCCGAGCGGACGGAAGCCCGGGCCGCCAGCACCCGGTCGCGCTGCGACTCGTGCAAGAAACCAAACGACAGCACAGTAATCAGTGCCGCCGCCGCCAAGACCACTCGTCGCACTCCTTGGTTGAACGCCAATTGCCGGACGAGCGGCGCGTACCAGGGCAGGGCGGCCGGCCGAATGCAGGGCAGCATTTCCGCTCGACGGGTGTCCCACGCCAAGTGCTCTTTGACGCTAATCCGTTCCGAGTCGGTTCGCTCGGCGACCAGGTCCAGCCGCGCGTACTCGGCCCGAAACTCGGGGTCGGTCTTCAGTGCGTCGGCGACTTTTTTCAAGAACTCGATTCGTTCCCGCAACGCCTGAATTTGGGCGTAGTTGGTCCGGTACTCCGAGACCAATTTCATGTGAATCCACAGCTTGGGCGCCAGCGCCACGGCCGCGTACAGACCAATGGCGCACACCAGGAAGCACCAGAACAGAACGGACGTCAGCGCCGCCGTGCTGGTGCCCCTTGGAAGCTCGTTTTCCGTCAAGCGTGCCGACATGCCTGTGGCCGTTTTCGCCGCTTTTGTGTCCGCCCCGGCGCGGCCGCCCGGGCCGTTCGAACAGCGAACCCACACCGAACCCGACGTGCCTTTTGGCCGTCCGCGGCACGCTGCCACCCACCGGTGCTGGTCGCGCAAAAAGAACCCCGCCGACTTTTTTCATCGACGGGGCTCGTCAGTAGCGTGAACCTGGCTCAGCCCGCTTCGCCGACCCACACAGCCGCTCGGTCTTGCCCAACCCGCACAGCCGCTAGCGGGCGAACCTTTGCTCGGCTGGTTGCGGCTGTGACCGCGTCGGGGGTACAGGACGCGGGACTAACGCAACTTCAGCGTGCCGCCGAACGTCGCCGACGGGCCGAGCATTTCTTCGATTCGCAGCAGCTGGTTGTACTTGCAGATTCGGTCGGTCCGGCTGGCCGAACCGGTCTTGATTTGGCCGGTCGCCAAAGCGACCGCCAGGTCGGCAATGGTCGTGTCTTCCGTCTCGCCCGACCGGTGGCTCACCACTGCTGTGTAGCCGTTTCGGTGAGCCAGTCGAACCGCCTCAATGGTTTCGGTAACCGTGCCGATTTGGTTCAGCTTGATCAGAATGCTGTTGGCGACTCCTTCGTCGATTCCTTTCTGCAGAATCTTGGTGTTGGTGACGAAAATGTCGTCGCCGACCAACTGGCACTTGGACCCGAGCGTCTCGGTCAGGATTTTCCAGCCGTCCCAGTCCTGCTCGCTGCAGCCGTCTTCCACCGAGCAAATGGGGTACTTGTCGACCCAGCCTTTGAGCAGCTCGACCACGCCGGCGGCGTCCAAGGTTTGGCCTTCGATTGTGTACGTCTTTTTTTCCTCGTCGTAGAGTTCGCTGGCGGCGCAGTCCAACGCCAGCCACACTTGCTCGCCGGCCTTGTAGCCAGCCCGCTCGATGGCTTCCAGAATGACCTGAATGGCCTGCTCGCTGCCGTCCAGGTTGGGAGCGAAACCGCCTTCGTCACCGACGGCCGTGCTGTGTCCGTTTTGCGACAGGACCTTCTTCAGGTTGTGGAACACCTCGACGCCGCAACGCAGCGCGTCGCTGAAGCACGAAAAACCGGCGGGCACAATCATGAACTCTTGAATGTCAATCGAGTTGTCGGCGTGAGCTCCCCCGTTAATGATGTTCATCATTGGCACGGGCAGGCAGTTTGCTCCCACACCGCCCAAGTAACGGAACAGCGGCAGGAAGCACGCTTGAGCCGCTGCGTGAGCCGTGGCCATGGAGCAGGCCAGAATGGCGTTGGCTCCCAGCCGAGACTTGTTCTCCGTGCCGTCCAGTTCAATCAGTGTCCGGTCAATCAGCCCCTGGTCGGTGGCGTCCAGCCCAATGAGGTGCCCTTCGATTTCGTCGTTGACGTTCTTGACCGCCTTCTGAACGCCTTTGCCCAGGAACCGGTTTGGGTTGTCGACGTCGCGAAGCTCGAGCGCCTCGCGGGTGCCCGTACTCGCGCCGCTCGGCACCGCGGCCCGTCCGACCGTCCCGTCTTCCAGCTCCACGTCCACTTCGATCGTCGGGTTCCCCCGGCTGTCCAGAATTTCCCTCGCGTGCACACCGACGATTGCCGTACTCATCATCCTTCTCCTGAAACAGACCAACTCAAACCATTTCTGCCGCACTTTCATGACGTCGACTTGCCCTCCCCCTCGGCCGGCTCAGTCGGCTTGCCGCTCAACCCGACCGCGCACGGTCGTCCGCCAGTGCGCCCCGGGCTGCGACAGTCCCAGCCCTTCGGCTGCCGTGACCATTCGGGCGACGCCGAACAGCGCAAGCGGAACGCCCACGGGAATGAGCACCAAGGTCAAGCACAAAGCCAGGCCGGCCAACAAGCAGAGCAGTCCGGCAAGAGCCCGGCAAGAGAATAGGAACAACGCCCTGGTTTTTCCAGCGACCGACCGCAGCCGGTCCCACAGCCTGCTCACGCTCGACTCCCTACTCGACGGCCCGCGTCGTGCGCGGACGGCGTGTCCGTCGGTCCAACGCCTGGGGTGGCTGGCGACCGAGCACCACGACGTCCGAAAAGGCTCGCCCTTCTGCCCGGCCGCTCCTCACCGAGGCCGCCGCACGGGCGAATTGTAAACCTCCAGGCGGTTGTCAATCTGTTCGACGTCCACCACCTCGGCCGCCGCCTGCTGAGCCACCTGCTTCAGGTAGTACGTCGGCACCCGTCCGTGCAACACCAACACACCCTCGTGGAACCGACACTGAACGGCCTCCAGCGCCGGGTAACCCCGTTTCCGCAACTTGGCCGCCACGAGAGCCTCAACTTTTTTCGAGTCTTTCTCCTGCTGTCGTGCCTCCGTCGCCGTTGCCGACTCCTCTGCTCTCATCGCTCCTCCTCCTTGGCGGAACGCCCCAGAGCGCTGCCGGACAGGTCCAGACCGACCACTCGAACCACACCACCGGTCGACGGGACGCCGGCCGTCCACGCGCCGCGCAGCCAACCGGACGCTCGCGCCGACGCCTCGGCCACCCACCACCCTGTGGCCGCCAAGACACACCGACGGCGTCGACGTGTGCCCGCCTTTTCGGGAAGAAAAATGCTGCAGCCGGGAAAGAAGCCTTTGCGGAGGGAACAGCGACTGACCACCTCGCCCCGTTCGAAACAGGAAGCGCCACCCCGTCCGCTCCGAGCCGCCCTCGGCGTGTCGACCGCGTTGCAATTCCTCCGGTCGGGCCGCTCGGCGCGTCGCGACCAAAACTATTTTACGGCCCCGTCAACCGGACCGTTTGATTCCTGGGTCCAAGAAGCGTCCGCCGTCGGTTCCGCGGGTCAGTGCTTTTGCGTGAAAGCCCCGCAGGCGCTTCCTCGTCGCCCGCTTCCCCTCGCTGGTCGCTCGGACGGCCCGAGTTCTCCGGGCCAACTCAGTCGAACTCCAGCCTCGCCCAGAACAACCGCTGGCGGTCGCCGCGAACCCGCAAGTCCTCCAAAAGCGTTTCCACGTCCGGCCGGACGAACTGGTTGAAGCGGTAGCGGCCGTTGAGCCGCACGGCGACGCGTTTGTCGAAGTCGACCACCTGTGGGCTGAGCCACAAGGTCGTCTTGTCCGTGCCGCTTCGAACTTGCAGCAGGTTGCGGTCGGTGTTTCCGGCAGCCACGCGGGCTTCCAGCGAAAGGGGACGGAGCGGTCGGTCTCGCCGGACGCCGGTCTTCGTCGCCGCTCGAAACGCCTCCGGAAAACCTTCCACCTGCAGCCAGTAGAACCGGTTGTCGGTCGGACGCAGCGTGCTGACCTTGAACTGCTTGGGCAGCGGCTGCCGTCGCAGGTGACCCATCCACTCGAACAGTCGGTGGATTTCTTCGTAAAACGACTCGTGTCCGCGTCCGACGTACTCGGCCAGCACCAGGTCGTAGCCCGACCGAAGCATGCGGTTCAGCAGCGACGAGTTGCGTTCAAAGACGTCGTCGTCCAGCTCGCCGCAGACCACGTACCAAGGCAGGGCCCGAGCGTTCTGAAAGTACTGGGTGCACAGCCCGCCAGCCGTACCGGAAATGGCAACGACCCCGGCGAACACGTCCGGGTGGCTCATGCCAATGTCGAAAGCTGCTTCGGCCCCCATGCCCAGACCGGACAGAAAGACCCGGTCGGAGTCAATGCTGTAGCGCTTGCGGGCGTCTCGCAGAGCCAGCAGCACGCGTGCGTGAGCCGCCGGGCTGTAGTCGTACGTGTGTTGCCCTTCGGACGCGTACTCGGGAACCAACACAATGTACCCGTGCCGCTGGGCCTGCAACGGATGCTCGCGGGTTCCCCCCCACCAGGTCAGCAGGTGGTCGAGCGGCTCGCGAGCCGCGTGCAAGGCCACAATGGCCGGGTAGCGGTGGTGCGGCGTGTACTCGGGCGGCAACAACACGTGGTACTCGAGCTCGGGCCGCTGGTCTTCGGCGGTGTCTTGCGAGCTGGTCGGGGTCGACGAGCCGCTCGGTCCGACGGGCAACGGCACCGTGACGCGAATCGGTACGCCTGGTTCGGTCGACGGCGGCTCCAGCGGCGGCGGCAGCAAGTCGATGAGCTGCAGAACCCGCTCGAACCCCAGACCTTCCAGCTCGTGGAGGTCTGCTAGCAATTGCCGGCGTTTTACCGGGTCGTCCGTCCGGAGGTACTGCAACAGCAGAAACCGCGCCTTCCACAGACGAATGGCTGTCTCCAAGTCGGTGACGGCGTGCGTGCTGCCCAGGACCCAGCCCGAGTAGGCCAAGGCCAGTTTCTCCTCGGCCGACAGCGTCGGGTCGTCCCGAAGCTGAAGAAAGGCCGCCAGACGCGAAACGGTTTCGTGGTTGAGCTGCTCGCACACCTCGGCCCGCATGGGTGCCAGTGTCTCGACCAACTCCGGCTTCGACAGCTCCGCCTGCAGGTCGCCCAGCAGCATTCGGCACGTCTCAATGTCCTCCCGCCGCTGCTCGTACTGCTCAATCAGTTCGCGGACCTGCCGGAGCACGTCGCCGCTGAGGTTTCGCGTGGGAAACTGTTTGGCGGCCGTGTACGCGAGGAAGTGCTGGCCGGCTTGCTGACGTCGCCGCAGCTCCGCGGCAATCTGTTCGCCCACCAGCTGTCTGACCTGGCGAGTCAGCTCGTCCACCTGTTCGGTCAGTTCGGGAAACTCCCGCCGGACGGCGTCCAGCTCGGCTTGAGCTCGCATGTACAGCCCCGCTTGCAGGTAGAAGCGAGCCACGGCCAATCGGTCTTGGGGCTTGTCGGGGTCAATCTGCCGACGCAGGATTTTGTCCAGCACGTCCGGCGGAATGGACGTCGTCGCCAGGCTGAATTCCCAGCTGTAGTTCAGAGCCTCCACGCGCACGTACCTGGGGTGCAGCAGTGTAATGCCCTGGACGACGTCAACGGTGCCTCGTGGCGTCTGCAAACGGACTCGGCGGCGGCCGAACTCGTCGAACGGCGTCGCCGACACAATGGCTCCCACCAACTGAATCCGCAACGCTCGGCCCGTCCGACGTTGCTGCAAGCGAAATGTTTCGTACTGAGCCAGGTCGACGTCTTGGTTGACCTCCAGGACTTGCCGGGCCGACACGTAGTAGCGCTGCAGGCCCGTGTCGACCATGAGAATGGGGTAGGCGACAATGTCGTTGGGCGGCCGGCGGACGACGGTGTTGAGCGACTGCAGCGGCACGGGCGTCCCCTCCAGGAACAGCCCGTTCTTCAGGCGCGCGTGGCCGGCCAGGGCCGACACGCCTTGCAGACTCACCAAGCAGAACAGGGCTACGGCCCACCAGTCGCTCCGTCGCATGTCCGCTCCGTCCTTTGGTGTCTTCTTTTCGCCCGCGGCCGTGCTCGTTTCTTCCGGGACAACGCCCCGACCACAGCAGCGCCGGGACCGGTCTTTGACACGTCGCCAGCCGTCCCGTTGCGAAGTCAAACCCGGTCCAGCCCTCGGTTCGAAGTCGCGAGGGCGGCCGAGACTGTCGTTCCCGGCTTCGAGAAACGTCTGTGAGAAAGCTCGCACGAACAGACCGACAACCGCCTGAGCTCAGGCGCCGCGTTGACCGCGCACCGGCCGACCATTTCTCGACCGCAGACGGCTAAGGCCTCAAGCTTCTCAGACTTTCGAGCTTCACTGCAGTTTACCCGCCGCAGCCGGCCGTGCGAAGTCGGTCAGCCGTGCGAAGCTGACTTCGGAAACCGCCAGCCGCCGGACGGCGGCTCAAGAAACCCGGACGGCGCGTTTGCCCAGGACCGCTTCCATTGGCCCCCGCGCCGTTCCTTTGCGCCGCGGCAACCACCCCCCGCTCTGTCGGCTCACAGCAAACCGCTCACCCAGCCGCGAACCGTTCCTTGAGCAGTTCCAAC
>CAYSAG010000147.1:0-12342 GCA_964428935.1 uncultured Planctomycetaceae bacterium | reverse complement strand
AGACAGTTCGCCACAGTCGACTGAGTCCCAACTTTTCGGCGTGACACAGCACTACGTTGTCTCGCGGCCGGCCGTGGAGGTTTTTCGCGGCGGGTTGCGAGCGGCACGTCCGGCCACAGGAGGCCAGCAGACGGACGACTTCGGACTGATTCCCAAACCGTTCACCGAACTCAGGTCGTGAGTTGCCTTTTCTGTGCCGCTCGCGGGCCGGCGGCCACCTCAGGAAGCTGTCAGCCGACTGGGGGCGAGCAAAAAAGGTTGGAGGACTCGAACAAAACCGGAGAAAACCGAGCAGGTCGGTCTGAAGGGTCGGAAGCCGAACGTCGAGTGCCCGGCTGAGTCGAAAAGCGTCGTTTGAAACTCAACGTAGAACGTTTTCGGACGGGCCGCGGCGTCACACGCTGGCGGCTCAAAGTGTGGTTTGTCGAAGAAGGAAGGAGGAGTGGAGTCATGTTGCTGCGACGACTGTGGACGGTTGGGTTAGGCTGCCTGGTGGCCGTGGCACTGGCGGGTTGCCCGTCGTCGAACCAGCAGCCGGCTGGTGGGACGGGGGGCGAGCCGGAGGCGGTGAGCTCACAGGCTGGCGAGCAGGTCGAAGGGGAAGAAGAGGCCGAAGAGGAAGCGGGCGAGCAGCACGAAGAGGCGGCCGAGGAGGAGGGTCACGAGCACGGAGAGCAGGCCAAGAGCGACGACGCGGTCGCGGCCAACTTGGCCAAGCTGCCGGAGCAGGACCGAGCGGCCGCCGAGAAGCAGAAGGTCTGCCCGGTCAGCGGTGAGCCGCTGGGGAAAATGGGTGTGCCGGTCAAGGTGACCGTCAAAGACAGCAAAGGGGCTGAGCACACCGTCTTTCTGTGCTGCCCGCACTGCAAGGAGGCGATTGAAAAGGACCCGGACAAGTACTTGGCGAAGCTCAACCAGTAGGCCGTGCGGTCAGGTCCGCCCAGGCCGCGCGGTCGGTGCCGCCGCGCGGTCTGGCGGGGCGGGGACAGGGCGGCTCGGGCTCGGGCGCTGCAGTTTGGCGTGCTCGCTGCGCGCCGGGCGGCTGCAGGGCTGAGACCGCTCGTTTGTGCAAAAGAGGGCCGACGGCTGGTCGACGCCCGCTCGACCAGCCGCGTCGCGACTCTCGCCGTTGCTTTGCGGCCGCCGGCAGAGGTTTCGCCGCTGTCGCCGCAGGAGCCGCCAGAGGAGAACCGCTTTGCGTGCCAACGGACCAAGTTGGCGCACGAGGCGACACGCACACGTCCTTCTCGGCGGCCCGAGCCGGCCGCTTGCCTCCAAGCCCGGACGCCGTCACGTAATCCACCACAGAATGTACTGGTCGATCAAGTCGGCGACGAAAGGAATTCGCGACAGCTGCCGCAGCGGCTCGAAGAACACCAGCACCCACGTCGGCCCGTTCAAGTACAGTGCCTCGTAGTAGGACCAGAACAACGGGCCAATCAGCAGCACGTACCAGACCAGCAACAAGACGCAGACGGTCAGCGTCTGTTTCAGTTTGCTCGAGCGTTGGCGAGAACGTTGGGATTCACGGCCGGACATGCGAGCAAGAATACCCGGGTGTGCCAGTGTGGTCAATTGCCCGGGGTGTCTGGGGTCGGTGCGGTCTGCGCGGCCTTGCGGACCACCTCGGCCACTCGGGCGGCGGCGTCTGGTCGAGCCAGGCGGAGCAGAGCCCGCGACGCTTGCCCACGCAGCTCCGCGTCGTCCAGCAGGGCCGCCAGTGCCTCGGCCAACCGGGCCGTGAATTGTCTTTGGGCTTTCTCGTCTTCCAGGACGTCCGGCGGCTGCTCGACGACCCGAACCGCTCCGGCCCGCGCCAGCCGTCTTGCGTTCTCCCGCTGGTGCTGGTCGGTGGCGAACGGGTAGGGGACGACAATGGCCGGCACGCCGACGCACGCGACTTCGGCCAAGGTCGTCGCACCGGCTCGGGTCACCACGACCGTGGCGTCGGCCAGGCGGGAGGGGAGGTCGTCGAAGAAGGGGGCGAGCGTCGCTGGCACCTGCAACCGACGGTAGGCTTGACGCACGAGGTCGTGGCCCTGCGGACCGGTTTGGTGGACGACGCGCAGCGGGCGCCGGGTGGCTTTCGAGCCGCTTCCCACCAACCTTTCGACGGCCAGCGGGACCGCCGCATTCAACGCCGCCGCGCCTTGGCTTCCGCCCACGACGAGCAGCGTCGGCACGGACGGCTCGCCCAACCGTTGGCGCCGCCGAGCGGCGTCCAGCACTGCAGGCCGCACCGGGTTGCCGGTCACGCGGACGGGGGTGCCCGGCGGCAACCTGGCGGCAACCTCTTGGCACGACACACACACGGCCTGGGCTTTCCGGCTGAGCCAGCGAGTCACACGCCCCGGAACCACGTTCTGCTCCAGCAACACCAACGGCACGCCCAGCCAGCAAGCGGCCAGAGCAGCCGGGAAGCTGGCGAAGCCGCCCAGGCCGACGACGACGTGCGGTTTCAGCCGCCGCAGCTCTCGTCGGGCCAACAGGACCGCGCGGCCGCTTCGCCAAAGCACGACGGGCAGTCGGCGTGGCGACGTGAGCGACTCGGCCGGCAAGGCGACGTGCTCCACGCCCGCCTGTTCCAGCAGTCGCTTCTCCAGCGGACGCTGCGACCCCAGGAAAACCACCCGCTTCGTGCAGCCTTGACGGCGCAAGTGGTCGGCCACGGCCAGTCCGGGCGTCAAGTGACCGCCCGTCCCCCCACCGGCAAAAACCACCACACCGACCGGCTCCGACACCGTGCCGTTCTCCTCGCCGTCCGGCCGACCAACGCCCCACCAGGCACGTCACTTTTGCGAAGCGGACAGTGCCTGGTCGAGGTCGTAAAGAATGTCGTCGATGTGTTCGATTCCAATGGACAGTCGCACCAGCTCGGGCGTAATGCCCGCTGCCCGCTGCTGCTCTTCCGTCTCTTGCGAGTGCGTCGTCGTGGCCGGGTGAATGGCCAGACTCTTGGCGTCGCCAACGTTGGCCAGGTGCGAGAACAGTTTGAGCGACTCAATGAACTTCGCCCCGGCCTCGGCTCCGCCCCGAATGCCGAAGACGACCATTCCACCGAAGCCGTTCCTGAGGTACCTCTTTGCCAGTTCGTGTTGCGGGTCGTCGGGCAGTCCGGGGTAGCGAACCCACTGCACCAACCGGTGTTCCGACAAGAACCGGGCGACGGCCAGAGCGTTGTCGCACTGACGCTGCATTCGTAGCGGCAGCGTTTCGATTCCTTGAAGAAACATCCACGCGTTGTCCGGCGAAAGACACGCCCCCAGGTTGCGCAACGGCACGACACGCATTCGGGTAATGAAAGGTGGAAGGCCCGCGGCGGCCAGGTCCGGACCGTACCGCATGTTGTTGTAGCTTTCGTCGGGTTCGTTGTAGAGCGGAAACTTTTCGGGTTCTTTCGTGAAGTCGAACGTGTTGGCGTCGACCACGACTCCACCGATTCCCGTGCCGTGGCCGCCCAACCACTTCGTCAGCGAATGCACGACAATGTCGGCTCCGTGTTCAATCGGACGCAGCAGGTAGGGCGTGGTGAAAGTGGAGTCGACGACGAGGGGCACGCCGTGGGCGTGAGCAATTTCGGCAATGGCGTCCAGGTCGGCCACGTTCAGGGCCGGGTTGCTGACCGTTTCGCAAAAGACCAGCTTGGTCTTCGGGGTCATGGCCCGAGCGAAGTTTTCGGGGTCGCGCGGGTCCACCCACCTCACCCGAATGCCCAGCTCCGGGTGAATGTTGTTGAACATGGTAAAGGTGCCGCCGTACAAGTCGTTGGCCGAAACAATTTCGTCCCCGGCGCGGCAAATGTTGATGACCGTGTAGTGAATGGCGGCCGTTCCCGACGCCAGGGCCAACGCCGCCGCTCCACCCTCCAACGCCGCCACCCGTTTTTCCAGCACGTCGTTGGTCGGGTTCATGATTCGAGTGTAAATGTTGCCCGGTTCCTTCAGGGCGAACAGGTTGGCGGCGTGTTGGGTGTCGCGAAACAAGTAAGACGAGGTTCGGTAAATCGGCACCGCCCGCGACAGAGTCGTCGGGTCGACTTCGTGCCCGGCGTGCAAACAAAGGGTCTCCAAACGGTAGGTTCGTTCTTCCGTCACAGTGTCGTTCCTTTCGTGCCTTGAGGTCACCTTTTCGCCTTTGGTGCTCGTCGGACGTGGTCGAGCGAGTGTTCGCGTCGAGTGAGTTTCGTCTCGAGTCAATTTCGCTTCGAATGGAGCTCCTCGTCCCGTGAGTCGGGCCCGTCGAGCGGGCGCTCCCGGTCCGCATTGGTTTTCCTTGTCGGAGTGACGCCTGCGTCGAGCGGCAGTTTGCGTCCGAGCCCGACAGGGGCGGACGTCGCGGCACAGAAGCCCAGTACGCCCGGTCGCCGGGTCCGAACGGCGGGCCTGGCGCGGCCGACGGCCACGCCGGCAGCCGTCCCGCTCGAAACGCAGCCGCTTCGCCGTCGTCCCGCGTCGGCCGGAACCCGCCGGGTCGCGTGACGTGAGCGGGTCGAGAGGACCTTGTCGGTCAAAGGTTTCGACTGGCTACTTCGCTCCAAAGCAGACCAGCCGGCCGTCCAAAGTGGTCAGGTAAAGTCGTCCGCGGGCGGCCGCCAAACCGTCGAAGACGGGTGGCGAAGAAAGCTTCAGCTCGCTCAGCTTCTTGCCGTCGGACGCCGAGACCACCCACAGCAGACCGCCCTTCTTTCCTTTGTAAGCCGCTGTCTGCTCCGCCAGCTTCTCTTGCACCGACGGCTGCAAAATGTTGCGGAAAGCCTTTTCCTCGTCGACCAAGTCGGGCGGGCCGGCCAGGAACAGTCGGTCGTCCGACAGCAGCAAAGCTCGGACAAACAGCGGCACGTCCAGCGTCCACTCCCGCTCGACGACGAAGTCCGCCGGCACGCCGCCGCGACCGCCGAACCACAGGCACTGCCCGACTTTCCCCTTGCCAACCGTGGCATTGACCACTTGGCCGTCGTTGCCGTGGCCCGAACTGTCCTTTGCTTGACCGCGCTCAAACGAGAAGGCCAACACCAGCGACTGGTCCGAGACCGGCCGTCCGGACGCCAGTTGAGCCACCTCGGTTGGACTCAGCGCCCGGTGGTACAGCCGCACCTCGTCGACCCAGCCGTACAGACCCAGCGGCGACTCGTAGTCTCCGACGGCGGTCCGCTCGTCCCGACCAATCGTCAAGCCCTCGACCGGGTCCTTGGCAATCAGTGACTCGACTTTCTTCTGGGCCGCCAACTGGCCGTCCACGTAAAGCTGCAACTGTTTGTCGGCCGTCAGGACGCCGACCAGGTGAGCCCAGCGGTCGGTAATGCGGACGTCGCTCGAGACGACCGTCAGCTTTCCGTCCACACGCACGGCGAAGCAGGGTTGGCCGTTCTGGACGTAGAGCGCGTAGCCCTGAACGCCACCGCCGTGAGCCAGCGCGACGCCGTTGGGCCGACGCGAGTCCACCCACGCGGCGACCGTCAGCGGTTGTCCGGCCGGGTTCAGGCTTTCCGACTTCGGCACCCGCACCAGCGTGGGTCGGTCCTCCTCTTGCGGCACCGACAGCTTGGGCAACTTCTTGCTGGTCGCAAACAGTTGGTGCTCCAGCGGAGTCGTCCACCGGTAGTACTTGGGTCGGCGGCCGTACCCGTAAACGTGGTGTTCGTCGAAGACCAGGATTTTGCCGGCTGGAGCGGCCTTGCCGGCCAGGTAGTAGCCTTGCCAGCCGCTGACGAACGTGCTGCCGTAAAGCCAGTAGGTTCGGTGCCAGCCGCTGTCGTCCAGGAAACCGGTGGGCGAGAACAAGTGAGCGTACTGCGGGTTCTGCACCGGCGGCGGGGCACCGCGGTCGGCGTCCGGACGGCGGGGCATGGGTCGCAGCGGCGGGCGAGTGCCGTCCAGCCGGAAAGGCTGGGACCGCATGTAAACGAACCGGCCGTCACAGGAAAGGATGTCCGGCAAGGCCGGCGGCATGTTCAACCAACTGACGTAGTCCAGCAGGCTCTTGCCCGAGGCCCGGTCCTTGTCGTCCAACACGGTGACGCCCAAAGGCTGGCCGGTCTTCGCGTCCAGTCGCCACAACCGCAAGCCACCGTCGAGAAACATGGACCGGCCGGCCACGCACCACACCACGCCGTCGTGCACCAGCACGCTTCCGTGAACCGGCCACAGCGACTCCAGCTGCTCGAACGCCACCGCTCGCCGCTCGGCTCGTCCGGCCAGGAACCTCCAGACCAGTTGCCCGTCCGACTGACGCAAGGCGTACACGTAACCGTCGGCCGAGCCGAACAAGACCAAGCCTTGGTAGAGGGTCGGGGGCGAGTCGATTCGGCCGCCCGCCGTGAAGCTCCACTGCTGTCGGCCCGTTTGGGCGTCGAACGCGTAGAGCGTGTGGGCGTCGACGCCCGCAACGAACACCCGACCGTTGGCCGCCACCGGGCTGCTCAGCCGGCCGCCCAGCTCGGCCTGCCACAGCGGCTGCAAGTCCGCCGGCACCGACGTGCTGGCTCGGCCGCTGCGAGCTTCGTCGTGACGGTAGGTCGGCCAGTCCTCTGGTGACGCAGGCGTCGGTTCCACCTTTCCGTACGCCGGCCCCCGTTCCAACCGCTCCGACTGCGGAACGTCTTCCACCTTCCAAGCCGGGTCGTCCGTCGCCAAGGCGTTCAGTCCGACCAGCTTGGCCTCCAAGTAGCAAGCACATGGGTGCTGAGGCGCGTAGACCAACCCGTTGGCCGGCATGACTCCGTACAAACACGCTCCCCGCACCCAGTGGTTCACGTCCCAGTGTTGCCGACGAATGTCGACGAACTCGATTCCCGCTCGAGACATGAGCAAGTACCGGTCCGTGGCCTTGCCGCGGTAGCACCGGTGGTGGAACCAGTACGTCTGCACGTCGGGCGTGAACTGGACCTTCACCTCGCCGGTGTGTGGGTCTCGACCGGTGAAGAGCCCTCTCGCTCGGCCGCTGGTCGTCTCGCCGGTCCAGACCAGACCGCCGGCCACCAGCAGGTCTTCCGGCGACCGGTAGCCGGAGGGCGGGTGGTAGGCCGTCCACAAGACCTCGCCGGTCTCGGCGGACAAGGCGGTCATGGTGTCCTTGCCGCTCTCGTACCAGCTTCCTGTTTGCAGCCCGGCCGTTTCGCCGCCGGAAAAGAGCACGACGTCCTGGTACAGAACCAGCGTCGGCGCGTAGAAGGTCATGATTTCAGCGGCTCGCGGCACCGGCCGAGACCGCCACAACTGCTGACCGGTCTTGCGGTCCAGCGCCACAATGCACTGGCCGTCGTGGAACACGACCCGCTTTTGGTCGACGGCCAGAGTGACCGGGAGCACGGTCTGCTCCCGCTGCCACAACACGCGTCCGGTGTCGGCGTCGACAGCCAGGAGGCGACGAGGTCGACCGTCCCAGGCTTTGGCTCGGTAGCCTTGACGGAACCGTTGCCACCCCTGGTAGTCGGTTTGCTCTGGCGACGGGTCGACCAGCAGGAACAGCACGCCGTCGGAGTAGAGAATTTCCTCGGTGGCTCGAGTGCCCTCGTACACGCGCAGCGTCTTGCCCGTGGCCGCGTCCAGCGCCGTCACCGGGCCGTCAATGCGAAGCGTCACAAACACTCGGTCGGGCGTGGCCACCAACCGACGCGGCAGTTGAGCCGGACCACTTTTGAGCGGCCACAGGTGCGTCCACCACTTCTCAATTCGACGCTTCCACAAGACGACCCCGTTGAAGGCGTCGCGAGCGACCAACTTCCACTCGGCCGGCAAAAGAACCGACACGCGCGGAGCTTCGTCGACAATGTAGAAGACACGCCCGCCGGCCGAAACGACGGCCGGAACGCTGGAGAGCCGGTCGTGGTGCCGCGAGTAGCGAGGACTGCCGACCCATTGCAAGTGACGCGGCGGTCCGACCCGCTGGTCGTGAGCCACCGCGTTGTTGGTCGGGTCGTGCAAGTAGTGAGTCCACTGGTCAATGGTTTTCGGCCACGGTTTGGTCTGCGTCGACCAGCCCTCGGCTGCCCGCACACAAAGGACCCCGCCGGGCCGCAGCACCCGCAGCAGCTCCTCCTTCGGACACTCGCCCCGCTCCTCGACGACCAGCAGGTTCACCGACTCACTGACCAACGGAATGTGCCGACCGTCCCAATGGTCGACGCTCACCTGGCCGTAGACGCCCCGAGACTGGGCGTAACGCCGACCGGCCTGGACATGGTTCCAGTTGCGGTCGAGGCCGAGAACGAGAAAGCCGGGCCCGCGACACAGCTCCACCGTCAACCGGCCTTCTCCGCACCCCAGGTGGACCACCAGCCCGCCGGTGACGCCGGTCTGCTTCAGCAGCTCGGCCGCCTCGTCGGCCGCCGAAGACGCCAGCGCGTCCACCGACCGCCACAGGCCGCTCACCGCTGCCCCCACCAGCACCACCGTCAGTGCCTGAGCCAACAAAGAGCGACGCCTGAACATGGTCCAGTGCCCTCCGTCCTTGCTTCTCACAACCAGTTCAACTCCGAAGCCTTCACGCCACGAAACCCGGACGTGTCACGTGGAGCGACCATGCTACTGAAGCGGCGTGCCCGTGGCAAACCGACGGCTCGGCGCTCGGCCGTTCCCCGGGATTCCCCCGAGCGTGTCCCCGCCGGTTCCGGCCGCGTCCGGTGTCGAAGCGGACTCACTCCGCGCCGGCCGGTTCGACCAGCACCAAGAAGTCGTCGCGCGCCAGCGGCTCCAGCCGGACGTCCACGTCGAGGAACTGCTTCAGCACGTGAATGTGCGTCTGAGTGTGCTCGGTCGGTCGGACCGTGCGGAACCTTCCCCCACCGGTGCGGAAGTGGGCGCCAATGCCCAGCGGCAACAGCAGCTGGTCGGCCAAGTGCGCGCCCACCGGCACGTCCGCCTCCACGTAGCGACGGACCTGCTTCCACGCCAACAAAGCCACTTTCTCGGCCGGCAGGCCGCGTCGGCCGAACTCCACAAACACCTCCGTCACGTGTTCCGACCGCACTTCAATGACCACGGCGTTGCCGGGCCCCAGCGAGTCGGGCCGTTCGTCAATGGTGAAGACGTACGCCGGCCAGCCGCTTTTCTCGGCAATGGTCCGCTGTTCGCGTTCGGCAATGTGTCGCGGCAGGCGTGCCAGCAGAATGCGGACCGCGTAGCCTCGCACCTCGCCCCGCTCGGTCAGTTCCAGCGGAGCCAGTGCCGTGCACGGGTCCACCTCCACTCGAAACCGACCGCCGCCGACCGGGTAGAACCCAGGACGCTCCAGCAGAGCCCGCACGCGCGGCCCCATTCGTTCCAGCAAGGGAAGGTAGGCTTTTTCGAGGAAGTCGAACGGAGGAGCGGCCGGGTTGTGAGTGCCGCCTTCCAAAATCAGTTCCGAAGGTTCGGCCGCCAGCGCCAGCGCGGGAAGAACGGTTTGCAGGACCAGCGTCGCGCTGCCGGCTGTGCCCACTTGAAAGGTGTAGCGACCGCCACGCACCGGTCCCGGGGTGAACTGCAATTCCAGCGAGCCCAGCTCCGCGCCCACCACCGTCGCTCCCGACACCGCTGCGGCCGCGCGCACAGCCGCCAGGTGCTGACGTTGCAGGCCCGGCTGGGCCCGTCCCGCGCGAATGCGTTCGATTCGGAACGGCCGGCCGGTCACCAACGACAGCGTCAACGACGAACGCAAAATCTGTCCGCCGCCTTCCCCGAACGAACCGTCAATGGTCAACACGCTCATGACTGTCGGACGCACGCAACACAGCTCACCGACGCCTCCTGCCAGACGGGCTACTCCGGCAACAGGTTGACAGGCCGTCTGGCCCGTGACAAGCAGAACGCCGGCCGCCGCGTGCCCGGTCAGCGCTGGACGCGTCGCCACACCTCCAGGCCGCTGAAGTTGGCCGCGCCGCCGCTGGAAGTGACGACCAGCCGGCCGTTGTCGACCGAAACGACCCACGGACCGAGCCGCCGCCACTGGCCGGCTCGTCCGCTGTCGTAGTCTTTCTGGACCACGCGGCCGTTCAGCCGAATGGTGAACGTTTCCGGCCGCGTCTCCTCCCACACGTAGGCGTAGACGGCGTACGTGCCGTTCGGCAGGCCGGTCAACTCGAGCCGAGCTTTCCGGTCCCAGCGGAAGGAACGAATCATTTTCTCGCGTGCCGGGTCGGTCGGCGGCAGCAGTCGAACCGTGCGGTTGACCAGCGGACGGTTCGTGCAAAGGAAGCCTTCCGCGTCGTCCCCGTCCCAGCGGTGGCCGTCGATTTCGACCGGCGGACCGTTGACGTTCACCCCTCGGAAAAACTGCCACGGACCGGTTTCAGCCGGTGGTCCGTCCAGCTTGGTGACCGGTGCGGCCAGTTCCGGCTCGGTGAAGGCACCGGCCGGCGACGGCACCGGTTTGCCCGACACGTGCAACACGACGCGCCGGTAGGAGGTGAGCGGCGGGTCCCCCGTGTCCGTCACCTCCAGAATGACGTGAATGGTTCGTCCGGCCGCGTCGGCCGGCACGTGCACGACGGCCTCCGGACTGGTGGCTCCGCGAATCGGCGCGTCGGCCCAGTACGTGCCCGCCTCTTGGTAGACCCACCAACGGTACTGCAGACGGTCGTGGTCGGGGTCGGTGGAGCCGGCGGCGGTGAGCCGCACGTCGGCTTGCGGGTCGACGTCGAGGTGCAGGACGCGGCGAGTGCGGTCGCCGTTGCAAACGGCTTCCGGCTCGTGGTTCGCGTCCTCGAACGACCGAACACACCAGTCCATGCGAGCTTGAAAGGCGTTTTGGTACGCTCGCCGCCAGCGGTGAATGGTGTAGAACCGGTCGGGCCGGCCGTCGAGCAAGTCTTCGGCCGGAATGTACTCGTTGCCCCGGCCGCTGCGACGAAACCGACCGCCCCACCCGCCCCAATCCGGGTGCTCCGGGTCGCTCAGCCCGTTCGGCAGCACGTAGAAAAACGACGGCGTGTCGCCTTCCTTGACGCCGTCCTTGCCGGAAGCCTTGGGCGGGTAGACGTCGCCCAGCGGACCGTGTCCCGTCAGCACGTGCTTTCTCAGCCACTCCGGCGACACCAGCGACTGGTCGCCCTCCTTCCAAATGCCCCGAAACAGCCGGTTCGAAAAAATCCAAAAAACGTCCGGGTGGTTCGCCTTCACCCACTCGGCCGTGCGGTCTTGGTCGGCAATGGAGTGAACTCGAATCTTCCGCTTCAGGGCTGCCAGTTGGTCGGGCGAGCGGGTCGTTTGCAGTTTCCAAAGGGCTTGAGCCAGCTCGCGTGGGCCGCCCCAAATCGAAAACCAAACCGGGCGCGGGTCGTCCCGCTCGAGCACCCGCACAATCCACTCGGAAGCTTCCGAATCCATGCCCGGACCGACGCGGTGCGGGTCGCCGTTGTAGCCGTCTTTGACCAGCGACAGCAACTGCTCGGCCGACGGGTAGTCGGACCGGTGCCGACGCAGGTTCGGCAGCACTCGAGCGTAAGCCCGAATGGCCTTGCGAATCAGGTCCGGCCGGGTCTGTTGGTAGTGTCCGTGGCCGAAGCCGGTGCAGAGCGCTTCGACGTGAAAGTCACACGAGTAGAGCAGAAAGCGGACCAGCGACTGCTGGTCGTCCGGGTCGCCGCCAATGTCCGTCAGGACCACCACACGGGGCTTCCACTCGGACGGAAGTGAAAGCGGGCCGGCGCCGAACGCAAGTTGTGTCGTGGCCAGGCCGACCAGCGCCGCCACGGCCACAAGACCAACCGCCTTCACCCGCCGACCGCCTCGCCCGACCCGCAGCTTGCCACCGCGCTGGCCGGGCCGCGTCGAGCCAACAGGAACCACTCGCGGTCCGTTCATGGACTGCCCTCCCCACAGCTTGTCTTTTCTCATGGGCTGGTGTTTCGGCCAGGAAGCGCCGCCGGCGAGCGCTGCTGTTCGAGCACGTCGCGGCTTTCGCGCCAAGACCACTGTGTGCCGTCGAGCCCGAACGCCGACTGGGTCAACGGCCGTCCGTCGGGACGTTTCATGGTGGCCATTCACACGCACGGTTTCAAACGAGCGAAGCGTTTTCGAGTCCACGAGTCAACGCACGCGCTCCGCCGAAACCTTCGCCCCAGCCTTGACATCGCCTGGCAAATCGGTCACACAGGAAGTCGATCTGGTAAGTTGCACCTGTTCAAGCTGGTAATACACGACGGCCGAGTTTTCGTTGACCGAGCACACCGGCTCCCAACCGGTAATTGTTTACCGCCATGGGACGAACTGATGTTGGCTGATCGGGCGGAAGTGAATAGATTTCGCCCGTCATGGACACGGAGGTCGGGCGGACAAGACGGGATCAGCCGGGCGAAGGGCGAGTCGGCGACCGGTCTGCGGCCAGTTCGGAGACCGCGACTTCGCGTGGTGAGCCGTCGCCCGG
>CAYSAG010000146.1:0-12406 GCA_964428935.1 uncultured Planctomycetaceae bacterium | reverse complement strand
AGAGCAAGGTCCTGCCGTTTCGGTCTCCGCTGACCAAGGTCTGGGACGCCTGCGGGCACTGCCACAAGAAAGAGTTGGTCGACCTGCGAAAAAGCGTGCACGCGAAGGCCGGGCCGCGGAACGAGGAAGGGCGCGGGACGCCGCTGCCTTGTTTCCAGTGTCACGGAGACAAGGCGCACGGGTTGTTGCCCGTCGACGACCCGCGTTCACCGGTCTTTCTGGAAAACCAGGTTCAGACGTGCGGCCGCTGTCACGAGGACTACCGTTCGTCTTACGAGGCGACGGTGCACGGAACGGGGTTGTACGAGTCGGGTTTGCTGGTGACGGCCGTTTGCGCGGACTGTCACGGGGCCCACGGCATTTTTTACGCAGCCGACCGTCGTTCGACGCTGCATTCTCGCAACGTGCCACAGACCTGCTCGAAGTGTCACAAGTACGTGGCGGAGCGGCTGGCGAAGAGCGTCCACGGCGGGGCGAGCGCGTCGTCGAGGGGGCCGGGGGCGAGTGGTCCGTCGGCGACGAGCCAAGCCGCGTCGTCCGGGAAACGGACGGCGGGCGGCTCGAAGCCGAACGGGGAAGTGCAAGGCTCGGGCAAACGCGAACGGTTTCCCGGTTGCACCGACTGTCACGAAGGGCACAAGCTGGTGCGGCCGGAAGGCGAAGCGTTTCGGGAACTGTTGCCTCACGTTTGTGGAAACTGCCACGCTGGCCAGTCGGCCACGTACCTCCAGAGCCTGCACGGGCAACTGACGGAGATTGGTTACGTGGCTGCGGCGAACTGCCCGGACTGTCACGGCAGCCACGACATTTTGCCGGCGTCGGACCCGCAGTCTCGGCTGGCTCCCGGTCAGCGTCGAGTGGAAACCTGTCGGTCCTGCCACCCGTACGCGAACGAACGGTTCACTGAGTTCGACCCGCACGCAAACTACAAGGACGCCGAAAAGTACCCGTGGCTGCACTCGGCTTACGTGCTGGTGCTGAGGCCCTTCAACTGGCTTTTGGCGTTCTTTGCGGTTCACGCGTTTTTCTGGTTCCTGCGGTCGTTCGTGGCAGCCATTCAACTGGGGCGACACCGGACGTTGGTGGCCGAGGAGTTTGTCATTTTGCGGTTCGAGCCGTTCAGTCGGTTTGCGTACTTGGTGACATTGACTTGTCCGATTGGTTTGATTCTGACCGGGCTGCCGCTGAAGTTCAGCGACCAGCCGTGGGCTCGCCGCGTCGCTCTGTCGCTGGGCGGTTTTGCGTCGACGAGCGTGTGGCACCGATTCTTTGCCGTCGTTTTGGTCGTGACAGCGGTCTCGTACGCAGTGCGTGCGCTGATTCGAACGGGGCGACGGAAGCTGGCGGGGGAGAGCTGGGCGAACATTCTGTTCGGACCCGACTCGCTGTTCTTCAACCGCCGCGACGTCAAGGACTTCCTGGGCATGGTTCGCTGGTTCTTCGGCTTTGGTCCGAAGCCGACGTTCGAGCGGTGGACGTACTGGGAGAAGTTGGACTTCTGGGCGGCGACGGTGACGGTGGTCATCATTGGCGCGACCGGGTTGGCCATGTGGTACCCGCAGTTGTTCTGTTCGTTCACGTCGGGGCGTTTCTTGAACATTGCGAAGGTGGTCCATTCCGAAGCGTCTTTGTACGTCGTCGGGCTGCTGCTGTTCATTCACCTGGTCAACACACACTTTCGTCCGGAGAAGTTTCCGGTGGACTTGTCCGTGCTGACGGGAATGGTGAGCGAGTCGCACTTGCGTCGGGCCCGGCCGGACTTCTTGGAGCGGCTGGAGCGGGAAGGGAGGTTGGAGTCGGTTCGTCGACCGGCGCCAGCTCGCAGCCGCGTGCGGCTGGTCCTGCTGGGGGGACTGACGGTCGCTGTGGTCAGCCTAGCGGTCTTGGGTGCCGTCGTGGTCGCCAGTTTGGGGAAGTGATGCGTCATGAACCAGAACGAGCGTGGGAATTTCGAGCCGGAAGGTGAGTCGGAGCGGCCCGGCCGCGAGCCGAGCGGCGGGAAGGTTCAGCGAGACTGGGCGAGCCTGTGGGAGCGAGTGGAGTCGGGCGTCTTGCAGGTCTTGGCCTTGCTGGGCGTCGCCGTGCTCTTCCTCGGGCTCGCCACAGCCCTGGCCGGTTGGTACACGTCGCGACCGGAGTTCTGTCGGTCGTGCCACAACATGGTTCCGTACTACGAGTCGTGGAAGCACTCGAGCCACAACCAGGTGGCTTGCACGAAGTGCCACTTCCCGCCCGGCGTGGGAGAAAAAATTCGCGGAAAGCTGTTGGGGCTGGTCCAGGTGGCCAAGTACGTCACGCGGACCGAGAGCCCGCGGCCCGCGGCTGAGGTGTCGGACGCCAGTTGCCTGCGCTCCGGCTGCCACGAGACCCGTCTTCTGGCCGGCAAGGTCGACTTCCTGGGCATTCTGTTCGACCACACGCCGCACCTGCAGGAAGTCCGGCGCGGCATGAAGTTGCGGTGCACCAGCTGCCACAGCCAGATTGTGCAAGGTCAGCACATGACCGTCACCGCGAGCACCTGTTTTCTGTGTCACTTCAAGAACCAGTACTTCAACGAAGGACTGGGCACGTGCACTCGGTGTCACCAGATTCCCGACCAGCCGTTCGAACTGGGTGGCGGAATTCAATTCAGCCACGACCTGGCGTATGAGCGCGGAGTGGACTGCGCGAATTGCCATTCTGACCTGGTCCGCGGCCAGGGCGAGGTGCCTCGGGAGCGGTGCATTGTTTGTCACAACCGCGAGGGCGACCTGAAACGCATTTCCGAGACGGACTTCATTCACCAGAAACACGTGAGCGAACACAAGGTGGACTGCTTGGAGTGTCACCTCGAAATCCGCCACTCGCTCGACCCGCAGAAAATCGAACACGCCGCGTCGGACTGCCAGAGCTGTCACCCGGACCACCACCGCGAACAAGTGGAGTTGTTGACGGGGGTGGGAGCTGCGCTGGCACCGAGCTTGCCGAACGAAATGGTCTCGGTTCGCATTGCCTGTCCGACTTGCCACAAGACGCCGGTCGTCTCGACAACCGGCACGACGCTGCGCAAGGCGACGACCGAGGCGTGCCTGCTCTGTCACGACCCGTCGCAGGCCGAGCTGTTGGTCCAGCATTACGACGCGGTCAGAGCCGCGCTTCCCGAACTGAACGACGCGGTCGCACGCGTCCGCGAGGCGTTGACCAAGGCGAAACTGCCGGACGAACGGAAGAGCGAAATTTCCGACTTGTTGCAAAAAGCTCAGAAGGACTTGGCGCTGGTCCAGGCAGCCAACCCGATTCACAACATTCACTACGCAACGACCATTCTGCGAAACTTGTTGCAGAAGCTCGGACCGGTCTGCCGTGAGCTGAAGGTCAAGGAACCTCAGGTGCAACTGCCGGAAGGAATAGGAAAGGCCGAATGAGAACGCTGCTTTGTGGTTTGCTGCTGGGTTGTTTGTGCGTCGTGGCCGGACGGGCGGCCCTGGCACAGCCGCCGAAAGGTTCGCAAATGCCGGCGGACGAGGTGAGCTGTTTCATGTGCCACAGCGAGGAGGGTCTGTGGGAAGGGGAGAAGAAGCGGCTTTACATTTCGAAGGAGAGCTTGTCGGAGGACGTTCACTTCAAGAACGGCGTGAACTGTCACGACTGTCACGGCGGGGACCCGACGAGCTTCGACGTGCCGGAGGCGCACTCGACGGTAGTGGCGGAAGGCCAGAGCAAGGTCCTGCCGTTTCGGTCTCCGCTGACCAAGGTCTGGGACGCCTGCGGAAATTGTCACCAGCACCAGAAGAAGGGGGTGCTGGAGGGCGTCCATTCGAAGGCGGCGAAGCGGGACGGCAAGGAGGGGCCGCTGTCGTGCGCCGACTGTCACGGACAGAAGGCTCACGGTCTGCTGCCGGTTTCCGACTTACGCTCGCCCGTCCGGGCGGCGAATCAGGTGGCGCTGTGCGGTGGCTGTCACGAGAAGCACCGGTCGGAGTACGAACGGAGCGCCCACGGACGCGGCCTGAAAGAAGCCGGACTGGTGGTGACGGCCACGTGCGCCAACTGCCACGGAGCTCACGCGGTCTTCCCGGCCGAGGACGAACGGTCGACTTTGAGCCGCAAGAACGTCGTCGCGACGTGCTCCAAGTGCCACCGGTTCGTGGCCGAGAAGCTGGCCAAGAGTGTCCACGGAGACCAGTACCAGCCGCCGTCCGCCGAAAGCAGCAAGAAAGGGAAGAGAGGAGAAGCGCCGACCGAGGCGACCGCGAAGTCACAAACCGGCGGCCCACAGACACAGACCGCGGAAACTCAGAGCGCCGGTGGCGAGCAACGTCAGCGGCCCGTGTGCACCAGTTGTCACCAAGGCCACGACTTGCCGTTTCCGTGGTCGGAGCAGTTTCGATTGCGCGTGTCCGACCAGTGCGGAAACTGTCACCCCGAAATGCTCGAGACCT
Source organism: uncultured Planctomycetaceae bacterium (assembly GCA_964428935.1). Taxonomy (GTDB): domain Bacteria; phylum Planctomycetota; class Planctomycetia; order Planctomycetales; family Planctomycetaceae; genus JAADHY01. Next base: position 7,985 of record CAYSAG010000146.1, on the reverse strand, counting down.
ACCAGCTCAGCGCTCACGGCGGTCTGACCGAGCTCGGGTACGTCCCCGCAGCGAAGTGCTCCGACTGTCACGGCTCGCACGACATTCTTCCCGCTTCCGACCCGCGTTCGCGAATTGCCGCGGGAGCCAACCTGCTGCAGACGTGCCGACGGTGTCACCCCCAGGCACCGCCGAAGTTCTCGCAGTTCGACCCGCACGCCAACCCGCACGACCCCCAGCGCTACCCGGTGCTGCACCTGGTGCTGCTGGCCATGGAGGCGCTGATTTGGTCGGTCATGGTCTTCTTCGTGGCTCACACGCTGTTCTGGTTCACCCGTTCGGCCCTTCACGCGCTGCGTCACGGTCGGCCGAAACGAATTACGTCGGGAGAGCCGGTCTACGTGCGGTTCACGCCAACCGAGCGGCTGTTCCATTTGGTGCTGGTCGTGACGTTCCTGGGCTTGGCGTTGACCGGCTTGCCGCTTCGCTACAGCGACCAGCCGTGGGCGCAGAAGCTGGCCAGGTCCCTTGGCGGCTTCGGCTCGACCAGCACTTGGCACCACATCTGTGGCGTGACCATGATTCTGGCGTTTCTGGTCCACTTGGCGTGGTTGCTGGGACGCGGCGTGCAGAAACGGCGGTCCGGGGCGAGCTGGACTGACGTGTTCTTCGGGCCAGACTCGCCCGTGCCCAACCTGCGCGACTTCGCCGACCTGTTCCGAATGTTTCGCTGGTTCTTCGGACTGGGGCCGAAGCCGGTCTTCGAACGCTGGACCTACTGGGAGAAGTTCGACTACTGGGCCGTGTTCTGGGGCGTTGCCATCATTGGCGTGTCGGGGCTCATGCTGTGGTTGCCGCACATTTTCACAATCTTCCTGCCCGGTTACGCTCTGAACGTCGCGAAAATCATTCACTCGGAAGAGGCTCTGCTGGCCACCAGCTTCATTTTCGCCATTCACTTCTTCAACACGCATTTGCGGCCTGAGCGGTTTCCAATGGACATGGCCATTCTGGCTGGCTTGGTGACGGAGGAAGAACTGAAAGAAGAACGGCCGGAGCTGTGGGAACGGCTGCAGCAGGAAGGTCGGCTGGAGCAACTGCGGACGAACGCTCCGTCAGGAGCCACCGTCGCGACCATCATGGCCTTGGGGTTTGTCGCCCTGACGGTGGGCATTGTCTTGCTGGTCGGCATTCTCGCAGCGGTGTTGTAGCGCGGGGAGCAAATGTCGGGGCAGGGACGGGACGGTCCGTGTCGCGAGCACACCGGGGTCCTTGTTGGACTGTCCGACCGGGACGCCGTTCGGACGAACTTCCGCATCCGTTGCTCGTAGCGCTGGCTGTTTCCTCGGCAGCTGGAGCGGCTCAGTAGCGAGCGCGGGTGTGCAGCGAGCAAAAAGAACAAGACCGCTGGTCGCCCGGTTGGTAGCGAGGGACCAGCGGTCTCGAGGTGAGCCAGCGTCGAAATGCCGCTCCAACCGGCCGGCAGGCGGCCGTCGAGCTGGGGTGGTGGTCCGCCGAGAAGGCCGTCGCGGGGACTGCGGCGAGCAGCCTGGGAAGACGTCGGGCTTTTTCGGCTTCGTCCCTTTGTCGGACGTTTTTCCAGCCCCTTCCTTTTCCGCGCTCCCCGCTCCGCCCATCACGCCTCCAACCGAACCGTTCTCGGGTCGCAACGCTGCGGTGCGGCGGCCACTGGTTCGCAGACCGGACCTCGTCGGGTCAATACAGAGCCGACACGCCCACCAGGAACATGTGAGCTGTTCCGCTGACGTCGTCGATTTCCGGGTCGATGTTTTGCGACTGGTCCTCGTAGTCGAACCAGTTGTAGCGGAAGTAGCAGCTCAGGCACTCGTTGAACGCGTAGTCCAAGCCGAAGGCTAGCCGAGTGGTTTCAATGCGGACGTCGGAGTAGTACCGCACGTTGCTCCAGTCGGCCAGCACATTGGTGGACGGGTCTGGGAAGCGTTCGAAGAAGTCCCTCGACTGCGTCCACTCCAGTTGCAAGAGCAGGGTCAAGCGGTCCGTCAGCTGGTAGGTGCTGCCGAAGTTGACCACTTGCGCTCGACCGCCGTAGCTCCACGGAAACGTGTACTGGTAGAAGCGGCTGTTGGGGTCGTTGTCGCGGCCGAGCGTAATGTCTTGGTCGATCCAGTTCGACAAGTAGGCCAGGCCGCCCGAGACGTTCCACCGTTCGGTTGGCGAGTACCACACGGTGAACGTCATTGGGTAGTTGTCCTCGTCGAAGTTGTTGATGATTGGCGAGCCTGTGGCTGAGGCACGACGGGCCTCGATTCCGATGGTGGCCGTGCAGACGAAGTTGTCCGCGGGCATCCAGGTTCCGCCGAATTCAATCAGGTCTTCCTGTTCGGGCAGCGAGGACCGCGCCGCTTGGTACGGCACGGGGCCGGCCAGCGGGTCGGTGAAAATGCCGTCGACGCCGTAGAGCGGGTCGGAGTGAATGGCCATGCGGTAGCGAATGAAGGAGTCGAACTGGGCGTTCCAGTTCATGTCGGTTCGCAGGGTCAAAATGTTGCTCTTGGTGTCTGGTTGAGCGAACCCTTCGTGCCACTCCGTGTAGTCCCGCTCCAGAATCCGGTACTCGTAGCCGGCGCCCAGCGAAAGCCCTCGCCAAATGGAGTCGTACCGGTCACGGAACGGACGCCACCGGGCCTTCACGCCGGCGCGGGTCAGGTCGCGGTTGACCAGGCGGAAGATTTGTCCTGGCGAAAGCCGCAGAGCAGCCACCTCGTCGTGCGGGTTGGGCGGCAGTACCTGCGTGCGCTGGTTGTCTCGCTTGTAGTAGCCGGTCAGGCTGAGACCGTCGATGGACCGGTTGATCAGACGCAGGTCCCAGCCGTTGATGTACCGGCTGAAGGACAGCGACTTGTTCTTGGTTCCGCCGTTGTAGAGGTAGGCGTAAGCCTCGGTGTAGTCCGTCAGGCGAGCGCGGATTCGCAGCTTGTCGACCTGGGAGAAGTTCTCGGGGACGACAGCGTAGGGCACGTCGGTGCCGGAAAAGCCGGCCAAGCCGATTGTGGGCGAGTAGTCGCGCGTGACCAACTCGTCACTCTGCGTGAACGACCTCATGGGCCGTGAGTACTGCACACTGACGCGGCCGAAGTTGGCTTCGAGGACCGGCTCGATTTCCATAGTCAGCCAGTCGATTGTCTGCTGCTGGCTGACGGCGTGACAGGCGGGAATCGCTCCGCCAGCCACTGCCACGCCGCCGGGTTCGCAGTGAGCGACTGCGCTGGCCTCGCGTTGTCCGTGCTTTCTCATGCCCCACAGGTTCAAACGCCACCGAATGTTTTCGCTCAGGTCGCCCTTCAGCCGAATGTCGAGCTCTTGGACGCGAATGGTGTTCTCAACGCCTTGGTCCAGGTCGTTGACAATGAACTGGTCGTCTTGGTTGTAGGGCGGCTGCGTGACGTCCTGGCGCCAGCTCTGCCAGTTGTAGTGGTCGACACGGTGCAGGTAACGCTGGTAGTCGACTCGCGCGGCAATGGTCGGCGTGTACAACCGCAGGCCGACGTCGGTCGTCTCGTTGTCGGTGCCGGTGGCCGACACGTCGTACGACATGACGCCGTTGCTGAAGAGTCGGTCGACGTCCCAGAACGGCGAGGACTCAACGTCTTGCCACTCGCCGATTTTTCGCTGACTGCCGTCGGTGCTGATGCCCCACCAACCGAACCGCAGAGCGGTTTGCGACCAGCCGTCGGCCGACTGGCCTCGAACGACCAAGGCGCCCGGCGGCAATGTGCTGTCTTGGAAGACTTGGTCCGGAGACGTCCACGTTGTCTCTTGCAGTCCAGTCGGTTCGCCAGCCGCTGCCAACAGTGGCAGCACCAAGACGGCCACAGCGACCGCTGCGAATCGAGTCTTCGTAGTCATTACTTGCCCCCCGAGGGTAACGCTTTCTTGCCGATTGCCGTTGGACTCGCCTTTCCCAAACCCAATCGCTTCCGGTTTGGCACGGGAAGACCTTACCGGGTCAACCGATGTCCGTAAGTGCCGGCGGGCAGCAAGCCGGTCTGCGAAGGCAGGTCGCTGCCGTGAATCTGCTTGTGACAGTAGGTGCAGTTCGTGTACAGGTTCCGCTGCAGGTCTGGGTCTTCGTCCGTGTTGTACAACCCGCTTCGGTGACCGGTGTGACAACGCAAGCACAGGAAGGTGGGTGGCTGCCGAAGCAAGTTGTTGGCAACCGTGCCGTGTGCTTCGTGGCAGTACCCGCAGTTCTCGCTGGCCGGCGGGTGTTCGAACGCAAAGGGACCTTCTTTGTCGGCGTGGCACTTGTAACAGACCTGGTTCAGCGACGCCTCTTTCAGGTCGTCGTCGGACTGGCCGTGCGGGTCGTGGCAGTCCGAGCAGACCATTTTGCCCTCGCGGATTGGGTGGTGAGACGGAAGCGCGGCCAGCGCGTAGATTTTTTGGTGGCACTGGTAGCAAGCGTCTGGTTCGTCAACCGACATGGGTTGGCGCGGAGGCCGCTTCACGCGTTCGTGGTTGACGTTCACGACTCGTGGCACGTCGGTCTTCGGGTGCGGGTCGTGGCAGTCCGTGCAAGCCACTCCCGCCAAGTCATGCGTCGACGAGTGGAAGGCCATGGTCGGTGCGTCGGTGTTGTGACACTGCAGGCACAGGTCTCGGCGGCTCTCTTCCACCACCTGACCGTGCGGGTTGTGGCAGGTCGTGCAGTTGAAGCCGTTCGGACCGCAGATTTGGTGCGGACCGGCCAGCTGCTGGTAGACGACCATGTCACCGTGGCACTTGTAGCACACGTCCGGCGCCACCGCTCCCAAAGCGTTCGACGTGCCCCGAAGCGACTCAGACTGCTCTTCGGTAAACCTCGCCAACCGAGCAGTCGCTTTCTTTCGAATCGGTTCGTTCAAACCCAGCTCGGTCGTCGGCGGCGTGCCGGGTGGGACGTTGTAGTGAGCTCGGTGGCAGTCGGTGCAGGCCACGCCGCGGTGGGCGTGCGTGGAGTAGCGGAACTGGGCGGCTGGCGAGCACTGGTCCTGCTCGTGGCACTTCGAGCAGACCTCGGACTTCTGAGCCGGTTCCATTGTCTTGAAGCTCAGAATCATTCCCGGCTCCTTGCCGCGCGTTTCCAAGTGCCGGCTGGCCGGGCCGTGGCACCCTTCGCACGACTGCCCTTCGTGGATTCCGCGGTGCACGTTCTTCTGGAAGTAATTCGCGTAAGCTTCGTGGCACACTGCACAGAGTTCGTCGTCTCCGACGTACTCCGCCCCCTCCACCACCGGCAGCTCCGCTCGCATGCGCCAGTGAGCAACCGTCTGGAACCGGGTCGTCGCCTTCGGCCACCCGTCGTCCACCTTGGTGACGCTCTGGTGGGTTTGCGGCGACCGACAAGAGGCACTCACCAGCGCCAACGCTACCAGCACGGAAAGACCCAGCGCAGTTCTGGGCCGCGTCTTCGCCCATCGAGCTAGCCTTCGCACAGTCTCGCCTCCCACAAATCTGACCGGCTGGTTCATCCACCGGACCGCACCGGACCACCCAACATGCCCAGCCAATCCGGGGCTCTGCGTCAGACCGTCCTCCGTTGCGCGAAGCCCGGCCAAAAAAACCAGACCTCCGCCAATTAGGACCATGCCGTGTTGTTTTTTTCGACTTTCGCAGTGGACGGCCTTGACCCGTTCCTACCGAAAAGACGGACTTGCGGGAATCTGGGCAAAAGACCGAGCGGACGGGACGCACTGCCCGTGCGGCAAAATCGGCGAGCTGTGGGAACGACGAGTTCTGGTTGGAAGGGTTCCGAAAGGCGAGGGGACAAGGGCGAGTCTGCCGAAGAGGAAAAAACCGGGGCCTGAGCAAGCTGGCACGGTCGGAAACCGATCCACGGTCCGGACCCGTCCAACCCGCTCGGCCCGCTCCAGAACGCCGCCAGCGCGGACGGGAAAGGGCCTTCTTGAGGCGGCGGTCCGAGTCTGCAAAGCGGGGCCGAGCTCAACGGCGGAGTCGCTGGAGCCGCAGGCAACGCCCGGGCGTTTGCCTCAACCTGTCCGGCTCAAGCCCAAACGTTGAGCGTCCAGCTGGGCGTTGGGGCGGCCGCGGTGAGCCCGTCGGAGGGGAGAGACAGGTGGAGGTTCAGTTGCGAGCCGAGGGACTGCTGGAGTTGGCTCGCCAGGGCCAAGCCTACCAGCACGCCCAGAGCGGACGAGTCGTCCGACCGGTCTTTCTTGCTCAGCGCGGCGGCGAGCATGAGAGCCATGAGGACTTCGGCCGTCGTGAACCCGTCCAGCAATTGCACCAGCAAGTTCAGACGGGTGGTGCTGGCCGGGTTGACGGCGACGCCGGACGTGCCGGCGAGTCCGGCTGCGGCGCCTGAACCGGTGGCCGAGGCCGCTCCGACTGCCGTTCCACCGACAACGCCGCTCGTTCCGACTGCACCGAGTCCTGCAATTTGCATGGCTGTTCTACTTTCGTTTGAGCTGCTCGGTCTGGACGAGTTTCCCGCTCCCCACCGTCCGCGGTTGCTTTCCGCCGTCGCCCCTTTTCTGCAACCGACTGGCCGTCGCCGGGAAAAGCGGCGAGCTGGCCGCCGGCACGACCAGGGTCTGGCCCGCCCGTCTGCGTTCGCGCTGGCCGCACACGGCGAACGCGGAGCCGTCGCAAAGCCCGGGCCGCGACAGACGGCCGCCGCCGTCGGTGCCGCTCAACTCGTTGGTCCGTCGCGAGTTGCGTTGCGCCGTCCAGTCGAGCGGTCTTCCGAAGCGTTGACTTTTCGCAACGGTCCGAGCGCGGGAGGGGCACGTCGCGTTGCAGCAAAGCAACGTTTGAAGCGGCGAACCCAATCCCCTAAACTCAGGCTCTCGCCGTCCGTCGGCTGGAGCCGCCACGACGGTGTGGGGTCTGGGCAAACCGCCGACCACTCGCCACCGGACGCGTCACTCAGCTCGAAAAAAGGTCACAGTCATGAACGCGGGCAGCTCGTGGGTTTTCGACACAACGAGTCGAACGTTCCGACAGGACGTGTTGGAGCGGTCGAAGCAGGTGCCGGTTGTCGTCGACTTTTGGGCGGCCTGGTGCAGTCCCTGCCGACAGCTGGCACCGCTGTTGGAGAAAATCGTCCAAGAATTGGGCGGCCGAGTGCTGCTGGCGAAGTGCAACATTGACGAGAACCCGGACATTGCCGCGGCTTTGCAGATTCAAAGCATTCCGTTCGTCGTGGCGTTCAAAGACGGACAGCCTGTGGACCAGTTCGTTGGTGTCCTTCCGGAGGAGACGCTACGTCGGTGGTTCGACGGGCTGGTGCCTTCGGTGGGTGAGCAGCTTGTCGAGCAGGCCAAGCAGTTGGAAGTCAGCGACCCGGCGGCGGCCGAGCGGACGTACCGACAGGCGCTCGAAAACGACCCCGAGAACGCTCAGGCGAAAATCGGGTTGGCTCGCGTGCTGTTGGCACAAAACCGTCCGGACGAAGCGAAGAGGCTGATTGACGAGCTGGAAAAGCGGGGGTTTCTGGAACCGGAAGCGGAGCAGATTCGGTCGCGGCTTCAGTTGCAGCAGGCGGCGGAAGAGGCAGGCGACTTGGCGGAGTTGAGGAAAGAGGCCGAGCAAAACCCGGACGACGACGAACTGCAGATCAAATTGGCCGAGGCGTTGGCGGCGGCGGGTCAGTACGAGGAAGCTTTGCAGCGCTGCTTGGCTCTGGTGCAGAAAGACAAGACGGGCGCCGGCGTGCAAGCTAAGGAAACCATGCTCCGAATTTTCAGCACGCTGGGAGAAGGCTCGCCGCTGGTCAGTGAGTACCGTCGCCGACTGGCCACGGCTTTGTACTGACGTCTTTTGAGCCGCTCGACGTCGCACGGAGCCCGCTGGACTTGCAGTGGGCCGGTCGAGCTTGTGCGGAGCCGGAGCAGTTTGTGCTCAGCCGGGCGGGCAGGGAGTCGTAATTGTGGGCTCGTCACATAATTGCGCGCGGTATGGGGAGTGAGGGCTAGCCGATCAGTTCGTAGCGTGTCAGGTGCAGGGCGTAGAGTTTTAAGCGG
>CAYSAG010000145.1:0-12472 GCA_964428935.1 uncultured Planctomycetaceae bacterium | reverse complement strand
CCGAGCAGCTGCTTCGGTGGGGCGAACGGCTGCTGACCGCCGAACGACTGGACGACGTCTTCGACTAGGTCGGCTGTGTCCCGCAGACTGGTCCTTTTTTAAGACGCTGGTTGTTCTTCCTGAGCGTCTCTGCCTCGCAGAAGCTGGCTCTCGCTTTCGCTTTGCTAATCAACTGGGTCTCCCGGCGTCTGACACCCGCCGTCTCGCTTGCACTCGCTCGTCACCGACCAGTGCCGATGAGTCCTCCTAACGTGGAGCAAGCATCCTGCTTGCTCCACAACCGAAGAGAACCTGACAAGTTACGACGTTCAAGTCATGGGCGCACGTTGCGCGCATCTTGACCGCAAAGACTTCAGTACCCGACCGCCGCGCCGTCCTTTCGAGATTCGGTTGCTCCGTGCAGCGTGCCGTGCTCGTGGTCGATCAGAATGGCTTGGTAACCGCCGAACATTCCAGGTGAGCCGCGAACGACCCGGTGGCCCTTGGCCATCAGTCCGAGCAACGTTTCGACCGGGATGCCGGACTCGACGGCAACCACGCCGCCCAGCGGGTCGGCTGGGCTACCGGTCGGCGTGGCTGAGCCGATGTGGCGGACGCGAGCGGCGTCGCCGGCCGCCTGCACGTTCATGCCGAAGTCAATGAGGTTCATGAGCACCTGCACCTGTCCTTGAGGCTGCATGTCGCCTCCCATGACACCAAAACACAGCCACGGTCGTCCGTTCTTGGTGACGAAGCTGGGAATGATCGTGTGGAACGGTCGCTTGTGCGGTTCGAGTCGGTTGAAATGGTCTTCGTCCAGTGAGAACAGGGCCCCGCGATTCTGCAGACAGAAGCCGAGGTCGCCGGGCACGACCTGCGAGCCGAAGCCGTGGAAGTTGCTTTGAATGAACGAACAGCAGTTGCGGTCCTTGTCTACGACGGTCAAGTACACCGTGTCGCCCTCGACGAGCAACGGGTCGCCAGCCGGCACGTCCGTGGCCGCTCGCTTTCGGTCGATTCTCTTGGCCTGGCGCCGACCGTACTCTTTCGAGATCAACTGAGCGACGGGTACGTCGGCGAAATCCGGGTCGGCGTAGAATTTCGCCCGGTCGGCGAACGCCAGTTTCTTGGCTTCGATGAATAGGTGGAGTTGCTCGGCTGTGTTGTGCCCGAGGCGAGCGATGTCGAACTGCTCGAGGATGTTGAGCATTTCCAGTACGGCAATCCCCTGGCCGTTCGGTGGCAGTTCCCAAACGCGGTAACCTCGGTAGGTCGTGCTGACCGGTTCCACCCATTCCGACCGATGGTCTTCAAAATCTCTCATCGAGAAGAAGCCTCTATGTCGTTCGCTGAACGCGACGATCTTTCGGGCAATGGGCCCTCGGTAGAAGGCGTCCCGTCCTCCTTCGGCAATCAGCCGGTAGGACCGAGCCAAGTTCGGGTTTCGGAAGATTTCGCCCACTTCGGGAGCTCGCCCGTTTGGCAGGTAGGTGGCCGCCGAGTCGGGCCATTTCCGAAGGGAGCTTTCGGCCGCCTTCCACCCATGACCAATCACTTCCGTCACGGGAAAACCTTCTTCGGCATACCGAATGGCTGGCTCCAGCAGCCGGCTCAGCGGCATCGTCCCGAACCGCTGTCGAAGCATTTCCCACCCGTCGACGCAGCCCGGCACCGACCAGCTCAACGGGCCGTGCGTCGGAATCGACTTCAGCTTCCGTTTGCGAAAGACTTCGCGTGTCAGGCGGTAGGGGCTGCGCCCGCTTGCATTCAGGCCGTACAGCTTTCGCGTTTTTGCGTCCCAGTAAAGGACGAACAAGTCACCGCCGATGCCGCAGCTCATCGGTTCCACCAACCCCAGCATGGCGTTGGTCGCGATGGCCGCGTCGGCTGCATTGCCGCCGGCTTTCAGGATGTCGAGGCCCACTTGGGCTGCCAGAGGCTGACTGGTTGCCACAATTCCGTTTTTTGCGACCACGACTGAGCGGGTTTGGTGAGGAAACGGACCCGGTCGGTCGTAGTCAGGACCCGCAGCTCGAACCTCCGGCGGTTCGGCACAGAATTCGTCCATCGTCACACCTCCAAGCAGCACCAAGCCCGCGCAGACCAGTCGACACCAGTCGGCCATTGCTCTTGCCTCCGCGTTTCAAAGCCGTGCGTTCTCGAGGGTCTTTCCGCCAGTGGCGCCGGCTGCGTCGGCGAGTCCGCCGAGTCGGCGAGCAGTTGTTGGTCTCGCCCGCGTTCGCCTCGGTCGGACAGGCAGGCCCCGTTGGTCCAAGAATCTTGGCATCCCGACCCGCACCATTCGCTGCCGCCTTCGCCGCTGCCCGACGGCCCGCACTCCCTCCTCGCTTCCAACGCGACGAAGCCGCCTCGCCGAACCGGCCCCGTCAGCCATGCTACCGACCCTGGTGCGTCGTTGCACCAGAAAGAATTCCTTTTGGCCGTTTTGAGCAAGTCCGACTGGGTGTGCTTCGCTGCTCGCGAGCAACCCGAGGTGTCTCCAGACACGATGTTTGCTGCGATCTGTTTTCCCATCGGCCCGATCGTGTGGGGCCGAGGCGGCGTCCGAAGCGAAAATGGTTCATCGACGATGCGGAGCGCAGCAAAAAGCCCTCGTCGGGCTGTCCGCGGCCGACCGACGAGGGTACCTGCTGCAACGTCCGTCTCTCGACGAACCTTCGGACCAGTCACGCGGCAGCCGTCCGCGCGGTGTCGCTGGGAGCGGCCTGCCAAGAAAGGCGTAGCCGGCCTCCGGCTCGTGCCGCGTGCTTCAGCTTCCGAATCGGTGGCGAGCAATGAGCTCCGCAATCTGCACCGCGTTCGTGGCCGCTCCCTTCCGAAGGTTGTCACTCACACACCAAAACGTCAATCCGTCTGGGTTCGACAGGTCACGGCGAATGCGGCCGATGAACACTTCGTCGCGGCCGGAGCAATCAATCGGCATTGGGAAGCACCCGGTGGCTGTGTCGTCGACCACTTCAATGCCCGGGAACGCTCGAAATGCCTCCCTTGCTTCATCGGGCGAAATCGGTCGCTCCGTCTCGACCGTGATCACCTCGCTGTGGCAGTTCGCCACCGGTACACGGACGCACGTCGCGTTGATCCGAATCGACTCGTCACCCAGGATCTTCCGTGTCTCGTACACCATTTTCAGTTCTTCGCTGGTGTAGGCTTCCTCCTTGAAACTGCCGATTTGCGGAATCAGATTGAAAGCGATCGGGTGTTTGAAGCACTGGTACTCGTAAGCTTGGTCGTCCAATTTGGCCTTCGTGCCCTCAAACAAATCGCGTGTTCCCAGGACGCCAGCGCCGCTAACGGCTTGGTAAGTACTAACGATGACCCGTCGAACTCGACCCAGGTCGTGCAGTGGCTTCAGAGCCATGACCATTTGGGTGGTCGAGCAGTTCGGGCTGGCAATGATGCCCTTGGCGTTCAATGCGGCTTCGGGGTTGATCTCCGGTACAACCAAAGCCACGTCAGGTTTCATACGCCAGTAGCCAGACTCATCGATGACCACCGCGCCCGCCTGGACGGCGTACGGCAGGTACTTGCCCGCCACGTCGTCTGGCGTGCTGGAAATGACCAGGTCGACGCCCTCGAACGAGTCCTCTCGCAGTTCCTCGACCGTGTACGTCCGGCCGCGAAACTGGATCGGTTTCCCAGCGTTGCGGGCCGACGCCAGCAGTCGAAAGTTCCTGGCCGGAAAGTTCCGTTCTTCCAGCAGTTGGAGCATGATACGTCCCACTGCCCCCGTCGCGCCAACGACAGCCACTGTGTCAAACACGGCTTTTTCCTCCTGCCCAATTCAACCGAACAACCCTTTGACTACTTGCCCACGGACGCCCCCAAGTCGGTGTTGCCGCAGCGATTTCAAGACACCTCGCTTGGAGCTTGGTATCTCGGCGGCTCGGCGTTCTTTCCTCGAGTCTGTCCATGCCAACCGCTCGCTCCGGACATCCCGTCAAAGCCTGGTATGCCCTTGAGTAGGCCGGTGTCGCCTCGCCTTTCGAGCGCCTGCGGGCGGCGATGTACGGAGCCTGACGGACTGAACGCTTCAATTCAGCACGGGCTGGCGGGAGCTCAACAATCGTTCGAACTTCCGCCTGTGCGGCAGCTCGCACAGCCCGTCCGACCAACGGGGCGAAAAAGTCGACCCGTCTGCAGCCTCCACGCGCCGCCGGACCCAACGCGTCTCAGCAGTCACCTTGGCCAAAACGGCTTGTGGTGGGTGTCTTGCCGCCAGCTCTACGTCGAGTAGGTAGGCGAAGGTCTGGCAGTCTTCGAGCCCTCGGGAGCCCCTTCGACTGCGATTCCTCAGCGCCTCACTGCTCTGACCGCTCTGCTGCAAGCCTGCTCTGCCGCAAAGTGGCTCTTATCTTAGAGCTTCGGACCGCGGATTCAATGTTGACCGCCCGGCTCGCTTGGGAGTGGAAACGCGTTCGTGGCCGTGTTCGGGAAACAGACCCGCGCGATGAGGGCCTAGTCGATTGTGGAGCCGCCCGGCGCAGAGATAGCGGCTTGCATTGAAAGGCGAGTCGGTTTTCGCCGTCTTTCCCAACCTTACCGGTCGCCCGGGTTTCCTGCTATACTTCCGGGCGATCGGCGGTCGGAAGCACTCGAATTGGACGGCCGACGGCAATCGGAAGAGCGAACCAGCCGGTGCGAAAGACGAGGCAACGGAGAAAGCAATGAAGGTCTTAGTGGTCGGACAGGGCGGACGAGAGCACGCTTTGGTTTGGAAGTTGGCTCAGTCGCCCAAGGTGGACCAGGTGTTTTGTGCGCCCGGCAACGCCGGCACGGAGCAGGACGGGACGAACGTCGACATTTCGAGTAAGGACATTGAGCGGCTGGTCCGCTTCGCCCAGTCTGAGAAAATCGACCTGACGGTCGTCGGCCCCGAGGCTCCCTTGGTCCAAGGGATTGCCGACGCGTTCCGTCAGGCCGGTCTGCGAATCTTCGGGCCGTCGCGTGCGGCCGCTCTGCTGGAGGGCAGCAAGGTCTTCGCCAAGCAGCTCATGCGAAAGGCGAACGTGCCGACGGCCGAGTTTCAGGTGTTCGACGACGTCGACGCAGCCATTCGCTACGTCGAGACGCGCGAAGACGACAACCTGGTCGTGAAGGTCGACGGTCTGGCGGCCGGCAAAGGCGTGACGGTTTGCTCCACCAAAGACCAAGCGAAGGCGGCCATCCGCGCAGCCATGGTGGAAAAGAAGTTCGGTGACTCGGGCAACCGAATTGTCATTGAGGAGCGGTTGGTCGGCCAAGAAGCCAGCATTCTGGCCATTGTCGACGGCAACACCATCGTGACGTTGGAACCGTCTCAGGACCACAAGCGAGCCTACGACAACGACGAAGGACCGAACACGGGCGGCATGGGAGCCTACAGCCCCACACCCCTCATTACCTCAGACCTAATGGAAGAAATCATTCGCAAGATTCTGGTTCCGACGGTTCACACAATGCGAGTCGAAGGGCGGCCGTTCCGGGGAGTGCTGTACGCCGGGTTGATGATTACCAATCAGGGGCCGAAGGTGTTGGAGTTCAACGTTCGTTTCGGCGACCCGGAGGCTCAACCGGTCCTCATGCGGTTGAAGTCGGACCTGTTCGAGATTCTGTACGCGGCCAGCGAGGGACGGCTGAACGAAATTCGTCGTCTGGAGTGGGACCCGCGCGCTGCGGTGTGCGTGGTCATGGCTGCGGAAGGGTACCCGGGTTCGTACCGTAAGGGCGACGTCATTCGAGGGCTGGACGAAGCGGCCAAGCTGCCGGACGTGAAGGTCTTCCACGCGGGAACCGTCCGCCAAGGCGACCAGGTGTTGACCAACGGCGGTCGAGTGCTCGGCGTGACGGCGCTGGGCAAGAACATTCCCGAGGCGAAGCTCCGGGCCTACCAAGCCGTAAAGTGCATTCGCTGGGACGGAGCGTGGTGCCGCAAAGACATTTCCGACAAGGCTCGGCTTTTTCTCGACGGAGAGCCGGGCGGGTCCGAAGCGTAAAGCCACGGGCGAGCCGGTTGCGGCTCGACGGCCATGACGGCGCGACGCAGACTGCCGATCGGGCGCGAACGGAACCGTGCTTGGTGTCCGGGCGGTCTGGCCTGAACGGCCGCTCGCGGCGCGCCGTTGCGGGAACGAAGGCGGCGGGAGGACGGGAACAATGATGTGTCATTACTGCCGTCAGGGCGAAACGAAAGTCATTGACTCGCGCGAAACCGACCCGTTCGTGGTGCGCCGCCGACGCCAGTGTTTGAAGTGCGGCCGTCGGTTCACCACGTACGAGAAGGCCGAGGAGTCTCCTGTTCGGGTCATTAAGAAGGACGGCTCGCGAGTTCCGTTCGACCGCGAAAAAATTCGCGTCGGCCTGGAGAAAGCCTGCTACAAGCGACCCATCAGCGCCGACCAAATCGAAGCAATTGTCAGCAAAATCGAAATGGACATTTACGACAATTTCGAACGGGAGGTGCCGTCGCAGTACATTGGTGAGAAGGTGTGCGAGGCGCTGAAAGAGCTGGACCAGGTCGCGTACGTGCGGTTCGCCTCGGTTTACCGCGAGTTCAAAGACGCGGCCGATTTCGTGAACGAACTGGGGCCAATTCTGCAGCAGTCGGCTCGACGCACCGACCGCCGCCAGTAGCTCGCACGGGCCGTCGCGTGTCTCTTCGACCGATCGTGACGCTTTGCCAGACGTGTCAACGGGCACGCGCCGGCTTTTTCTTGAACCGAGTGTTCGTCTCGTCCGCAGCCGCCTGGCCGCGCGGTGTTTGTTTCCACGGGTTCACCCACACTTGGCAAACCACCGCTCCACGGGCGAAACCCGGCGCGGACCAGTCCGAGCGGGTCGAGTACGCGTAGCGTCCGGTTTCCGCGTTGTGGAATTCGAACAGCGGCACGGTACCCGGCGGAGGCGAATCGACGTCCGGCGGAACGGCGTAAAAGACCGGCGACGCCGCCCGCTCGTCTGGCCGCGACAACCGTAGTCGTCGGTGCGGACCGCTACCAACGCTCCACACCGGCACCGTCCCTTCCCGTGGTCGGTCCGGGGCGAAGAAGGCAATGGGCAGGTCGAGCGGCGAGGCGGTGGCCTCGGGCCAGCCGGTTTGGAACCGGTCGGGCACGCCATCATTCGACGTCACGTAGACCGGCACCGGTAAGAAAACACGCCGGTCCGACAAGTCCAGCCGGTACATGACTTGGTTGTAGTTGTAGCGGGGCGTCGCGTCGGGGTTACCCGAAAACGTGTTGGTGTAGGTCCCCTCGAAGTAAATCAGCCGACCTCCGTCCTGGTCGAAGTAAGGGTGTTGTTTGGGGTTGTAAAAGCTGTACTGCTCGTGCGTGACCACCTTGACCGCGTACACCCACGGCCCCAGCGGCGTGTCGCCCTCCGCGTACCAGACCTCGCCCAGAAACGAACTCTCTCCGAACGCTTGCACAGCAATCAGAACCCACCGTCGACGGTACTGGTTGTAGTAGACGGAGCCGCGGTGAAGGGCAACGGCTTTACCGGAGTTGACGTCGCGTACCTGGAGTAGCCCTTCGTGAGCGGCCAACCGCCCGGATTGAACCAGCTTCGCCTGTTGCTCGACGCCCACCGGCGGGGTGTCTTTCTTCCACGCGTAGACCGGCCGGCCGCGCGTGTCGCGTTCCACGACGGGCTTTTTCAGCCGTGAGCCACGCTTCAGGCAAGTGAAGGCTTCGTAGCGAGACAAGTCGCACAGGGACTGCAGGTCGGCCGGTGCTCGCAGCAGCGGAAACGGGTCGGCGAAGTAAACGTACTCGGTGTCCCCGTCCTTCAGCCGAAACGGGTGTCCGAAGGGGTAGAAGGGGGCGTCTGGCGGGAACGTAACTAAATGTTCGAACTGCTGCCGCTCGTCGTCAAACACGCACAGACCGTGCCGGTAAATTTTGAGCGGCGGCCGGACTTTGACGTAGTGAGCGACCAGCCGCGGCCGACCGCCCGAATCCGGCACGACGACCAGTCCGTTGATCCACGTGGGACCGTCGCCGGGCATTTGGGCAGTCGGCTTGGCGAACCCGTCGGGTCCGACGAAGTACTCCAAGTCGACGCCAACGTCGGGCTGAAGTCCGCCGTCGCCGGGCAGACGAGACGTCGCCCCCGGCACGTGAAAGTTTCCCAGCGGGTACGACGGGCGGTTCGTGTCGCCCCAGAACCAGTACAAGCGGCCTCGGTAGACGGCGCTGACGACGCTGTCGGAGCCGAAGACTTTGGCGTTCAGAACCGGCCGACGCAAAGGCACCGGCAAACCGACCAGCACGCTGTCTCGGTAGATTCCCGCTCCCGTCACTCGGTACAACCGCTCGGCAATGTTGACGCGGTGAATCTCGAGCGTCACCGACCCACCGGGGACGACCCGCACGCGCCGGCCGCGGTAACCGAAACCGTCCTTGCGGAACTCGTACCCGTGGCTGCGGACGAAAAAGAAGACGTCCTGGTTCATCAAGCCCGGTTCGTAGAACGCGGCCACTCCGTTGCTGTCCGTGTAGAGCCGAATGCCGTTGACCGTGCGCAGCTCGACCAGCGGAACCCCGCGGCCGGTTTGGTCGTCGACCACTCGAATGGCGAAGTACGGCGTCGAGTCGCTCGCGGGCCGCTCCGCCGCCCCGCTCCCGTGCCGGACGCACAAACGCCAGCCGAGGCAAGCGCCGAGGAACAAGAACGGAACGACCCTTCCCAAGCCGTTACGACGAGCAACAAGACCCAACGCGCCAGCCATGATTCCGCCTCCCTACCAGCACCAGCCAAGTCGACGTGGCGGAATTCCGTCAAGTCGACCACGTCCGAACAAATTTCCCGCTACGCCACGAAGAGCTTGATTATACTCAAGCTCGGTCGGCAGGGCGTGCCCAGCTGCCAGCGACGGGCTCTCTTGCCGACGCAGCCAACGACTGTCGCCGCCGTTTTTTTCTCTGCGGACAAGACCGAGGACGCGAGCGAATCGGCCGGAAACCTGGCGGCTGAGCCGCCCCGAGTTGGACGTCGGAACGAGTTTCTCACGGACGCGCGGTGGGGACTCCGGCCATGGTGGAAACGACAACCGCTTGCGCGGCTGGCGTCAGAAACCGACCGGCGAAGCAAAGCCAATCGGCGACGCAGGAGCCGTCGGCCGACACGTCTGGGCAAACGGCAGCGTCGACGCGTTCGAAGCAAACGACGACGCTTGCCGACGCCGCCTCACGTTGCCACTCACCGACCGCGCCGCTCTGCACCTCGCCGCTGTCGGAACGTCCCTCGGCGCCAGCTCTTGAGTGCTCTCGGGTGTTCGACTGCGTGAGCAGTTCGATGTGCTCGAGCCAGTTTTTCCGCTTCTTTTCAAGCGGCATGGCGCCAGGACAGACCGACCTTTCTGCGCGACCGGTTGGTGACGAACCTGTTGCGGCGCAGCACCCGACGTCGACCTGTCGATGTGTGGTCGGGGCGGCGAAAGCGGCCGACGGCGCGAGAACCGACTGCGACGACCCTTCGCGCTCGGCCTTTGCGTCAGCGGTTGGCCACGCCGGCACTGCCTGCAACGAGCCAGAGAAACAGGCGTCGGAAAGCTCTTCGGTTTCGCGGTGAAAAAACGATTGCGTTTTTCCCGTTTCGTGGTAAAGTCTAGGCGGCTCGTCGCGAGCCGCAGGGAGGAAAAAAGGAAAAAGGGAGAGTGGTCATGGAGGCGAGCGAAAGCGGCTACGGTTCGCTCTGCAACCGGGCCGGGGCAAAGGATTCTCGCTGCTTGCGCTGGTTTTGTCTTCGATCCGCGGTGGGTCAGGTCGTCGTGTGGCTCCACGCGGATTTTCTTTTTTGGGAACACCGACGTCTGCGCCGTTGCGTGCTCCTGGCTCATCCTGACGTCCCCGGCGGCTAACAAACAGGGCGATTTCGGACATGCGGGCCGCGCTTGCACCGGGGTGCTAGTTGTCGGGAAGTCACCGATCACCACTAGCCACAAACCAAAGCGGGCTGATCATGAGCCAGGGAGAGTCTCGACAAAACGGACAGGAGCGGGGGTTGCGCGAAACGCAGCGGCCAGCCGACCAGCGGGCTCACACGACCGAAGCCCCTCCCGTGTGGACGCACGCTCGACTGCCCTTGTCCATCAACCAAACCACGACACGTCGCTGGACCCTGTACGAAGACGCCGTCAACCTGCCGCTGCTGGGAGTCGAAGCCATTGGTCTTTGGCGACCCAAGCTGCCGGATTCCGGCGACGGCGAAGCGGTCCGGGTGTTGGAACAGGTGGGCTTGAAAGTCAGTAGCCTGTCTTGGGCCGGTGGGTTCACCGGCGCGAACGGCTACGGACAGCGAGAGGCCATTGAAGACGCCAAAGAGGCCATTGCTCAGGCGCAGCGTCTGCGAGCCGGCTGTCTGGTCATTGTCACCGGTCCTCGCAACCTGCACACCCGAAAGCACGCCATGGACTTGGTGGTGGAGTCACTGCAGGAGCTGGTCGGAGTGGCCGACGAACACGGCGTCACGCTGGCGCTGAAACCCATGCAGCCGTTCTACGCTCCCCGTTGGACCTTTCTCCACACGCTCGACCAGACTCTGGAAGTACTAGCCCGAGTCGCTCACCCAGCCCTGAAAATTGCTTTCAGCTCCTACCACCTTTGGACCGAGCCGAAACTGGTCGAGCGGCTGCGCGAGCTGGCTCCGTTGGTCGCCGTGGCCCAGTTGAGCGACTGGCCGCACCCGCCCCGGAACGACGCCGACCAGTGCCTCGTCGGCCAGGGACGCGTGCCCACGGCCGAAATCATTGACGCCTTGCTCAGCGGCGGCTACGACGGCTATTTCGAGCTGGAAGTCTGGTCCAGGCGGCTCTGGCAAGGGGACTGCTTCGAGCAAGTGCGACGTTGCCTGCAACACTTGCGAGCGTTGCCCCTGCCTAGCCGACACGCGACGGTGTGAGCAGACCGGCGTCGCGCGGCGGCCCGCGAGCCGTTCAACGCACTCGGCGCCGAAGAGCCTTGCGGGCCGTCCCCCGAGCTGCTGCTCTCAGACCCTTGTCCGCCAGCGGCTCAGTGAGCCGCCCGCACTGGCTGTCACTCACGCGTCCGCTCGGAATCGCTTGGCTGGGCGGCGGCCGGGCGGTAAGCTGTTGCTCTGCGCGCAGGAGTTGTCGCTCCAAAGAAAGACGTTGTGACTGGCCGTCTGGCAAGGCCACGCCGACACGGACCGACCCAACGAGTTGACTCACGGCCGCAGAGACGCCGTGCCGAGTACACACCGAACCAGTCGCCGCGCTCCAATGCCGCGCC
The DNA here is from genome assembly GCA_964428935.1 of uncultured Planctomycetaceae bacterium. GTDB lineage: Bacteria > Planctomycetota > Planctomycetia > Planctomycetales > Planctomycetaceae > JAADHY01. The sequence goes on along the minus strand of CAYSAG010000145.1, from coordinate 1,241 downwards.
TGAGCCGAACCCGGCCTGAAGGACTGGACCTCGTCGCCTTGCACGCTCGCCCGGGCCGAAAGCGAACGACGAACGGTTCGAGCGGACGCCGCACGGAACGCAAACCTCGTCCCAAACCGCTTGACCTGACAACAGGGCTGGCACCATGCCACACCGAGTGCTGACGCTGGACGAACTGGCCAGAGAATTGGGCCGAGACCGCCGGGAGCTGGAGCGGCTGGCCAACCGCGGCCGCATTCCCGGTCGAAAGGTCGGCGGAGTGTGGCAGTTCCACGCAACCGAGATTCGGCACTGGCTGGAGCAGGAACTGCGGGACTTCGACGAACGGCAACTGGAAGAACTGGAGCGGTCGCAGCAGTCGGGCGAGGTCGACTCGGAACGGCCCGTGTCCAGTCTCCTTCTGCCCGAAACCGTGCAGGTGCCGCTGGAGGCACGGACCAAACGCTCGGTCCTGGAAAGCCTGATTGAAGTGGCGTCGCGAAGCTGGCACGTCTGGAAGCCGGCCGAGCTGCTGAAGGCCGTGCTGGAACGTGAGGCAGTCATGTCCACCGGCTTCGAAAACGGCGTGGCCATTCCTCACCCCAGGAACCCCGTCCCACACGCGTTGGGCGAGTCGGTCATTGCGTTCGGGCGAACGCTGTCAGGCATTCCCTTCGGGGCTCCGAAGCGGGTGCTGTCCGACCTGTTTTTCCTGGTACTCTGCAAGGACACCCGGACCCACCTGCAAGTGCTCGCGCGTCTGGGCCGAATGATGCAGCTGCCTGACTTCGTCGAGTCCCTCCGGCAGGCGGAAGACAGCAGGACGGCCTACGAGGTGATTTGCGAGGCCGACCGACGGGTGTCGGAACAGTAGCCCGGACAACCTCCAGCTCCATGCGACCACACGGCCGCCGCTTTGCGTGGCTGCCCGGGAGCCTTGCTGGTGTGCCCCGGCGCGGGCTTGCACGTCGAAGCGGCACGGTCGGACGGGAACCGCAGTTTCGCTCAGCAACCGCCCTCCCCGCGGCTTGACTTTGTTCACGGCCGTTGGTAGTGTTTTAGGCGGCGTCAGACGGCCGTGCGGTCGTCTGACGATTCACCTTTCGGGGGGTTAGCTCAGCTGGGAGAGCGCGTGAATGGCATTCACGAGGTCACGGGTTCGAGTCCCGTACCCTCCAACTTGTTGTGTGGCAACAACTGGCATGATTTCGCAAGCCCTTGCACGGCAAGGGCTTTTTTCTTTTTGGGCGGACGGGCGTTCG
>CAYSAG010000144.1:0-12533 GCA_964428935.1 uncultured Planctomycetaceae bacterium | reverse complement strand
ACCGCACTCCAAAGCGCGTCCTCGTAGGGACAACAAGGGCGGAGCCCTTGGCTAGTGTCTCGGGGGCCCAGGTCCGCGCAACGACGGGGCACTGGGCTGAGTCGGCACTTCCACGCTGACCGTCGTCTCGGCGAGAAACTCAACGTTTTCGGCTGCGGCCGACCGCGCTAAAGCCGTCCCGGCGGAGCGACCGGACGGAAAGGGCGGGTCGCCTTCGGCAACGCCCTTTCCGCCCAGTCGTCCCACTTTGCCTTCGGTGCGCGTCTTCGACAACCGACACGCTGCCCGGCCGCTCACGCCGACGCCGGTCGCTTCTGCTTGCCGCTTTGGATTGTCGACCGCTAACATGTCGTTGGACGGAACGGCAGTCAGTGGCGGGACGCCTTCACGACGTGAACCGCAGTCCGAGCCCGAAGGCCCTACGGCAAGGCCGCCTTGGCAGCGGTTCTTTCCGAACCTTTCGCGTCACAAACCGACTCCGCTTACGGGTCGGGCGTTCCATGAACGGCTCAACGCGGCACCACCGACGAAACGAGCGGCCAACGCCGTCAGCTCGCTCAAACTGCGCGACGTTTCCACTGCTCCACGTGCTGACGTGCTGGCTGGTCTGGCTTAGCCTCTTGCCAGCTCTGGCCCTTGCCCAGGCTCCGACCTCGCCGTCCGCGTCCGGAAAACCCGGCGCCGGACAGGCCGCGGCCGCTCTGGACGACTACAAGCTGGCCATTGGTCTTTACCAGGACGGTCGCTGGCAACTGGCGGCGGAGGCCTTTCAGCGGTTCTTGAAACTCGAGCCGCGGCACCCCAAAGCCGTGTCGGCTCGGTTCTACCTGGCTCTGTGTTTGGAAAACGTCGGCGACTTCCGTCAGGCCCGCGACCTGTTGCGTCAGGTGGTCGCCGAACAGCCTCGCGACCCGCTGGCGGTTCGAGCTCTGTACCGAATTGGCGAGTGCAGTTACTTCTTGGACGACTTGCCGGCGGCCGAGCGGGAGCTGAAGGCCTTTCTGCGTCGAAGCCCGAACGACCCGTTGGCCGAGTACGCCTACCCGTACTTGGGCGACGCTCAGCTTCGCCTGGGCAAGTTCCGCGAAGCGGCCGACAGTTTTCGGCAAGCTCTGAAAGTCGCTCCGAAAGGCAAACTGGCCCAGACCGCCCGCTTCGGACTGGCTCGCGCACTGGAGAAGCTCGGCCAGACCGACCAGGCCGTCTCGCTCTACCGCCAGTTGGCCTCCGACGTCAAGAGTGCCGTTGCGGCGGAGGCCGCGTTCCGTTTGGCCGCCATTCTTTTCGACGCTGGCCAGTACGCTCAGGCGGCGGAGCGGTTTGACCGATTGGAGCAAACTCACCCGTCCTCGCCGCTGGTCGGTGCGGCTTTGGTCAACGCCGGACTGGCTTACTACCAGCTCGGTCAGTACGAACGAGCCGCTCAGCGGTTCCAGAAGGCCCGCGACTTTCCCGACCAGTCGGTGACAGCCGGCTACTGGCTGGCCTTGTGTTGGAAGGCCGAAGGACGGCTGGAGGCGGCGGCCGAGCTGCTGTCGAAGCTGGACCGGACGCGAGCCACTCCGGACGTGGCCGAAGGAGCCACGTTCCAGCAGGCCGACTGTCTCATGCGTCTGGGGCGGTTCGCCAAGGCCGCTCCTCTGTTCGAAACGGTGGCCGAGCAGTGGCCGAACGGTGAGTTTGCCGACGACGCTCTGTTGCTGGCGGCCGAGTGTCGGCTGGTCACCGACGACCCGACCCAGGCGGACCGTCTGTTGAAGCAGTTCGAGCAGCGTTTCCCGGACAGCCCGCTGCAACTCTACGCTCGGCTGCTCCGCGCCCGTCTGCTCACGAGCAGCGGCAAGAAGAAAGACCTGGAGCAGGCCGCTCGCACTTTCGAACAAATTCTGCACTCCAGCCGCGTGCCTCGCACTCGGCTCATGGCCCGAGTGCAACTGGCTCGAGCGTGGTTGAAGCTGAACCGTCCGGCCGACGCGCTGGAGGTGTTGCAGCCGTTGGTGGACGAGCTACTTCGACGGCAGTCGGAGCTGCGCAAGGAAGCGAGCGGCTCGGCGGCTGCTTCCGGAACCAGCGGCTTGCGGGAACAGCAACGCGACTCCGCCCAGGCGGCCGAGCTGGCCGAGCTGGAAAACTACAACGAGGCGTGGGTCGTACTGGCGAACGTGTTGTTGCACAACGACCGGTTCGAGGAAGCGGCGGCCGCGGCGTCGGTGTACTTGGACCTGGAGCCGAACGGAGCGAACGCGCTGCAGGCCTTGGTCGTTCGCGCACAGGCTCGGGCACGCTCGGGCCAGGACGCGCCGGCGCGGGAGGACGCGGAGCGGCTCATGAGTCGCTTCGGCCGGTCGCGCGAAGCGCTGGACTGCCTGTTCGTGCTGGCCGAGCTGGCTTACCAGCGGCAGCAGTGGAAGTGGGCCGAGCGGCTCTACCGGCACGTGGTCGAGGCGGTGCAGAAGTCGCCGTCGCTGTCGTCCGAAAACGAAGCGGCGGCGCTGTCGGGGCTGGCGTGGAGTCTTTACAAACAACAAGAGTACGACGAGGCCATTCAGCGGTTCGACGAATTGCTGGCCGGTCACCCGCCGAAGGCGTTGGCAGCCGAGGCGGCTTTTGCCCGGGCCATGGCTTTGCACGAGTCGGGCAGTTCGGAGGCGGCGGCCAAGGCGTTGTTGCGAGTTGCCCACCAGTACGCGGGCACGCACCGCGCGGTGGAGGCCGCGCAAGCGGCCGGCCGCATTCTCGCCCGGCTCGGGCAAACCGACCAAGCCGACTCGGCTTACGAGCTGGCTCACGCCCAACTGCTGAAGCTGCCGCCGGACCAACGGAACGGGCTGGACGACTTGCTTCGTGAGTGGGCGGCGTTGAACGTGTCGGCCGAGCGGTACGCGCGGGCCGGGCAGGTCTTTCGGCTGTTGGTGCAGGAGGCTCCCGACAGCCGTTGGGCAGACGAGGCTCGCTACGCCCTGGCCGAAAACGACTTGCTGGCCGGGCGGTTGGACGAGGCCGCCGGTCAGTTCGCCCAGCTGGCAGCCAAGAGCGACGCGGCTCCCGACGTCCGACGCGACGCGCTGTTTCGCCTGGTCCAAATTGCAGCCACGCGACAGCAGTGGGAGCAAGTGGAGCAGCGGGCGGCCGAACTGGAACGCCTTTTCCCCGAAAACCCCTACCGCAACGAATTGCAGTTCCAGGTCGCTCAGGCTTTGCTACGCTCCGGCCGAGCCGACGAAGCGGCGAAAAAGTTGCAGCCGCTGGTCGAGCGACTGAAGACGGAAAAGGGAGAACAGGCGGAGTGGTGGCCGCACGCGTGGGTCTTGCTGGCCGAGGCGTGGTTCCAACTGAAAAAGTACAAGCAGGTCGAGGAGTTGGCTCGCCAGTTCGCCGAACGCTTCTCCAACTCTCGGTTCGCCTACCGAATGGACGACGTTCTGGGTCGAGCTTACAAGCGGCAGGCTCGGTTCGACGAGGCGAGGGAAGCGTTCACGCGGGTCGTCCAGTCGGTCCACGGCCGCCGTACGGAAACCGCCGCTCAGGCTCAGCTCCTGATTGCCGAAACCTACTTTCTGCAGAAGGACTACCGGACGGCTCAACTGGAGTACCTGAAGGTCTACCACCTTTACTCTTTTCCGGAGTGGCAGGCCGCGGGCCTGCTACAGGCCGGGGTTTGCGACGAGCTGCTGGGCAACTGGGCCGACGCCGCTCGGACGTTCGAACTGCTGCTGAACCGGTTTCCGGACAGCTCGGTGGCCGAACAGGCTCGGGAGCGGCTCCGACGAGCTCGCAAGAAGGCCAAGGCCGCGGGGGTCGAACCGACCAGCACCGGTTCTCGTTGAAGGAGCAGCTGCTGCAGTCGGGGGGCGCTGGAGCCGGACGGACGCGTCAGGCTGCTCTGGTCAGCTGCCGGCTCAGCCGTGTAAACTTCTCGGCCGGAACCTTTTGCGCACGCACCGGTCTTCGGCCAAGCCGGTCTTCGGCCGACGTCGGTCTGAGCGGCACGTCTGGTTTGGCGCGCACTTTGGCTTTGCGCGGGACGTTCCGGACCGGGAGTCGGAAAAAGTCGGACGCCGTGGGCGGACGGGACGCCCGGCCGTTGGTCCGTCGGCCCGGTGCGACGCGGGGTGAGACGGCAAGACGAAGGAAGTCGGCCGGTCGAACCAGTCAAGGAGGCGGAACTTTGAAGCGGGGTCGTGGCGAAAAACGAGTCGCTTGGGCACGGGACGGGCTGCGAAAGCGGTTCGCGGCTCGGCCGACTCGTTCGGCCGTTTGCGACACGCCGTCTTGTCGTGGCCGAGCGAGAAACCGAGCGCAGCCGTTTGTGACTTGGGCTGTGGTTTTACTCGCGGCCGTGCTTGGGGCCGCGTCTGCCGTGCAAGCTCAAGGCGGCCGTCAGCGGAACGGGTCGACGCCGAACGCCTCGACGCCGCAACTCGCGGCAGACGTCCGAGGAGAGGGCGGCTCGCAGGCGGCTCAGGACGTTGGGGCGTCTGGCCGGTCTGAGCCGGCCGGCCGCGGCGGCATTCCGACCACGCCAATCGAGGTCATTGCTCAGCTGCGTTGGTGGATTGTGCCGTTTGTCGTGGCGTCGATTGTCGCCGTGTGGTTTTCGATTGAACGGCTGGTTGTGCTGCGTCGCAGCCGGGTCATTCCGCGGCCGTTCGTCGAGCGGTTTCTGAAGCACTTGGAAGAGGGCTTGCTCGACCCGGAGTCGGCTTTGAGCCTGTGTGAGGAGAATGGCAGTCCGGTTGCTGAGGTGTTCGCTCACGGGGTCCGCAAGTGGGGAAAGCCAAGTGTCGAGATCGAGCAGGCCATCATTGACGGGGGCGAACGTCAGGTCAGCCAGCTGCGCAAGCACTTGCGGGTTTTGAACGGAGTGGCCACCGTCACGCCTTTGCTTGGGCTGCTGGGCACCGTCGTCGGAATGATTAAGGCGTTCAACGACATTGCGACGGTGGGGGCAATGGGACGGCCGGAACAACTGGCGGTGGGCATTGCCATTGCTCTACTGACGACGGCCTTTGGGCTGGCCATTGCCATTCCTTCGCTAATCATGTACCTGTACCTGGCCGGACGGGTCGACTCACTGGTTTCCGAAATGGACCTGTTGGCACAGAACGTGGTGCAGTTGATTTCGGCCGAGGCGTTGAGCGGCGGGCCGATTCCGTTGCAGCGAAGGGCCTCCGGGCCGTCGGGCGAGTCGAAGAAAGCGGTTTGAGCGGCTGGACGGGTTTTGCGGGAAAGAGGGGCTTCAGGCCGGAACAGTTGGGCACGAACAGGCCTTCGGCGTTCGCGGGCTGGTCTGGACAGCGGTCCGAGGGCGTGGAAGAATAGAGGTGTGCGGGCCAGCTGGAAAGAATGGGCGACCGAGAAGTGGTTCAGAAGGACGGTCCGGCCCGCTAGTGGGTGTCGATTCTTTGGCGTGGCGGCTTCGGTCCTGTCTTTGGTGACCGTCTAAAGGGTCGCCCTCTTGGGGCGTGGGGCAGCGAGCCCGTCAGCGGCTGCCAGCTCGGCTTCCGAATGGTGAGCGTTGTGTGGTTGCGTGCTGCGCGGTGAGCAGGCTGATTGGCGGCGCCCGGGCGCGAGCAACTTGTTTCGGGAGGTCGAAGCCATGTCGAAGCGCGATTCTGCAGGTGGGGGTGAGCTGAGCCGTCGGGAATTCGTCCGCAAGATTGCTCGCGACGGAGCGGTCCTGACGGGGGTCGGGTTGACGCCGTACGAGGTGCTTTGGGCCGAGGAGAACAGCGGGCCGGTCAGCTGCGGACCTCCGAAAAAAGCTCAGCCGCACCGACGAAAGGCGGGTGAGTCGTTCCCTCCACTGCCGCTGCCCGTGACGCCGCTTCGACGCACCGAGCGGAAACGCCCTCCCGCTCCTCCCGCTCTCGTCGCAAAAATGGCTCTGGGCAAGACCCGCTTTCAAACCGTCAATGGCAAGCGGGTCGCCTACCGAGACTGGATGACCGACCCCGCCGACATCGACACGCTGCTCCGATGGCTCAACCAAAAGCTGGGCATCAACTACCGGCCCATTGAAGCCAACTTCGCTCACTTCTCGTTCGACCCGCGCGAGGTGCCGGCCATTCTGCTGACGGGGCACCAGAGCTTCAGCCTGCCCTCGTCGGTCTTGCCGCGACTGGCTCGCTACGTTCTGGACGGCGGCACAATCATCGGCGACGCCTGCTGCGGCTGGAAGGACTTCAACGACGCCTTCCACGAGGAAATCAACCGGCTGCTTCCGGGCAAGACGCTGCAGCCGCTCGAGCCGGACGACCCACTCTTCGGCGCCTACTACCAACTGAACGACTTCACCTACCAACGCGCCGACGGGTCTCGCTACGTGGACCGACCCTGCTTGGAAGGGATTTACGTGGGTTGCCGTCTGGCCGTCATTCACTCGCCAGTCGACCTGACGTGCGGGTGGGACGGACACGACCACCCGCGTGGTTTGCGAGTCGTCATTGACCAGGCGCGGCAAATCGGTGCGAACTACATTACGTACCTGCTCGGGTCGTTCCAGCTCGGACGGTTCCTCAGCACCACCAAAGTTTACCACGAGCAGAAAGCTCCCAGCCGCGACGCATTCGTCCTGGGGCAGATTGTCCACAACGGTGACTGGGACCCGGACCCGTCGGCCATTCACAACCTGCTGAAGGCGGCTCGCGAAAATAGCACCATCGACGTAAAGTTCAAACGAGCGGACGTGCAACTGGCCGATGTTGAGGCGCTCGCTCACCCGCTGCTCTACATGACCGGTCACCACGACTTCCGGTTCAAGGACGTGGAGGTCGAGCGTCTGCGTGGCTACTTGGCTGCGGGTGGCATGCTGCTGGCCGACGCTTGCTGCGGCCGGCTGTCGTTCGACGCCGCGTTCCGACGCGAAATGCGGCGCGTGTTGCCGGACCACCGCCTGGAGCCGCTCCCGGCCGACCACCCAATCTACCACACCGTGTTCGACATCAGCACGGTCCGGTACACGCCGCTGGTCGAGCGAGACTACGGACCGATGAACACGCCGACCCTGGAAGGAATCACAATCGACGGCAAACTGGCCGTCGTCTACAGTCGCTTCGACCTGGGCGACGGCTGGGAAATGTTCCCGCACCCGTACACGCGAGGCTACTCGTCGGAAGACGCAATCAAGATTGGCGTCAACGCACTGGCCTACGCGCTGACGCACTGATTGACGAGCCGACTGACCGGCCAGCGGGGGCGTCCAGGGCTGCTGGCCGGTTGCTGTTTTTCGACCGACCGCTTGAGCCGGAAGTCCGTTCGAGCGACAGGAGTGGACGAACGGAGCGACGCAGCCGGGCCGTCGGGCCGACGCGGACTGGCAAACCGTCAAGAGGGACAGGGCGTCCGCAGCGCTGAAGCCGACCCGACGGCTCACACCGCAGAAAGACGCACAGGAACCCGCACTTCGGAACCGGCAAGTCATGAGCACACGTGTTGCTTCGAAAGGGAACCGGGTGGTCGAACGGCTAGTCCAGCTTTCGGAAAGCTGGTCGCTGTTCAGCATTCTGACCGGAGTCGTCGTTGCTGGCTGGATCAGCGTCGGGACGCTAATGGCTTTCGCCTTGCTGGACGTGTGGCTCCGGTTCGAGTCGCTTGGCCGCTCGGTCTTGCTGGGGCTTTGGGTCACCGTCTCGCTAGCGGCCGCCCTGTACCTCATGGTCCGGCCGGTCCTCAGGAAACGGACGCTGGAGGGCGTGGCACGACGGCTGGAAGAGATTTTCCCCGAACTCGGCAGCCATCTGATTAACCTGGTGCAACTCAGTCGCGAGACCACTTGTCCCTCGAAGCTGCTTCACAAAGCGGCCATTAACCAGGCGACACGACAGGCCGAATCCGTGCCTCTGCACACCGCGCCGTACCGGCTGGACTGGCGACGACGATTGGAACTGGGCATGCAAACGCCACGCGACTTGGGCGTGGCGTTGTTGGTCGGAGCGGTTATTGCGGGACTGGCCTTGCTCTGCCACGCTACCATGCCGGCGTGGTCGAATTCGGTCTACCGTCTGTTCCACCCGCTTCGCTTCGTTCCGGCAATCGGTGACGCGCAGATTCTGGAGGTCACGCCCGGCGACACGGCCGTTCTTCGGGGCAGCAGCTTGACGGTCCGAGCCAAGGTCGCCAACCCGGAGGGCAAAGAGTACGAGGGGGTCCTGGTGGCGGTTTCGACCGACGGCTCTCGCCACCAGTACGCCTTGCTGCCGTCCGAACGATTCGACGAGTTCTCGTTTGTCTTCCCCAAAGTCGGCGACGCGTTCCAGTACCGACTGGAAATCGGCGGGACTCAGACACCCTTCTACCGCGTCGACGTGTTCGACCGCCCCACCATTACTGGTCTGAAGGCGGTCTACCGGTACCCGTCGTACATGGAACGACCGGAGGAAGAGGTGGAGCTGAAAGGGGGAGCAATCGAAGTCCCGCAGTTCACCCGAGTCGACCTGACCATTACCACGTTGGCACCGGTCCAGACGGCCGCGGTGCGACTGGGAAGCCAGCAGTACGAGGGAATGGCTCGACAAACCGAACCGGTGGCCGTAGTTTCCTTCCCGGCGACGGAGAGCGGGTTTTACACGATTCACTTGGAGGACAGCCGCGGAAACACCAACGACGACTCCATTCGCTTCCCGCTGCGGGTCACACCGGACCAACCGCCCCAGGTCGAAATTACGGCTCCGGCTCCAGAAATCACGGCCGCGGCGGGCGAAACGGTGACCGTGGAAATCCGGGCCCGCGACGACTACGGGCTGTCGCGAATCGAGTTGCGAAACCGCGTGGACACGCAAGAGGAAAAGACGGAGCAGACGCTGCGGGTCTGGGACACGTTTGACGACCCCCGGCAGCCTCGGATTCGTTTTCACTGGAGACTTCCCGAGTCGCTGCCCGGCGGCACCGTGGTCTTTTACCGGGCGGTCGTGTTCGACAACCGAAAACTCACCTTGAACGGCAAGTCGGTCGAGCCGCAACAGGCGGCAACCGCGCTGCGGCGCATTCGAATTGTCGACCGCGACGCCTACTTCGCGAACAAACTGAAAACGCTGGAGCAGTTACGGCAGGAGCTGTGGAGAATTTTGAAGCTTCAAACCGAAGCGCGCGTTGCGACCACACCGCTGACCACCGCCCAGCGGCTCGCCGCCGCGGAACGCAAGACGGCTAGCGGCGTCCGCCAGCAGCAACAGGAAATTCAAAGCCGCACGCAGAAGTTGGCGGACAGCATTAACACCGAACAGACAGCGCTGGCGCCTTTCAAGACCACCCTCTCGAACCTCGCTCAGGGGCGAATGACGGACGCGGTCCGCAGCGCGGAGTCGGTTCAGTCGAGCGGCTCGGTGGAGCAGTTGCGGCAAACGTCGTCGGAGCTGGTCAACATTCAAGACGACATTCTCGACATTCTGCGCAAGCTGCTCGACTTGGCCCGAATGGAGACGACCCGAACGCTGTCACAAATGGAGAAGCGTCCCGGAGGCGACTTGCCCAATGACGTCGTCGGCCAGCTTCAAGACTTGAGCGAGAAACTGAAGGAGTTCGTCAAGGAGCAGCGTAAGGTCATTGAGGCGACCGAAGACTTGGCGAAAAAGCCGGTCGAGGACTACACGGAAGAAGAGGAGCAGAAGTTCAAAGAACTGGCCGAAATTGAAGACGACTGGTCCAAGTTCATGAACGAAGCCTTCAGCGACTTGAGCCGGCTGCCGGAACAGGACTTTTCAAACCCGACGTTGCTGCAAGAGCTGATTGAAATCGAAACGGAAATCAAAATGGCCGAAGACGCGCTGCTGAAAAAGTCGGCCGAAATTGCCGTGCCGTTGGAGCAGCTCGGGGCGGAAATGGCCGAGGAAATTACGACGAACCTCGAAAAGTGGCTGCCCGACACACCGGACCGCGAGCAGTGGAGCCAAGAGGAGCCGTTGACGGACGCCATGAGGGAAGCTCCCATGGCCGAACTGCCCGGCGAGCTGGAAGACCTGGTTGGCGAGCTCATGGAAGAGGAGGAAGACCTGTTCGACGAAATGGAAGACATTTCGAGCAGTTGGGCCGACTCGCTCGACAAAGGCGCCGGCTGGGACGCGTCGGACGGGCCAATTTCGAACATGAGTGCGAAGGGCGTGACGGGCAACCGGCTGCCGAACACCAGCGAAATTGGCGGTCGGTCTGGCGAGGGACGGACGGGCAAGTCCAGCGGCGAGTTTGTGGGCGAAGAGGCGGTCGGTAAGGGAGGACGGAAGACCCCCAGTCGCCTCACTCCCGACCCGTTCGAAGCTGGCCAGATTAAGGACTCCAGTACCGACCCGGTCGGTGGCTCCACCGGCGGCGGAAAAGAAAGCGGTCAGGGTGGCGAAGGACTGGAAGGACCCATTCCGCCGCCGCTGAAACGAGAGCTGGGCCGGCTGGCCGGTCAGCAAGCCACGCTGCGGAACCGAGCGGAAACGATTAAACTGCAGTTTCAAATCGCGAACTACAACACGGCCGAATTGGACCAGTTGATTGAACGAATGAAGAAGGTGGAGCAGCACCTTCGGTCGGGACACTTCCGCTCGGCGCTGCGACAACGAGACATTGTGCTCGAATCCCTGTCGGACCTTCGGGCCAAAGTGACGGAACAGCGTCGGGTGAAGCAGGACTCGACCAGCAGCGTGCCGAAGGAAATTCGCGACAAGATTTTGGGCAACATGGCCGAAAAGTCGCCCGACGGCTGGGAAGAGTTGAACCGCAGCTACTTCGAGCGAATTGCCAACGGCGAGTGAGAGAGACCGGGGACGGCGCGGACGGGGCACCGTCGTCCCAGACACCGGGCTCCCAGCCGTCGCCTTCCTGTGTCGCGCCCGGTTCCGCCGTCTCTCGTCTTCAACCAGGAGAGCAGACATGAACGGCGTCGCGTCGCTTGTTGTGTTCGCTGCGCTGACCTTGGGCGCCGACCCGAACGCCAAGGTGGTCATTCCGTTCGACTTCGAGTCGAAGTTCGACAACGGACGCTACGGCCGAATGGTCGGCGAAATGATTTGGAAGAAGTTGGAGCGGGAAGGGAAGTTTGTCATTCCCGAAACCATGCTCGACGTCCGCGACCTGTGCGACCAGCTCGATTTTCACCCGGGCTACGACACGCCCATTGACGAGGTGGGCAAAGTGGTGCGCGAGGCGTTCGACGCCCACATTGGCATTTGGGGCTCGGTCGAACGCGTCCCGCCGCACACACGCGACGTCTACGACCTGGGCATCAAAGTGGTCGACTTCAGCGGTCCGAAGCCGGTCGTCATTTTCGACGAGAAGCACCGGACCAAAACCGTCAGCGAAATTCCGCACCTGTACGTGGCTCGCATGCTCATGAAGCTGCACGGCAAGAAGCCAGAGGAGCCCCCACCGCCTGACCCCGAGGCCGAACGGCGTTGGCGAGAGGGTCCGAACTTGATTGTCAACGGCTCGTTTGAAAAAGGCACCGGCCACCCGGAAGGCTGGGACCCGCTGCCCAAGTACGTCACGTGGGAACGAGAAGCCGGCAACCGGTTCATTCGAATGAGTTTTCCTCGAAGCGTGGCCGACTCGACCGGCGTACTTTACTACAGCCAGTTTTTCCCAATCGAGGCGGGAGCCACGTACCGGTTTTCGTGCCGGTACCGCACGACCGGTTCGCAGGTCAAAGTGTTCATCAAATGCTACAGCTACTTCAGCACGGCGCGGTTGAGCCGCCGGTTCCCGGACCAGTGGCGCGAGGTTTACCGCAGTCAGCAAAACTTGAAAGGGCCGACCGGCCAGTGGAACACGCACGTGGAGGACTTCACGCCGAAGCACTCGAAGTTCACGCCGCGGCGAGCTCGGGTCATGCTCTACGCCTACCACCCGGCGGGAACGGTCGACTGGGACGACATTGTCGTGAAGCAAATCAAACCGTCGCCGAAGAGTTCGTCGCGGAGGTAGAGCCTGACCACGGGGAACCGGCGCGGCCGCTGTTTGTCGTCGCTGGCGGGCACGCTCGGACGACGGCCGGGCGCCGAGAGCGGTTGGCGGCTGCGCGACGCAGAGCGTCTGGCGTCGCTTGCGGCCAGCGGCGGCAAACGCGAGGCGGCGTTTGCGGGTTCGGAACGGCAGTGGCGTGACGAGCGTCGTCTTCTCGTCCGCGTAACTCGCTCTCGCTAGACCAGCCCTTGCTCGCGGAACCACGCCACTGTCTTCTTGATTCCTTCGGCGGGGCTGTAGCGCGGGTCATAGCCCAGCTCGCGACGAGCTTTCTCTACCGAAAAACTCCAGTTCAGCCCCAGGAACCGAAGGCTGGCTCGCGTGAGAACGGGAGGCGTTTCCTGCCGACGCCAGCGAGCCCGCAGCTCCAACACCCGCACCAACACCTTGGCCAGCCACAGCGGCAGGTGCTTTTTCGGCGTCGGGTAGCCTGTTTCCGCGCAGAGCAGCTCGAAGAATTCTCGTTTCGTAATTCGCACGCCGTCGGTGACGTTGTAGACCTGCCCGACGCTCCGTTCGTTCTGCAACGCCAGAAAGTAGACGTCGAGCAGGTTTTCGACGTACGTCGTGTTGTGCAGTTGCTGCCCGTC
>CAYSAG010000143.1:0-12584 GCA_964428935.1 uncultured Planctomycetaceae bacterium | reverse complement strand
TCCAGCCCGCCGTGCAGACTCCGTCGTGCTCGCCACAAACGATATCCCAAATCTTCGATTTGACAAAGCACTAGCGGCCCTGGTTGAAAAGAATGTACGTGCCCGTTTTGCCGGCGACGGCGAGGTCGGGCCAGCCGTCGTTGTTGAGGTCGGCGACGCGAATCTGCAGACCGCCGCCAGCCAGTCCACGGTGAATCAGGTGCCGCTGGAACTGCTGCGCGGCCGCGTCCCAGTCGTAGTAGTACAGGCACGGCGGCATGTCGGCGCCGGGGTCTTTACCGTTGTGAGCGAAGCACCGCTTGCCCGTCACCAGCTCGTCCTGCCCATCTCGGTCGATGTCCGCCCACACCAAGCAGTGAGCCTGCGACCAGCTCTTGTCGATCAGGTGTTCCTTCCATTGCGTCTTGCCACCGCTGGGAGGAAGTTGTTCCCACCAGTAGATTCCGAAGTCGTGGGCTTTGCTCCAAATGAGGTCGTTTCGTCCGTCGCCGTTCAGGTCACGCATCAACATGGGCACGCTGGCGTGCAGGTCCCAGTCGGGGTGGAATTTCCAGGGACGCGAGAAAATGTCCGAGTCGGGCCGTTCGTACCAGCCCGTGCCGCACAGAATGTCTTCGCGGCCGTCGCCGTTGACGTCGCCGAACCCCAGACCGTGTCCGTTGCCCGTCTGATTGATGACCACTTTTTTCAGCGTCGGCACCAGCCGCTGCTCTTGAACCTGTTTCCGGCCCCGCTGGACCGTGACGGTCCGTTTCTCCCGAGCAAACCGCCAGACAACCATTGGCGAAGGCTTCTTCCACGAGTTGACTACCCATTCTGGAACGCCGTCGCCGTCCAAGTCGTGCAGCAACTGTCCTTCGTTTTGCGAAATCTGAGTGTCGACCAGCAGTTGCTTGGTCCACTGGTAGCCCGACATCAATTGCTTCCCGCCTGGGTTACGGAACCAGTAGACTTCGGTCGGGACGAACGAGCCGGCGACGACGTCGACCCAACCGTCGCCGTCGACGTCGTAGGCGAAGTCGCCGTTGCTTTGGACGTAGCCGTTCCAGTCCTCGATGCTGCGGACGGGCCGAGGAATGAAGTCGGGAGCGGCGTACCAGTTGCGACCGGCCACCACGTCGAGTTTGCCGTCGCGGTTGAAGTCGGCTACGTCGCAGCCCTCGTTGGCGTCGACCGTCAGCAGTTTCAGCGTCCATTTGAGCTCGCCCGGCTGCGGGTCCGCTGCCCACACGACCGTTGCTGCCGCCAGCACCCCGCACACCGCCACGCAACTCCAAGCCAAAGCTTTCGTCACCACAAGCCATTCAGACCACCGTTGTCGCTTCATTGTTCTTCCTCGCTCGCCGAACAGTGTTTCCACGTCGTTCTTGCGGAACGACCGGAGCTGGTGCTCCGGCCCTGCCCTTGGCACTCCACCAGCGACGACCTCGCTCGTCGTTCGGCCGTCGCGACGAACTGCCAGCATACCCGGACGACGGGTCGGAAAGCCAGTGTCCGGCGCGGAACTCGCCAGCCGAAAGACAGGCGGACCTTTCACCGAGCGGTTGAAACCGGCAGACCGCCCGTTGTACAACCGAGCGCGGCGGCGCGCCGGGCCGGCAGCGCTGTTGAGCGGGCTGTGTGGGGAGGAGCGTGCAACAATGCCGAAGACGTTTGCTTGCAGACACGCAGACGAGGGCCGTCTGAAAGACTCAACTGGTGGCCGAGAGAACGCTCGCGCCAAAACTCGCGCGCTGGCGCTTGCCGGTGTGCTCGTCTGGCCTTTGCTGCTGGTCTGTGCTGCCGCGAGCAAGAACGAGGCCGACCCTCCCTGCCGGTCTGCCAACGCCGCGCGACTCGGTGTGCTGGCCAGACCCGCCTCTGACGGCGCGTCGACACGCGTCGGCCAGCGGCGGCTTGCGGCCTTGGGCACGTCGACGGCACGAGCTCACAGCGTCGCTGGCGAGCAGGGCGGCGGACGCCAGGTGGCCCAGGACGCTGGCTCCGAGAAAAGCGAAACAAGGAGCGAGCCCAGCGGTGTCCGCCCCACGGCGGCCGCGCGGCGCGTCGCAGAAGTCATTCGTCGCGAGGCACTCTTGCCACCAAACGGACCGGCCGGGCGGCCGTTGCCGCTGGTCAGCCATTGGAACATGGGAAGTCACGGCAAGGGGTGGACCCCGCAGTACCAGATTGAGCTTCTCAACGCGGGCCACCCCATTCTTCCGTGGTTGGCTTGGCCTTTCGGGGACGTGGACCGCAACGAGAAGGTTCGGCAGCGCTTCGACCAGTACTACGTCCCGCTCCTGACACTCTGTCGCCAGTTGAAACTGCCGATTTGCTTGCGTGGGACTCAATGGGAAGCTTTGCTGGTGCGACGGGAGTACCGGCAGCGGCCGGAAGAGCAGTGCCCGGCCGTCGTGACACCGGAGGGAAAAGTCCTTCCGAAGCTCAGTCCGTTCGGCCCCCTCGACCCGTGGCGCGACCCGGCTCGCGTCTACGTCGACACGCCCGGAATGAAGCGCTTGCAACAGCTCTACCCGGACCCGCCGCTGGTCATTTTCTTGTCGAACAACGAAGCTCCCGACCTTCGCTGGCACCAGGTGGAACAGCTTTCGAAGCGGTACTTGCAACGTTACGGCCGTGGCCGCTCGGACCAGTTCAAACGCGAGGTGGTTGCCCGCGGGTGGATGGAACGCTACCCGGTTCTGTTTGAAGCCATGCGAGCGGCTTTGGTCAGTGAGGCGTGGAGACGGAACGTGCGGTTCGTCGGTTACGGTGCCTTCGGTCCGTCTCATTTTGGACGGTGGCCGCAGTGGAAGCAGTACTCGCTCATTACAGACCACTGGACCAGTCCCGACTGGTACTTCTGGGACGGCGGCTCGCCCTCGTACTACACGCACAATTGGTGCCCGAACCGCGACCACTGGGTCTGGTCGACACAGGTCCAATCCATGAACTGGATCTTTCAGTTGGAGGAAGCCTGGCGTGTCAACCCGAACTTCTGGTGGGAGATTTCTGTGTGGGACGGCAACGGCGGAGGCTGGACGCCGGACATGGGCTACCGTCCGGAGCTGGTCAGCAAGTCGAAGGCGTGTCAGTACATGAAAGACGGGCAGACTTACACGTCCGAGCGGTTTCTGGGGTGGGTGCAGTTCGGGCTGTGGTTGCTGCGTCCGCGAGTGCTGAGGGAGTTTCGCGGGAGCACGACGCCGTTGGAGCCGTGGCGTCCGTTCTTCGAAAAGTTCCTGCTGGCCGTCGACCGCGTCCACAGAAACCCGACGCTGCAAGAATTCTGGCGACGAGGCCGGCTGGTCCACAACTTCGCTCACAGACACCCCTACCAGTCGGCCATTCCTGAGAAGTACCGGTCCATTCACCGGTGGTTTCTGTTGGACACAAACCTGGACCCGCCGCGTCCCTGGACTTTGACGACCAACCTGCCGGTCTTCAGTTTGGCGTTGGAGCTGGGTCGAGCGGGGTCGCGCCGCTGGCTGCTGTACGCTCACTCGCCGTTGCAGGACCGGCACGACGTGGCCATTCAGCTGCCGGGTTTCGGCTGGGTGAAGGCCGACGTGCCCCGAGCGGGAACGTTCTTGGTCGTCGACGAAGCTCGGCGCTCCGTCCAGACGCTCCACTTGCCCGACAGTCGGTGACTCTGGCGCCGACCCCGCCGACTGTGGAGGTCGACGCCGCCTGTTCAAACGAAGCCGGTCCGCCCTCCTCGACGCCGTTGTGTCACTCCGCGGACGGGCGTTCGAACCGGAACGGCACACGCAGCAAGTCTCGCAGCCGTCGTGTCGTGGTCGGCGTCGAACCGCTTGCGTCCACGAGGACAATTTCCACGTCGTCGCAGAATTCGGCCAGCACTTGAAGGCAGGCGCCGCACGGAGCGACCTTGCCCTCGGCGACCACGACGACGGCCACAAAGCCTCGAGCGCCCGAACTGACGGCCTGGGCGACGGCCACCCGCTCGGCACACAGCGTCAAGCCGTACGAAGCGTTCTCGACGTTGGCGCCCGAGAAAACTCGTCCGTCGTCGGTCAGCACGGCCGCCCCGACTCGGTAGCGCGAGTAGGGCGCGTAGGCCCGTCCTCTGGCCGACCGAGCTTCCTCTTCCAGTCTCTCACGCAACTGTTCGCTCAGCATGCGTCGCTTCCTTCCTCAGCAACCCGCTCCAGCACCAACACGGGCGACGGAGGCGGTTTGTCTTCGACCCGAACCGCCTGGGCCACGGCGGCCCGAGCCCGCTCGGCCTGCTCCGGGTAGGCGAAGACCCGAGCCAGCAGGTCTCCGGCTCGGACGGGGTCGCCAACCCGAACGACCAGCTCGACGCCCACGGCGTGGTCGACTTCGGCGTTCAGTGTGCGGCGGCCTCCGCCCAGGTCGGCCACCGTCTGTCCGATTTGGCCTGCGTCGACGTCGACGACCACGCCCGACCGGCCGGACGTCACGGCCACTTCCGGTGCACGCGGCAAGGGTCGACGGAGGTCTCCGCCCTGAGCTCGAACCATTTCTTCGAACTTTTCCCAAGGCCGGCCGCTGCGACGCAGGTCGTTCAGCCGCTTTCGAGCCTCGGCCGTGTTCGCCGCTTGCCCAGTAAGCTGCAACAGCTCCGCGGCCAACTCAACGGTCAGGGTCCACACGTCTTCCGGCCCCTGGCCTTTCAGCACGTCCACCGCTTCCTGCACCTCGACCGCGTTCCCGACGGCCCGGCCCAGAGGCTGGTCCATGTTCGTAATGAGAGCGGTGGTCCGGGTGCCCATTCGGTGCCCGACTGTGACGAGGCAACGAGCCAACCGGCGTGCCTGCTCGAGCGTCTTCATGAAAGTGCCGCGGCCGCACTTGACGTCCAGGACCAACGCGTCCAGTCCTTCGGCCAGCTTCTTGCTGAGGATGCTGGCCGTAATGAGCGGGACCGAACCGACCGTTCCGGTGACGTCTCGCAGGGTGTAAAGCTTTCGGTCGGCCGGTACCAGCTCGGGGGTCGTGCCAGTAATGACGCAGCCCACCCGTTCCACTTGCCGTTGAATTTCCTCCAGGCTCAAGTCCGTCCGGAAACCGGCAATGGACTCCAGCTTGTCCAGCGTGCCACCTGTAATGCCCAGCCCGCGGCCCGAAATCATGGGAACACGAAGCCCGCAGCAAGCCAAGAGCGGCGTCAAAACCAACGAAACCTTGTCTCCGACGCCGCCGGTGGAGTGCTTGTCGACAACGGGCCGGCCGGGCGACCACGTCAACCGACTGCCCGACCGAAGCATGCTGTCCGTCAAACAGACCGTTTCGTCGAGCGACAACCCTTGGAGGTAAATGGCCATGGCCAGAGCGGCCATTTGGTAGTCGGGAAGGTTCCCGGAGGCGTAGCGCTGAATGAACTGGTCGATTTCTTCCGCCGTCAAAGGGTGCCCGTCGCGCTTTCGTTCAATGACTCGCACCGGGTTGAACTGGTCGTCCGACACGGCTGGCCTCCACTCTCTGCAAAGCGTTGGTTTTCGTGGGCTGGTTGGGAGTCGTTGTTTGCGCCGACTGCGCGGCCACAGGTTTGTCGAACCGGTCGGTCAGTCAAGCCTGCGGAGAGGACGCTCCGTCGCCGGCGCGGGCGGCTTGGGGCGGCTCTTCGGGCGAGTGCGGGCCAGTCGCGGCGTGAAACGCTCTTTCCCACTGGTCGCTGCGTTGCAGTACGCCTTGTACCAACTGAGCGACTCGCGGTTCGGCCCGTTTCGCCGCTCGAACCACGTCGTCCGAATGGAGCTTCTCGGTGCCACCGGAACGGTACACGTTGGTCACGACCGACAGAGCCAGCACTCGGACCCCGTGAGCGGCGGCTGCCAGGGCTTCCGGCACGGTCGACATGCCAACGACGTCGGCGCCGAGAAACCGCAACAGCCGGTACTCCGCTCGCGTCTCGTAATTCGGTCCCAGCATGGCGGCGTAGACCACACGCCGCAATTCGAACCCGTACGCTCGGGCTACGGTCTGAGCGATTTCCGCCAGACGCCGGTCGTACGGCCGGAGGCCCTCGCACCGTCGCCGCCAGACCCACGCCAGCGGCCCGTGCCGCTCGTCCCGGCAGAGCGGCACAAGGCCGGTCGTTGGCGACTGCCACAGCAGGTTGAGGTGGTCGTCAATGAGCACAACTTGGCCGACGTCCAACTGCGGATTCAAGCCGCCGGCGGCACTGGTCAGCAGGAGAACTTGGGCGCCGAGGCGAGCGGCCAGCAGGGCGGGCCAAGCGGCTTCGTCCAGACTGTGGCCTTCGTAGACGTGCCAGCGTCCGCGGAAAACCACCACCGGAACGCCGGCCAAACGGCCGCAGACCAACTGGCCGGCGTGGCCAGGAGCCGTGGTCGGCGAGAAGCCCGGCAACTGCGCGTACGGCAGCGAGACGTCCGCCGACACAGCGTCCGCCAGCTCGTTCAACCCGGTGCCCAAGACCAGCACGGCCTTGGGCCGCTGCGACCAAAGTCGGCGAACCTCCGCTGCGGCCTCGGCCACGGACTGTTCGACGTCGGTTCGAAAGGGCGACACGAAACGGTTCCTCCCAGGCGGGCTGGTCGAGCGTCGCGACGGTCTTCGAGTTCGGCTGGCTGCCCCGGTGTGGCGTCGAGCCCGACGAGGGCTGCCGCTTGGTCGTTCCGACTCGCAACGCGGCGTTCGGCGACGGAGCCGATTTTGCCGGACGGGCAAGACCAGCCGTTTCGGCAAACGACGGAAGCCTTGCGGGCATGTTAGCCAGCTTCGGCGTGTCGAGCTATACTCTAGCCGGAAGCCACGGCAGCGGCTTTGGCCGAGGCGGTTGGGTGGCTTTGTTCGGTGTGTCCCGCGGGCGTGCGAAGGGCTCGTCGGCGCAATTTTGGCGAACTTTCCGGCTGCAACGGTCCAGCCGGACGGAATGAGAAAGGCGAGGTTTCCATGCCACGAGTGAGGGTTGAGGACGTCGCCGAAGCGGGCGTGGTCGGTGCCGGCGGCGCCGGTTTTCCCACGCACGTCAAGTTGTCCGGACAGGCGGACACGGTTGTGTTGAACGCGGCGGAGTGCGAGCCGCTGCTCCACAAGGACAAGGAAATTCTGCGGCACTTTGCCGAGGAGGTCGTCGAGGGACTGGCGGCGGCCATGGAGCTGGTGGGGGCGGAGCGGGGCGTCGTCGGCATTAAAGGCAAGTACGAAGACGTCATTGCCGCGTTGCGCCCGAAGCTGGCTTCAAACATGGACCTGGTGCCGCTGGCCGACGCTTACCCTTCCGGCGACGAGTTTATTCTGGTGTACGACGTGCTCGGGCGAGTCATTCCGCCGGGCGGCATTCCGTTGCACGTCGGGGCGGTGGTCATCAACGTCGAAACGGCTCTGAACGTAGCCGCCGCTCCCTCGCGACCCGTGACGGAAACGTACCTGACCGTTGGCGGAGCGGTGCGGGAGCCGGTGACGTTGCGAGTGCCGGTCGGGGTGACGCTGGCCGAGTGCGTCGCGGTGGCCGAGCCAACCGTGGAGCCGGCCAACTACTTGGTTGGCGGCGTCATGATGGGTCTTTTGGAGGACAACCACGACGCGCTGGTCGACAAGAGGACCGGCGGGGTCATTGTTCTGCCAGACGACCACGTGGTGGTCCGACGTCGCCGACAGAACTGGCAGCAGATTGCTCGAATTGGTCGCAGTGCCTGTGACCAGTGCAGCTTTTGCACGGAGCTGTGTCCGCGGTGGCTCCTGGGCCACCCCATTGAGCCGCACCGGGCCATGAGGAGCTTGGAGTTCAACTTGGTGGGCGAGGCGAACGTTCAGGGCACGGTTTTTTGCTGCGAGTGCAACTTGTGCAGCCTTTACTCGTGCCCCGAGGACCTGGACCCGAAGAACGTCTGCACGCAGAACAAGCGGCGTTTGTTGGCGGAAGGCAAGCGGTGGGAAAACCCACCGTTCGACCCGGGACGAGCCGACCGTCACATGAGAAACCGGAAGGCGCCCACGTCGCGTCTCATGCAAAAACTCGGACTTCGTCAGTACCGCAACGTGGGACCGCTGACCGACGCCACGCTGCCGGCCCGTCGAGTCGGCATTCCTTTGAAGCAGCACGTCGGTGCTCCGTGCGAGCCCGTTGTGCAGGTCGGGCAGTCGGTGCGGAAAGGCGACGTGGTCGGCCGGCCTCCCACCCAGAATGGCAAACCCGCGCTGGGAGCCCCCGTCCACGCCTCCATTGACGGCACCGTCACAGCCATCGAGAACGGCGTTGTCTGGATTGAAAGCCAGTAGTCCGCAGCGGCGTCTTCGAAACGGCTGGCTGCGGCCAAAGTTTGAAGAAGGAAAGAAAGCGAAGGACCCGTTCATGGCCACGCACAAGTCGATTGGAGCCATTGAGCTTTCGAGCATTGGCATTGGCTACCAGATCGAAGACGAAATGCTGAAGGCGGCGTCGGTCGAGCTGCTGATTGCTCGAACGATTTGTTCGGGTAAGTACCTGATTGTCATTGGCGGCTCGGTCAGTGACGTCGAAGCGGCCATTCAGGTTGGGCTGACCGCTGCCCCCGAAGCCGTCATTGACCACCTGATTGTGCCGAACGTCCACGAAGGCGTTTTCCCCGCTTTGGGACAGTCGGTCGTACTGGACGGGCAAGTTCCTGGAGCGTTGGGGGTGCTGGAGACGTTTAGCGGGACCAGCATTTTGGCCGCCGCCGACGCAGCGGCCAAGGCGGCTCGGGTGACGTTGCTTCGAATTCATGTGGCCATGGCCTTGGGCGGCAAGGGCCTGCTGCTCATGACCGGCACGACGGCCGACGTGCAGGCGGCCCTGCAGGCCGGAGCCGAAGAAGCACGAAAACGCGGCCTGCTGGTCTCGGAAGTGGTCATTTCTCGCCCCAGCCGCGAGCTGTTGAGCGAGTACCTGTAGCGCGAACCGACTCCAGCCACAAGTTCCTCGCCGGCAAGAAGGGAGCTTTTGCCGAGCGAGCCTGTCTTTCCGGCAAAGTTCGGTGTCACAGCGGTTGTCGGAGCAGCCCGACCAGCAGCGTCGTCGCCGTGAGTACGTCTGGAGGGTGAACGCCGCGTCAGGCGAAAAGGTCCAGAGTGCGGAACCGCCGGCCCAACACCGGCTCGCTGTCGACTCCCAGCCATTTCTCCAGCACGGTCGCGTAAACTTGGCGGAAGTCGGTGTGGAAGCGGAGCGCGTTGTTGTCCAGGTCGCTCAGGCTCGGGTGCTCGCCCACCAGACCGCCGCGAAGTTTGCCGCCGGCCAGGAACATGGGAGCGGCTGCGCCGTGGTCGGTTCCGCGTCGTCCGTTCTCTCGGACCGTCCGGCCGAACTCGGAGAAGGTCATCAGGAGCACACGGTCGGCCAGCCCGTCCCGACGCAGGTCTTTCAGGAACGCCGCAAACGACTCGGCCAATTCGTGCAGCAACACGCCGTGGTTGCCTCGCTGGTTGGCGTGGTTGTCGAACCCGCCGAAGCCCTCGCCGCCCAGCTCGGTGAAGAAAATCCGCGTGCCTAGGTCGGCCCGCAGCAGTTCGGCAATGGTCTTCAGCCTTTGAGCCAAACCAAACTCGGGGTACGAGACGCCTCGGCCGTGCTGGACACGGGACAGCCGCTGGTCGACCCGTCGGCTGATTTCGCAAGCGGCCGACAGGGTCTGCCGGACCAATTCGAGCAACGGGTTGGGCAGCTCGGGCTCGCGTCTTGAGCTCCGGGCAACCCCAGAACTGGCCTGAACAAACCCGAAGGGGGCAACTGCCGCGGCTGGAGCAACCGCTCGGGCTTGCGGGCCAGGTCTGCGCGAGGCGACGCGGCTGGCCGAGCTGCTGGGCCGGTCCAGCTCGGACGCCGCACGCAGCAAGAACTGCCGCCGCTGGTCCGACGTTTCGGCCGGGAGCGTGCGGAATGTCCAGTCGGCGAGCGACCGCACAGACGGCACGACGGTGGTTTTCGCGTAGAAGGCTTGAGGCAAAGCAATCGGGCTGACTAGCGCGGCCGGCAACAACGCTTGCCCCGGAAGCGGGTGAAGGTCCAACAAACGCCCGAGCCACCCGGTTCGTTCTTCGGCCTGCCCGGGGCGAGCCGTCTGCCAGTCTCGCATGGCCGAGCCGTGTTGGCGACTGGAGTTCGGGTAACCGACGCCTTGGACGACGCTGAGCAGTCCGTCGTCGTAAAGCTCGCGGAAAGCTCGCATTTGAGGGTGAAACCCCAAGTCGCTGCCCGGAATCGGCCACACCTCGCGTTTGGTGAAACGAATGGTCGGGCGGCTGCGAGCGTAGTGGTCGTCGTCGTAGGGAACAACGGTGTTCAGTCCGTCGTTGCCACCGGTCAACTGGACGACGACCAGTACGGTGGCGTCTGGGTCGCGTTTCAGCGTCGCTGCCGCAGCCGTCCGCCACAGGAAACCGGGCACGGTCGGGCTGAACGAAACCACTCCTGCCAGCGACAAAACCCGTTGCACAAACTGACGACGTGTCGAGGCCATTGCGACTGTCCTCTCTCGGCTTGGTCGGGGCAGCGCGACCGTTTGGTCGGGTCAGCGCGTTTGAGGTCTTTTCAGGGTGGCGTGCCTGTCAGGCCAATTGGAATTCTGGAAGAGCCGACAGCCGGTGAACCAGCAACCGAGTGGCCGTGTCCGTGCCGTGTCGTCTGGCGTCCGCCACCGTCTGCTCGAGCAAACGCGCTCGCGTCTGCGGTGTCAGCCCGTCGGGCAAGAGCAGGTCGAGCAACATTTCGGCGGCCGCTTCGACCGTTGAGCGCCCGGCTCGCTGCGCCACACTCCACGGCGACAGCTTCGGCTCGTTCTGGCCGACGGTGAGCAGCCAGTGAGCCAGGTTGTTTCGGGCGACCAACGACGCGGGCGTGACCCAGTGAGTGCCGCCGGCCCAGCCTTCTTCTGCCGGCGGCCGGTACAGGTCCTGTCCCAGACGGGCCAGCCAAGCGCCCAGCGGCTCGGTGGGGACCAGGCCTTCCAGCGGAACGGCCACGCTCAACGCAAACTCGACCGGCGACTTGACGCGACGGAGGTGAGCGGCCTGCGAGTAGAACAGGTTCGACAGCAAAATGCGACGCAGAAGGCGAGCCACGTCGTAGTCGCGACCGAACTGGTCGGCCAGCGGCCGCAGCAGCTCGTCGCTCGGCTCGTGCACCTCCGAGACGAACCACCGGTACACGTTCCGCACCACCCACAAGGGCGTCGCCGGGTCTTCCAGAAGGACGTCCACCGCGGCCGCGGGGTCGAAGTCGCCTCGCCGTCCTCGAATGACCTTCGCGCGGCTGTCCCGTTCGCTCGGGAAGAAACGCAACGCTCCCCGCAACACGAACCAACCGGTGAAGGCCCGAGCGACTCCGTCGACGTCGTCGGCCGTGGCTCGCCCGGGCCCCAACGTGTAGCGGTCGAGAAACTGACGAGCCAACGCGTGGCTGGGGCGCAACTTCCGGTTGGCCTCGGCCCCCAAGCCGACCAACGTCGCCGCGTCGCGTGTCAGGGAGCGGAGCAGGTCGGCGTAAGAGCCGAGAGCGTGGCGCCGGAGCGTGTGGACGTGGTCCTTCATGAGTCGAGCGTCTCGGACCACCCGGTCGCTGACCGCAAAATGGCTGTGCCAAAACAGAGTGACCTTCTCGAGCAGCGGGTGGGGGGTCTCGAGCATTCGCCGGAGCCACCACGAGCGAAGGCCGCTGGTCGAACCGCTTCGGGCCACGGCGTCGTCAAACTGGTCGAACCGACGTTGGAACGACGCCAGGTCGTCTTGCGGGCGCAACAGCCGCTCGACCGTCGCCGCTGGCCCTTCTCGAAGGGCCGTCTGAAGTTGACGCCAGGTCGCGCCGAAAGCCGCTCGCCGAAACAAATGCCCGGCCAGCCGCAAGCTCCACGGACGTGAACCGTCCGGCTGGTACGGCGACCAAGCCCAGTCCGGGTCGAGCCGGTGCGCTCGAGGCGGCCCGTGCCGCTCGCGCTCCAACGACCACACGTTGCTCATGGCAAGAACACTCCCGTCCAGACGACACCCCGTTCCGCAACGCTCCGAACACACGGCCGTGGCTTCGGCCACGCGAACCGGCCGAGTGTGGGGTCAGTTTGGCTTGTCTGTGGACGAGTCACGGGCGCTGTTGTCAGCCCGCAGCCGGAGTAGCTTCTCCGGTTGCAGGTCCAACTGGACGGCCAGCGTGAGTTGCAAGGCCTCGGGTGAGCGTTTCAGCGACAAGCTGGCCGACGGGAACTGTTCCAACAGCGTCAACGCCAAGCCCACTTCTCGTTCCGCCTGCTCCTGCGTGTTTCCTTTTTCGACCATGTTCTGGCGGACCAGTGCGTCGCGGTTGGCTTGCAGAATGCGAGTCAGCTCGCGCCCGTCGACTTCCAACAACGTGTCGACGCCAGCCAGGGGGCTCGGACCTTCGGCTCGCTCATGCTTCAGCGCGTCAATCAGGTCGCGGGCCAAGTCTTCCGTCGACGTCAGCACTAGGTAGTCGTCGAACATGGCCAAGCAGGGGCGGAAGTTGAACCGAATGTCGAGGTGCTGGCGGTCCTTCACCTCGAGGTCCGAGAAGAAAGCGACGGTGTACTTGACGCCGTTGTACGTCGTGCGGTCCAAAATCAACCCCGGCTCGCCGCGCTGTCCGCGCGTGAAGTTGACCAGTCCCAGCGCCTTCTGCC
>CAYSAG010000142.1:0-12615 GCA_964428935.1 uncultured Planctomycetaceae bacterium | reverse complement strand
CTGGAAGAGCTGAGCGAGCGTGAGCGAGCTCAGGGGAAAAAACCCTTCACCCGCTACGCTTGCAAGATGGCCACCGGCACCGGGAAGACCATGGTCATGGGCATGCTGGCCGCCTGGAGCATTCTCAACAAAGTGACCAACCGCAGCGACGCCCGGTTCTCCGACGTCGTGCTCGTCGTTTGCCCGAACGTGACCATTCGGGACCGTCTGGCCGAATTGGACCCCGAGCGCGGCGACGCCAGCATCTACCGCACGCGAGACCTGGTCCCCGAACACATGATGCCCCTGCTGAGACAGGGCTTTGTCCTGGTGACGAACTGGCACCCGTTCGAGCTCCAGTCGGTCCAGGGCGGCGCGAAGGTCGTACGCCGTGGGGTCCCCCAACGCGTGGTCGAGTGGGTCTACATTGGAGCCAAGAGCACCACCGCTCGCGGAAGACGCTACCTGACGCAGGAAGAGCTGGACCGACAGGTCGCCCTCGGACTGCTCAGCGTTGTTGCCGAAGAGAGAGACCGCAAAGGGAAACTGAAACGAGTCCAGGTCGAGTCCATTCGGTACGTCGAGAGTGACACACATTGGATCCAGCGAATTCTGGGTTGGAAAGTTGGGAACAAGGGCAACATCCTGGTCATGAACGACGAGGCGCACCACGCCTACCGGATCAAGCGCGAAGAACCGGAGGAGACAGAAGCCGAGGACTTCGGCGAAAAAGAAGACGCCGAACAGTTTTTCCGCGAAGCAACCGTCTGGATCGAAGGGCTGGACCGCATCCATAAGCACCGAGGGATCAACTTCTGTGTCGACTTGTCAGCGACGCCGTATTTCCTGGGCCGAGTGGGACAGGAGACGAACCGCCCTTTTCCATGGGTGGTGAGCGACTTTGGGCTGGTCGAGGCGATCGAGTCGGGCTTGACGAAGATTCCACAGCTGGCCGTGCGCGATACGACCGGCGCCGAGATACCCGGATACTTCAACATCTGGCACTGGATTCTGCCGAAACTGACCTCCGCCGAGCGCGGCGGGCGCAAAGCAGACCCGAAACCCGAAGCCGTACTGAAATGGGCACACACACCCATTGCCATGCTGGGCGCGCTGTGGGACCAGCTGCGGCGCGAGTGGGCCGAGAATTCCGACGACCCGCGGCCACCAGTGTTTATCATCGTGTGCAAGAACACAAAACTGGCGAAGGTGGTCTACGAATGGCTGGCCGAAGGGAAAGGGCCGGCCGGTGTGGCCCCGTCACACATCGAAGCCTTCCGCAACCGAGACGGCCAAATCAACACGATCCGTGTGGATTCAAAAGTGATCCAGGAGACCGACACAGGACAAGCCAAGAGCGACGAGCACCGCTGGATGCGGTTCACACTGGATACAGTCGGCAAGATGGAATGGCCGAAGGACCGACAGGGCCGGCCGATCTATCCGGAGGGCTTCGAGGAGCTGGCGCGGAAAATGGGGCGCCCTCTGCATCCGCCCGGACGCGATGTCCGCTGCATCGTCAGTGTCGGCATGCTGACCGAAGGGTGGGACTGTAACACGGTCACTCACATCGTCGGCCTGCGACCGTTCCTCTCGCAGCTCCTATGCGAGCAGGTGGTCGGCCGGGCGCTGCGCCGCCGGTCTTACGACCTGAGAGAAGACGGCCGATTCGAGGAAGAAGTGGCGAAGGTCTTCGGGGTGCCTTTCGCGGTCGTTCCGTTCAAAGCTCCTCCCAAGTCAGCAGACCGGGCTCGAGAAAAACGCAAACACGTGCACGCGGTTCCCAACAAGAGCCGATACGAAATCCGATTCCCCCGCGTCGAGGGTTACACGCAAGCCGTTCGAAACCGCGTGACCCTGGACTGGGAGACTGTTCCGCGGCTTCTGCTGGACCCCGGCCGGATTCCGCCGGAGGTCCAGATGAAGGCGGCACTGCCCACAAACCAAGGACGCCCCAGCCTCACGGGCCCAGGCCCCATCGACGACGTGACACTCAACCCGTTCCGTGAAGGCCGCCGCTTGCAGGAACTGGTCTTCGACATGGCCGCTGCTCTGACGCGTGAATACGTCAGCCAATCCTCCTGCCAGGCACCGCCTCATGTGCTTTTTCCCCAAATGGCGCGCATCGTGGAACGATACCTGCAGGAGAAGGTCGTCCCGGTTCCGCCGGCGGAGCCTGTCGACGTGTTCCTTTCTCCGTACTTTGGCTGGGTGATCGAGGTTCTGCGTGAGCACATCAAGCCGGACGCCTCCCGAGGCGAGGCTCCTGAACTGCCCCGGTACGAGGCGCACCGCGGACCGGGGTCCACCGCCGACGTCGATTTCTGGACCACGCGAGAAGTGCGCGAAGTGGCGAAGTGCCATCTGAACTACGTCGTCGCTGACACAAGGCGATGGGAGCAGTCGGCCGCCTATTACTTGGACACCAACGAGCACGTCGAGGCGTTCGCCAAGAACGTCGGACTCGGGTTCGCGATTCCTTACCTGCACAACGGCCAGATGCACGATTACCTGCCGGATTTCCTCGTCCGTTTGCGGACGGACCCGCCGCTGCATCTCATTCTGGAAACCAAGGGCTACGACCCCTTGGAAGAAGTCAAGAAGGCCGCGGCAGAACGGTGGGTGGCCGCCGTGAACGCCGACGGGCGGCACGGCCGCTGGGCTTACGCAATCGCCCGCAAACCCGAAGAAATCAAGCAGTGCATTGAGCAAGCGATGGCATCGGGCGTCGAGCCGATCGAGACTTCCTCCAGATAAGCCGCCGGTAGGGTCGCGGAGTGCCAAACCATGACAGACTGCGCCGAACCAGACATGTTCGTGTTCATCCTCGGGGCCGGCTTTTCCCGACCTTTTGGATTGCCCGTAATGTCCGAGTTCATGGAAAGTGTGCGCGAGGGCCGCGATAAACTGCGTGAAGCAGAAGATCAGGCCTTGAAAGAGCACTACCAGAAGGTCGAGCTTCTCTTCGATGAATACCAGCGGTCAAAGTCACCAATGGAGCGTGATTGGGAGAACATGGAGGAACTTTACACGCAGGCTCACTTGCTTGAGTTGACCTACCCGGCCAAAGGCCGGCAGCTCTGCGAGAGCCTCGAATGGGTGATCTGGCATGTTTACTCGCGATTCAACGACGGTTTGCGCGACAAGTTGGGCGGCGTCCTTGACCACTTGACAGACAAACGCGGACTCCTACCAGCATTTGTCACCACCAACTACGATCTGTTGATCGAGTGGGGTTGGTGGACGTGCCAACAAGATGTACACATACGTTACCGTTTGTACTATCCCGGGATGCAATACTGGCAGTCGGCCTCGCCGAACCACATTTTGAGACGTCTCGATCCGGCTGGAGGCATACTGCGCGACGAGCAACTCGTTCTCCCAGCCCGGAATAAAGAGGCGTGGCAGGTCCCGGTGGTCAAGCTGCACGGTTCGACCAGCTGGTTTCGATTGGACTTGACAGCCCCTTGCGGTGGACATATCTGCGAATGGGTCGGGCTTTCGAAGTTTTTCGGCGAGCGTGTGTTGGAGGCCCCATCGCAAATACGCCTTTCGTTGAAGCAGATCGGAGAACACCTTTCACAAGAGTTCCCCGATCACCTCAGGCATCGGCCGGCAATCATCCCCCCGATGTTGGGGAAAGTCGCCATTGCACCACTCATCCGCGATCAGTGGCGCGCGGCAATACTGTGTCTACAGCGAGCACGCTACGTTGCTGTTATCGGCTACAGCTTTCCCTCATCCGACCTTTTCGTGGTTCGCCTGCTCACCGAGAGTCTCAAAACGAACGATCGCCTTCAGCGCATTTGGATCGTCGATCTGCAAGGCAAGCCGAAGGCCCGGCGAGACTGGGAAGATCGCGTCGCGTCTCACTTCACCGAACAGACTTTCCGCGACGGACGGATCATTCTTGACCCCACGGGGACGGAGCAGTTTCTGGGCAGGCTCGTTGACGACGAACTTGAGTGGTGAAAGGGAGGTCGCACTCTGCCCCCTTCTAGCGTGCCCAACGCGGAGTAAGCATCCTGCTTGGTCCACGCTAAGGAACTGCTTCACACGGTGCTGCGGCAGCACCTGAAGGCGGAGTTCATGGTTGTTGGCGAGCGCCGCAGCAAGTACGTGCGGACGGGGCGACGTGTGACCGCGTGAGCATTCCTATGGACACGACAGTGGTTTTCGGGTATGAAACGCGGCGGTCTGCGTTGCCGCTCGAGGCGACGGTGGCTGTCGTCTTCCAGACAGGAACGAGCACGTCTTTCGATTCCGCTGTTTCCCTCGACAGGGGCAAGTTTCTTTCTGCTGTGGTTGCGTATCTTGCGGGAGGCATGCATTTCCGGTCGAGGGCCTTTCCGAAGTTCCGGACGAGCCACTGAGCAGCCTGGAGCGGTTCCAGACCCGGCTCGGACCTGGTCGCTCCCACCCACGTCGACGACCGACCCGGGTCGGACCGGAAGGCGAACCGGCCCGGCGGTCGGCCGGTTGCCCGTCCCACCTGACGACCGCAAGGAGGCGAATGAGCGACGATGCCGGCAAGGATGGTTTTCGACCTGATCGGCTTCGTTTGTCTGTGTGCGATTGGGTCCTACGCGCTCACGTGGTTCGCTCGCCGCATTTCCCCGCGGATTGGACTGGTCGACCGTCCCGACGGAACTCGCAAGAAACACGGACGGCCGGTTCCGCTGATGGGAGGGGTTGCGGTGTTCGCCACGGTGGCGTTGGCGGCGTGTGCCGCAGCGTCGCTGCAACTTCCGTGGCTGGTCGACGATGTTTCGTGGAGACGCATTTTCCCTACGTTGTTCTTCTCGGCGGGCATCCTGTGCGCCGTGGGTCTGTGGGACGACCGCCACTCGCTTCGACCTCGGACCAAACTGGCCTGGCAAATCGTGGCCGCCGTTCCGTGGGCTCTGGCCGGCCGCGTGCTCGACCCGATTCAAATTGCCGGCGTCACGATTGACCTGGGCCTGTTCGGCTACGTGTTTGTCGTCTGTTGGCTGGTGGCCTGTTCGAACCTGATCAATCTGGTCGACGGAATGGACGGCTTGGCGTCGACCATTTGCCTGATCATCAGCCTGACGGTCACGGTCTTGGCGGTGCGGTCGCAAATGCACGGAGCGACGTTCGTGTCGGCCGTGCTGGCGGCCAGTCTGGTCGGCTTTCTGTGGCACAACCTTCCGCCGGCCAAGATTTTCCTGGGCGACGCGGGAAGCCTGGCGTTGGGCTTCCTGGTGGGAGCTCTCTCGTTGGAAGCTTCGACCAAGCGCGCCACCGGCTTGATTCTGACCGTGCCGTTGGTGTTGATGAGCATTCCGATTTTCGACACGGTCATGGCCATTCTTCGTCGGAAGCTGAATGGCCGCAGCATTGGGCAGGGAGACCGCGAGCACCTGCACCACCGGTTGCAGGACCGAGGCTGGTCGCCTGGCCGGGCCTTGTTGGTCATTGCCTGTTTGTGTGTGTTGACCGCGACGGCGGCGCTGGTGTCGGTGTGGCTGCAGAGTGAGCTGGTTGCGTTCTTGGCCTGCGCGTCGATTTTCGGTTTGCTGATTGTCGGCCGGTTGTTCGGTTACGAAGAGGCTTCGCACCTGTTGCACTACTTGCGCAGTGTGGGTCGAGTTTTGTGGTTGCGTGCCGGACTGTTGCGGTCCGAGCTGCTGTGGGCTCAACAGCAAAAAGAGCACACCGACCGCATGTCGGTCCTGTGGACGGAAATGTGTCGTCGAACGCAGAAGTTGGGCGGCGACACGCTCGACGTGCTCTGTCGCGACACGCGGACCAACCGTTTGGTGTGGCGGAAAAGCTGGACGCAGAGCCGACGGGCGCAAGACACCGCGCGCGTCGGTTGGGAAATCGAGTACAGCGTCTACCCGAAAGACGGCGTTCGTCTGGTCGTCGTGGCTCAGGGAACGCTCGACGACACACCCCCGTCGGCCGCCATTGCCGAGCTGCTGCACCTGTCGCACAAGCTTTACCGGTCGTGGCGCCGGTTGGAGCGAATGCGGGCGGACTCGGCGGAGCCGTCGGCGCTGTCCGACCAGCCGACGGCAGACGAATCGGAAACGCCGACCGAGCCGACCACGCTCCGGCTGTCCGACCACGCGGACGACCGTCGCGTTCCGCCCGGACAACGGAAAGCCGCCTGAGCGTCCCTGTGGCAGGGCGAGCACAAGGCCTGCCCCGGCGGGTCCGACGCCGCTCTGGCGTCCCCGAGTCCCGTGTCCCGCGCCCCGCGTCTCGCGCGTCCCACGTCCCGCGTTCCGCGTCTCGCCTCCCGAATTCCGAACCCCGAATTGCGGACCGACGGCGGCCACGACGGAGCGTGGCCCTCCGGTGCCGCGGCCACGACGGAGCGTGGCCCTCCGGTGCTCTGCAGGGCGGCCACGACAGAGCGTGGCCCTCCGGTGTTCTCTTACCGAATCTCCACCTCGTACCACAACGTGCGGTAGGACGGACCGATTGGCACGACGGCGCGACCGTTGTGGTCCCGGCACGGAACGGGCTGTTTGCGGTCGCCGCGCTGGTCTAGAGCGAAGCAGCGGACGCGCGACGCCGGCACGGGCAGCTCCACTTCGGCCGGAACGCCTTCACACAGCACGGGTTCTTTGCCCCAATTGCGGCGCAGGGTGACGCGGCTGTTGCCGAGTTGCTCCAGCTTGGCGTCCGTGTTCATGGCCCAGCCGGTGGCGGCCAGCAGAATGCGGCCGGGCTGGTCGAACCCTGGCCCGTCGATGCACGTCAGCGACACGGTGGCCCAGTCCAGTCGAGTCTTTCCGATTCGCAGACGGACCTCGCCCAATTGGAACTCGCGTCCGTCGACAAAGCCGGTGAACAGTTTGGTTCTGGGCGTGTCGACGACGAAAAAGCCTTTGTCGTCGTCAGACACGTCCCACAGAATCTGCCCGGTGTCGGACTGGAACCGCTTCAGCTTTTTCGGCAACGCCGACCCGCTCTTTTCGCCTGCGTCGCCGGGCCGCCGCTGTCGAGACGAAAGTGGTTCGGCTGGCTTGGCGTGAGTGTCGGCCGGCAGCGACAGGGCGACGGCGTGCAGCAACGCCACTTGCGGGTCCACGCCCAGGTGTTCGGCCGTCAGCGTCCAAGGCGTGCCGGTTTCGTGGAGCAACTGCCGCTCCCGCTGGCGTGTCAGCGGCACGGTGACGGTTCGCCGTGCGGGAGCGACGTCGCCACGGCGAAACAGCGCCGCGCAGGCGGGGAAGTGAACCAGCTTGGTCGGTTCCGACTTGACGTCGAAGTACCCGGTGACCTTTTTCGGTTCGAAGTCGGTGCTGTGCGAGTAGGTGAAGCTGTAAATGGCGTCCCAATTCTGGAACGCGGCGAAGGCCGCCAGCATGGGGAAGCCTTCGGCACCGTACAGGTTGGGGGCCGGGTGGTTGTACTCACTGACCGTAAAGGCCTTTCCCGCCACGCGACGCACAGCCAAACGCGACAGCGTTCCCCCGGGGGAGTTCACCAGGGCGACGTTGCGCACGTACCAGTTGCTCGGGTCCCACGGCCGGCCGGGGAAGGCCGGGTGCTGCCAGTAGGCGTGACTGTCCAGGTAGTCGAGCGCCGCTTGAATGAAGACGGGGCTGTAGTTCAGCTGCGTGCCGCTCACCAGCGACCGCACGCCCAGCTCGTCTTTCAGGAACCGGTAAAAGCCCCACCAGTACTTCTGCTCCGTCTCGTACAGGAAGTCGACGAAGTCGCGGAAGCGCTGGGGAGTGACGCCGCGACGCCGCCAGAGCACGACGCGCACCGAGTCGTCTTCCAGACGCTCGTCTGGGTCCAGTCCAATGATTCCGCCGGGCCGCAGCGACACAGCCGCCAGCTCGTACGTGCCCGGCTGCAGCCCGGTCACGCTGACCCGCGCTCGCGAGTCGTCTTGCTTGGCGACAAACGAGAACCGCTTCTCCGTCCACTCGGTGTCGACGGGCACGCTGGCCGACAAGCCCAGCCGCTGCCACGGCTCGTGGTCCATCATGACCGCCACGGAAAGGCGTCGACGCGCGTCGGAGCGGACGCGAAGCGTCAGCGTGTAGACCTGCCCCTTCTTGACCGCAAAGTTGCTGCTAATCAGTTGCGGGTGCCACGAGACTTCGCCTTGCCGCCGGACGACAATGCGAAGGAACCGGCCGGCCGGCCCGCCAGTCTGAACGGTCCACTGCACGTCGGTCTGACGGTCCCGCTCCATTCGCCAGCCCACGTCGGCCGGCTGGGCGAAGTCGCCGTTGACGAGCATTTCTTTTCCGAGCGGCTGAGCCTGAGCGTTCCAGGCGGTGCGTAGACGAGCCGTCGAGCCGTAGCGTTGGCGAAGCCATTGGTTCCACAGCTTGCGGTAGGTCGTCGCGTACGGCTCGGGCAAGTCGTCCAGCCACCCCCGGGACCAACTGGTCAGCGCCGCGTTTTCGTTGTTGATTTCGACGAAGGCCACGGCCGGCTCGCGCGTGTACGGGTTGCCGGTGTACGGGTTGACGTGCGTCAGCAGGTCGCGAGCGTACTTCTTTTGCAGCTCAATCATTCGCGGCTCGAAGTTGTCCAGCCCTTTGTCGTACCGAGGGCGTCCCTCGCGGTTCGGAAAGCCTTCCTTCGGCCCGAACCAGCGCGAGACGTGCAGGTTGATGTTCACGTAAATGCCGTGCTTTTTGAGTTGAGCGATTAGGTAGTCGAGCTTTTCGAGCTGCCGAGGGTCAATGGTGAGGTGGTTCGGACTGTCGCCCCAAATCGAGCGGGCGTCCATGTGGTGCAAGCGGACGACGTTGATTCCCAGCCGGGCCAGACGCGCGGCCACCCGCTCCGCTTGCTCGTGCGTCGGAAAGCACGCGTCGAAACAAAGGTTCGTGCCCCAGAAGCGAATTGGACCGGCGTCGGTCACCAGCCGGCCACCCTCGGCCCGGACGAAACCGTGACGACCGGCTGGTGCGTCCACCCACGCCGACACGTTGGTCACGTTGTCCGGACTGTCGTACGAAACGACAAACGGAAACGGCTGCTGTCCACAAGCCGTCGACGCCCACGCCAGGAAGAGGACGGCGGGCAGAAGCCAACCTGTGACCCGAGTCACCACGCGTCGCATGACCTTGTTCCTCCGCAAAATTCCGAGAGACCCGTGCTTTGTCCAGCCAACGTTTTCGGGTGGCCGCGGCCACCAGACCGCGGAAACTGTGCACCACGCTAAACGGAAAAGGACGCCAGCGGCTTCGGCACCGGACGCGGTCTCCCGCGTCCCGTGTCCCGAATTTCGAACCCCGAATTCCGGACCCGCTGACGGCCGCGACGGAACGTGGCCCTCCGGCGCTGGAGGGACGCGGTCCCTCGCGTGCCGCCGTGCGGTGCGCCGGCGCTGGGCAGACACAAGGCCTGCCCCTACGTTCCGGACGTCGTCCCGCGTCCCTTTCGTCGAGCCCCGTTCGGAACACGCTCTCAAAACTCCGCGACGACCACGGCCAGGCAGTCGAACTCGGGAACGCGGACCGTCGTCGTCTTTCCGTCGAACGTGAAATCCAATGGGCGGCCCGAGACGGCGTCGAAGACTTTGCGCGGTCGTCCCGCTCCGCGCAGGACCACTCGCACGCCGCGGCACGGCGGAGGTGGCCGGCGGCTTCGAACTTCCCGTTGCTTGTCCTTCGGCAGTTTGTCCAGCCGGCCCGTCCAAACCCACGAGAAGTCGTTGGCCAAGCTGACGGTGACCCGGTTCGGCTGACCGGCGAATGCCACGGCGTGCAGCTTTTCGGGGCCGCCGAAGACTTGCACCGGAGCCGGCTCGGTCCGCTCGGCCAGCGTCTTCAAGAAAGCTCGCACCGCTTCTTCCTGACCACCGTTCGGGTCGTGCCACCCCCAAGCGTCCTTCTGCTCGACCACCACGCCGCCGGCGCGCCGGAACCGCTCAACCGCCCGGCGCATGCCCGGAGTCAGGAATTCCGTCGACGGCAAGAACAACACGCGGTACCCACTCAGACGGCCCTCCTCCAACTGGCTGTCGTTGACAAAGCCCACCGGCAGTCGCTGACGGAGCAGAGCCAGGTAAGCTCCGTAGACCGGGTACAGCACCTTTCGCCACGCCTCGGCTTCGTCTGGCAAGTAGTGGTCTCGGGCCAGCTCGGAAAAATGAATGGCTGCCCAACGCAAGGGCCTCGTTCCGGCAAAGTACGGCGCCACGCGGTTGCCCAGCTGGACGGCGGCCGCGAACTTGTCGGGGTTGGGAATTTCGTTTTCCGGGTGGTCCAGGTTGGCCACGCAGCCGTGCGTGAGCATTCCGGCTGTGGCGAAGCGAGCGGAGTCGCTGTCGAGCAGGCCGTGCGTCCACACGTGCGGAGGCCGACCGTCGGCGCCGTCACGGCAAATGTCCCAGCCCAAAGTCATGCGAACGTCCGGCTCGGGCGGCTTCAAGCCCGCGTCGGTTTGAAAGATTCGGTTGTTTCCGACGCGAGCGGCCAGCGAGAACTCGGTCTTGACCGAGTCGGCGATTCGCAGCAAGCGGTGCGTCAGGTGCCGCCGGTTCAACGCGGGGTACGTGTTGACGCTGACCAACAGGACCACGTTCGGGTTCCGAGCGTGGAGGGCTCGCCGCCACTTCAGAAAAGTCCGTTCAATCGTCGCGTTGTTGAAGTCGATCAGCTTGCGCCAGACCGGGTCGTAGGGGTCGACCCGCCGCGGGTGGGACAGGCCCGTCTGTTCGGTGAACTTGTGGCGGCAGTACGAGCACCAGCAGCCGGTCCGGGGCATGTGAGCTTCGTCGAAGTAGAAGCCGTCGGCGCCCATGTCGACCAGCTCGAGTAACCGTTTCAGCACAAAGTCCGCGTAAGGTGAGTTGAAACAAGTGTAGTTGCCGCGACTGGCTCGGGCCGGTCGGCCGTCTGGTCTCCGACAGAGCCAGTCCGGGTGCTGCTCCGCCGCCCACCGGTCTTCCATGTGCCGGTAGTAGACAATGATTCGCAGGCCCTGACGGTGGGCATTGTCAATGATTTGTTTGGCCCAATTGCGTTGCCGCGCCGACGGCAAGACCGCACCGACCGCACTCGGCCACCACGCTCCTTCCTCGCCCGTCTTCACGTGCCGAGCCATTTCTCGAAAGCCCAGCGACCGAAAGGCGGCAGCGGCCTGCAGAAAAATGGGCTTGTCCATGTAACGCGGCGACAGGCGCGTGTGCACACACACGCGAATGCCGTCGTACCAAGCCGGCAACTGGTAGTGCACCTCTTGTCGGAGCCAGTCCGGACTGACCGGTTCAATGGGTCGCGCGAGTTTGGCTCGAACCTCAGGGTCGTCCGGCACACGGACTCGCCGCACCACGACGTCGTCGCCCGGCGCCGCGCTGGACCGTGTGACGAACAGACAGTCCGGACGGACGGCCGCGGCTCCCAACACCAGCCGGTGCGGCCCGGCCTTCAAGCGGACCGTCGTCAGCCGCTGCCACCGCCACTGGCCGTCCAGCCCACCGGAGGGCTCCAGCTGGACCGGCTTCAATCCTTGCGGACCGTCGACGTCCACGCCGACCCCGATTCGTGGCCGGCCTCGAGCCGCGTAGCGGAGCCACACGTGGTAGGTGGCCTCGGCCGGCACGTTCAGGTCGTACTCGCACCAACCCCCCGAGGTGAAAAACCGCAGCAAAGCCTGTCCGGAGCTGGCGCCGGGCACGAAGCGGGCGACGGCGAACGAGCCGTCGTCCGGGTGACGAGCGGAAAAGTCTTCGGCCTCAATGAGCACGCCGGCCCGGTCGCCGGGCGGACGCTGCGCGCTGGCCGCAGCGCCGTTGACAACAAGAAGCCACGTCAACGACAAACCGACGACGACCCGGCTGGCAACGGTCGAGCCGCCTTCAGCACGCGACGCTCCCACCTTCAACCCTCGAACACCCACACCGGTCAACATGGCTGCTCCTTGCAAACGACGTTGGCACTTCACAGACCCGACAAGGCCTGCTTTCTTTCTGGCGTCTTTGGTCCAGGAAGTCCACGCGCACAGCCGACGCGCTCCAAGAACAGAGAAGTTTCCTTCACAGCGCCTCTCACCTGCACGATTCAACTCCGGCCTCTAGGGCCCGGGCGACAAACGCAATGAACTGTTTCTTCTGACTGCCAATCCTGCCGTTGTTCCCAAGGTGTCTGTGCAAGTAGAAGGTTCCACTGCCAATCAGCCAGAAGATCCGGTCTGTTGCAAAGGGTGTCGAGTTGGCGTTCGCTGCCACGCGGGCGACAGCTCGAAAAACCTCCAGATCGGTCGCTCGCTTCGCACAAAGCCCGAGCGCTGCGAACAACTCCTTCACGTGCACGTCGGGCTTCGCGTACCCCTGGTACCCGAGCCCTTTCAGGAAGTCGCAGACCAACGAAAATCCCATTCCGTAAATCTTGTTGCTCAACTCTTTCGCCAGCGCCAGTCTGGATTCTACGTCTTTCTGGAACCCATCCACCCACTGGTAGAATTCCAAGGCCGTGCGGAACCGAGAGAGGAAATCGGCGGCCGAAAGAATCGTCTTGCAGTACTGAGGCCAAATGGAGCGTTCACCGCGGCGGACCTTCCCTCTTGGCTTCAGCTGTTCCTCCACGGCGTCCAGCAAAGGTTCCCACCGCCGGGAGTACTTCCTCCTCACCGCCCTCGGTGAGAAGTCGCAGAGCACAACCCCAAGGTTTTCCAGTCCACCGATCG
>CAYSAG010000141.1:0-12615 GCA_964428935.1 uncultured Planctomycetaceae bacterium | reverse complement strand
GACGAACGCGAACAGACCCTCAACCAGATTCTGAGCGAAATGGACGGCTTCGAAGAGTACGAAGCGGTGATTGTCTTGGCGGCGACCAACCGGCCCGACGTGCTGGACCCCGCCTTGCTTCGTCCCGGCCGCTTCGACCGGCAAATCACCATTGACCGCCCGACACGTCAAGGCCGCCTCGGCATTCTGAAGGTCCATTGTCGCAAGGTCCCGCTGGCGCCGGACGTGGACCTGGAAAAGATCGCTGCCGCGACAATCGGTTTTTCCGGCGCCGACCTGCGCAACCTGGTCAACGAGGCGGCCTTGAACGCGGCCCGTCACAACAAAAAGTGGGTGGACCGGTCCGACTTCGAACAGGCTTACGACCGCGTCTTGATGGGTCCGCAGCGCGAAGAGATTCTCAACCAGCACGAGCGGGAAATGACGGCCTACCACGAGGCGGGGCACGCGCTGATTGCCTGGCTGCTGCCGGACCTGGACCCAATCCACAAGGTCACGATCATTCCTCGTGGCCGAGCTTTGGGTGTGACGCAATTGGTGCCGGAAGAAGAACGGTACCACGTGGGTGAACGGCGTCTGCACGCCGAACTGACCATGATTCTGGCCGGGCGGGCGGCCGAAAAGGCCGTGTTCGACGAGTACTCAGCGGGTGCCGAAGACGACCTGAAACGGGCCACCCAAATCGCTCGGCGAATGGTCGGGCACTGGGGCATGAGCGACGCAATCGGCCCAGTGGCGTTTCGCCACAGCGAAGAGCACCCGTTCTTGGGCAAAGAGATTCACGAGTACCGTGACTTCAGCGACCAGACGGCTTACCTGATCGACCAGGAAGTGCAGCGCATTCTGACCAATGCTTCGGACCGCGCGTACCGAATCTTGACCCAGCACCGCGACCACTTGGACCGACTGGCCCAGGCATTGTTGGAAAAGGAAACGCTGGAGCGGGAAGATTTGGACGAGCTGTTGTCTGGAGTGGTCGAGTTGCCCTACGAGGCCGAAACGGCATGAGCCGTTCGGGGCGCCCCCGGCTTTTCTAACACTCCGGCCAGCCAACCCGTTCGGCAAGGCTGCGACGAAAGTCCGACCAAGCGTTGCAACCGGCGCAGCTGTTCCGTCTGAGCGAATCGGAACTTTCGTCAGAATCTGTTTGACTTTGTGATCCGGTGTCGGTACAGTAAACGAGCCGGCAAGAAGACGCTCAGCATTTGCGTCGGCACTCAATCGACAACGCGTTCAGCACCAGGGAGGACGTGCGACGCGAATGGGCTGACCGGTTGCCGGTGAGTTGGCTAAACGGCCTGCAAGTCGGCTCGAACTGCGAAAGGCTTCTTTCGGTCGGTCGAGCCGACAGACGGGCAGAACGGTTTGTCTGTGGTCGGCGCAGTTCTTCCGAGTCGAGTTCACGGAAGAAGGAGCTTTGGGCTGTCGCACCGCTGGCGACACGTAACCGTAACGTCTCACGAGGAAGCAGTCCGTCTGCAGCATTTACTGAAAGTTTTTGACGGATTCGTTTTTGTCCAAAGAGAGCAGAGAGGAGAAACCGAGTCCCGACCCGCCAATTGAGCCTTCCGTTCGGCGCCTCGCGGCCGCTGAACGAAGTGCCGCGAAAGGGCAATGTGGTCGGAGTTCGGAAAGGTCGTAGTGGCCCTTGGCAGTGCGTAGCCTGGGTGCTGCAGTTGGTGACGGAGAACTGGAAGCGACGTACTCAGGCAGGGAGGGAACGATGAAGCTGCAGACGCGAGCGCGATCAATGAGGGACCTGGCAGAGACGGTCGAGCAGCTGGTGCTGTTGAGGACCAGCAACCGGGTGCGAAACCTGAAGGTGACCGTCACGGAGCGAAGCGTCATCTTGACCGGTCGAACGTCGACTTACTACGACAAGCAACTGGCAACCCACGCCGCCCTGGACGCCCTCGAGAACATTAGCTTGTCCAACGAAATCGAGGTCTGCTAGCTGCGAGCCAGCAGTAGTTGACGGAACGACCACCCAAAGCCACGGCCCAGTCTTCGCCGACGGCGGCCCGCCGAAGGGAAGCTGCACGCTTCCAAACGGGCAACGAGCGCTTTTCCTTGTGAAGCCTTGCGTTGCTCGACCGCCGACCAGCGCGAGGTCCATTCGTTTTTTCCCGCCC
This sequence comes from uncultured Planctomycetaceae bacterium, assembly GCA_964428935.1. Lineage (GTDB taxonomy): Bacteria > Planctomycetota > Planctomycetia > Planctomycetales > Planctomycetaceae > JAADHY01. The sequence goes on along the minus strand of CAYSAG010000141.1, from coordinate 10,483 downwards.
GGTACGCCCCGCCCGGAAGAACTCACAACGGCCGACGCACCAGAAAAGGCCCGCCCCGCAACACCGTCCGCCGGTCAAGCCAGCCGGTCAGTCGGTTTTCCTCGAGCGGCACTGCGTCGACCGTGTTCGCGGCTGGCCGAGGCTCGAAGTTCAGCGGGAGCTTTCTTGCTCGTCACTTTCCTCGGCAGCGGACCCCGTGCCCGCTTCTGAATGTTCCTTCTTGTCCTTGGTTCGCGAGAAGCTCATTCTCGGTTCTTCGCCGCGCCACAGTCGCACCAGGTTGCTGCGGTGCCGAACGACAATGAGCGTCGGAACGAGCAAGCAAAACACGGCCAGGCTCCACGTTTCGCTGGCGAAAGGACGCGGCCACAGAAGAGCCATTTCCGTGACGGCGAACACCAACGCCGCGGTGACCGAGCTGGCTGAGACAATGCGTGTGCTGGCAAAGACCAGAGCGAACGTGGCGACCGCCGCCAGCGTGGCCCACGGTGACAACACCACCACGACGCCTGCTCCCGTGGCCACGCCCTTGCCGCCCCGAAACCGTAACCAGCAAGGAAACATGTGACCGAGCACCGCGGCGACCCCACACCCCACTTGCAAGTGCAGGCTGCTCGTGCCCGCACCGGCCGCCAGCAGCGGCAGCCCCCAGGTGGGCAAGGCCCCTTTCAAGAAGTCCAGCAGCAAGACCAACGCCCCCCAGCCGGCTCCCACCTCACGCGCCACGTTCGTCGCCCCAATGTTGCCGCTGCCACGCGTTCGAATGTCGACGCCGGCAGCCCACCGGGCGACCAACAGCCCGAACGGAATGGAACCAGCCAGGTACGCAGCCACTAGTGAACCGACAACCCTCCAGTCCATTTCTCCCTGCTCCGACCAGCTCCGCGTCGCCCCTTTCCTGTCGGCCAGACGCTGTCGTTTCATCTGCTTGCCGACCAGCTCGCCCAAGACGACCCGCCGCCCTTCCATGCTAACAAACGACGAATGGGAAAGCGCCGCGCAGGGGAAGCCAGCCGGCAGCGAGCCCCACTCGAGACCCTCTGTCCCGTCAGGCCGCTCGCCCCACCTGTCTCCGACGCCGCTCCACGCGCACTTCGTCGTACACCTCGCCAATCTGGTCGACGTTTTTCTCAAACGGGTGCAGCTCGGCCAATTCCCGCGCGGCCACAGCGGCCCCGCGTCGACGGCTCGGTTCCGCCAGCGACCGCAAAGCCTCGGTCAAAGCCGGTACGTCTCGCGGGTCGGACAGCACGAGTCCTTCGCGTCCCGGCGTCAGCAGTTCCGACGCGCCGTTGAACCGCGTCGTGACGACCGGCAGCCCGCTGGCCAGCGCTTCCAAAACGACCAGACTGCACGGGTCGTAGAACGTCGGGTGGACGAACACGTCGGCGGCGGCGTAGTAGGGACGAACGTCCGTCGTGGCTCCGACGAACAGGACGCGGTCGGCCAGTCCCCACCGAGCCGCTCGGCGACGCCAGCCGCTCAACCGCCGACCGCCCACCACGACCACTCGCCAACGCTCCGTTTTCGGAAGTCGCCGCGCCGCCTGTAAAGCCGTTGGCACACCTTTCAGCCGGAAGTTGTGAGCCACCAACAGGAAGACCGTTTCGTCCGGGCGGACGCCCAACCGGCGGCGAGTCTCTTTCCCCAACGTCCCACGCAGCTCCGGACGAAACCGCGTCACGTCGACACCGTTGTAAACGAGGCGAATTCGTTCTGGCGGGACGTCGTACCAGCGAACCAGGTCCCGCTGGACCATTTTCGACAAAGCGAGCACCAGCGAGTCTCCACCGTACTGACGCTGCGACAACCGCTCGAACTGCCGGTAGCGCGGAAGGAACCGGGCGGCCAAGCGTTTGAGGGGTCGGAGCCACCACGGCAGCAGCAACAGGTTCTGCTCGAACGACGCACGTCGCGCGCCGCCGTGAGGTTGGAGGACGTCGCACTGCCAGCCGGCCCCCAGGTCGTGGACCACGTCGACGTCCAGCCGTCGCACGACGTCGGCCAGCGCGGCCGCTCGAGCGACGCGGTTGCTCGTCCGGCACGGAACGCGGTGCACGACCAGTCGCTCCGGCCGAGCCACCCACGACGCCACGTCCAGGGTCGCCGCGAACGTCACCACGTGGACGCGGTGTCCGCGGCGCGTCAGGTGGTCGGTCAACTGCACCGCCCACTGCTCGACGCCACCTCGTCCCGGAACGAACGAGTCCAGCACCAAAGCGACTTTCATGGGTGAGGTCCCAGTTTGGCTTCCATTAAGGCGTGCTTCAGCGCGACGCTACGCAACAGCCGTTTCTGCTCCGGCCCCAGCCGTCTCACGCCGAAGTAGTGCCGCGCAAAGAGCACCCGTTCCTTGCAACCAATGCAGTGACGCGGAGCGGAGTAGGACAGTTGGGCCAAGCCTTTGACCAGCCAGCGCCGGCGTCTGCCGTCCCGTCGTTGCACCCGCTGCAGGTCAATCAGCCGAACGTCGAACGAGTCGCCGGTTTGTCGCACAAAAAAGTGGCAGCAGTAAAGGTCGCGGTGGTTGTAGCCCGCGTCGTGGAATTTCTTGGCTACGTGAGCGACGCAACGAATCAGTTCGGCCAGCTGGGGCGTGCGCCACGACGCTTCCGCTCCGAACCGTTCCTTCAAGAAATGGTCCAGTTGGACGTAGCCGGTCAGTTCCTTCGTCAGCAGAAACGACTCCTCACGCCCCTCCGACCGCACGACGCCAGCGCCCACGACGTCCATTGTCGGAACGTGGTCTCGCTGCAACTGCAGCGTGACGGCCGCTTCGAACGGTCCCGGCGGAGCAGCGGCTCGGCCCGACGTCCCGTCGCCCCAGTGCCGCTTCAGGTAGTAAACCCGACGTTCTGTCCCCGCGTGCCCGAGGTCGAGCCGCCAGTTCTCGCGGCAGTGCACGCGACGCAAGAGACTGGCTCCGGGACAGTCGTGGAGCCGTTCCCAATGGAGCGGCCCGCTGCCCGGAACCGCTTCGTCCTCCGGCGTCCGCCACAGCGTACTGGCCGTCCAACCGCCGCCGGACGCCGCGGCACGGTCAGCCAGCCGGTTCAGTTCCGTCTGGAACAGCTCGGCCAGCCACGGACAGCGGGCAAAGTTCCGCAGAAAGCGAGACCGGTCTTTTTGCAGGCCAACCCAGTGGGCTCCGGACGTGCGTGCGTAGCGGCACGCGTCGAGGTCGAGCACCCAAAGGCGCCACTGCGAGTCGACCAGGAAGTTGGTCGCTTTCAAGTCTCCGTGCAAGAGCCTCAGCCGCGTCAGAACGGCGCACAGGTCGACCACCTGACCGGCCAATTGCCGCCACCGGCTCTCCGGCACCTCGCGCCAGTTCTGAATCAACGTGTGAAGCAGCGTGCCGTCGACCCACTCGGTGAGCAGGAACGAGCGGAAACGAAGTGGGCCGAGTCGTTCTTCGAAGTACGCCAGCGGAGCCGGCGTGAGTACGCCGTGCCGACGCAACAGCCGGCCAAAGTGCCAGCCCCGCCAGGCTCGGGTCGGCAGCAGCAGGTGACCGGCCGTGTGGACGAGCCCCTTCCGGTTGAAGCGTTTGAGCGCCCACGGCCCCCGCGTGGCCCGAGACACCGCCGCGCCGTCGGCTTCCGAGTGCGAACCCGGGAGCGGCTGCGGCACGGCCACACGCACGACCGTGGTGCGCACGTCGTCTTTCAGCCGTTCCCCCCGCTCCAGCAGCTCGTCCGGCTCGCGCCACAGCCGCTCCACCAACTCCGGCGGCAAGCGGTCGTCCCAGACAAGACGCTTGCGCGACGTGCCTCGCCGTCGCGGCCAGGGCGCGTCCAAGTCGGACAGGGAAAGCTCCAGTCTGAGTAACGCCGAACTCCGCTCGAACGCCGCTCCGACCTTGCCCGCCCGTTCCCTCCTTGTGCTCGACACCCCGCTACTCATGAGGCCGCTCTTGCTTTCCGTCGTCCCTGCCGTTGGGTGGCTGGCGTTCTTCCCCTTTTGGCTCAAGCGACACGAACGCTGGGCGGAGGCGCGTCGTTTTTCGACCCCGCCGGCAGCTCCACGCCGCACCCCGTGTCCAGACTGCCACCCGACGCGCCTGCGTCGTCGGAGAGCTCGCCCGCCGTGTTCGAACGGGCGACCAGGCTCTGGAGCAGCTCGGCCAGACGGGGAGCGTACACGTCGACGGAGTAGTGTTGCTCCACGTGCCGGCGAGCGGCCGCGGCCAAACGCCGGCGCAACGACTCGTCGGCCGCCAACCGCAGCAGGGCCGCCGACCACTCCTCGAGCGTTCTAGCCAACAGGCCGGTTCGCTCGTGCTCGACAATTTCCACGTTCACGCCCACCGGGCTGGCCACCACGGCCAAGCCGACAGCCATGTACTGCAGCAGCTTCAGGCCGCACTTGCCGCGAGTCCACGGGTCGTCGGGCAAAGGCATGACCCCCACGTCCGCCTGCTGCAAGGTTTGAACTTCCGTGTGCGGAGACCACGGGACGAACCGCAGAGCCGCTCCCCACAACTCGGCGTCCTGCAAGCCTTCGCGGCTGTCCGAGACGACCGTCAACCGAACCCTTCCGCGCAGTCGGCCCAGAACGGGCAACAGGTCGGCCAGGTAGCGGTTCGTCGAGCGACTGCCGGTCCAAACGACCTCCAACCGCCGGCTTCGGCCGCCGGCGACCCAGAGCACGGAGGAAGCGCTGGCGCGGACCGGTTGGACGTCGTGCGAGACTCCGACGCCGTCCGGTTCGCTCTTGGAGGGCTCGCACTCACTCAGACCGCTCGCGGGCACGCCGCCGTCTGCCGGAACGAACCGCCGGGTGTCGACGACGGTCGGCACGACGACCACACGGCGGCAGAAGCGACGAGCCGGCCGGGCCAAGTGGGTGTTGCCGCAGACGACCAAGTCGGCCGCTTGCACCAGACGAACGAACCGAGAAGAACGGCGCGGACTGGGTCGCCCGTCGTCTCGCAAAAAGACCGCGTCGTCGAAGTCGTAGACCAGCCGTGGAGCCAACCGGCGCAAGACCGCCAGCTCCCACGGACTCAACAACCGGCGTTGCACCCAAACGACGTCGGCACCGGCCAGCCGTGGCCAGACCGTCAGCCGCCCCCACAACGTGCGCGGCCAGAACACGACGCGACAGCGAATGCCGCGTTCGGCCAAACGCGGAAGAAACGGCTCCACGCGAAACCGGTAGCTGGGCTGTGTGGGCCGCGAGGCGACAATGGCAACGTCCATCCGTGGCCGTTCCTTCAAGAACTTCCCTGCCGTGGCCGCCGCGGCCGGCCAGAGCGACGCCGTCCCACGTCGGTGTGGAACCGGGCGTCCTGCCGGGAGCGGCGTGTTCGCAAGTGGGGGCGTTGTACCCCTCTGGACGCGCAACGTCAACACGACTTCCCGAGCGGCAGACGACGGACGCGAACGAGCTGGCCCTCGGTCGCCGGTCCGGTTGTAGCGGTTGTGCAGGCTAGAAGGTCTGGGCGGACAAACTAACCGCTGCACGTTCCGCAAACCGGCGCAGCGGCACAAGCTGTGTCCAATAATGGAAGCAGGGCACTTGAGAAAAAATTCAACGGTCGTCCGCTCTGCGCGACAACGCGTGTTAGAGTTGCAACGCGGAGCGCCCGGCGCCGCGTGCGGCCGGACCAGTGCAACGGACTGGCCGTGCAAAGGCCGACGTCGCCGAACCGGCTCTTGGTCGACGCCTCTGTCGAGTCGACGGGAGCGGAGTGGCCGGCTGAAGCGGCGAGCAACGCGTCTGGCCGGCGCTGCCCTTTGGCTCGCCAGAGGACGGCGTCGGCGAGCGCGGTCCTGTCGAAAGTGGTCGAGAGATTCGAGGAAGGCAGCGACTCATGTCTTCGTTCGTGGCGCAGGCAATGCCCGAGTTGAGCGTCCAGTTGGTGGTTTTTCTTGTGGTCGTGTGTGGGTTCACGGCCGCGGCCGCCATTTGGGACATTCGCTGGCGGCGCATTCCGAACAAGTTGACCATTCCCACTTTCTTCGCTGGCTTGGTCTACCAGTTGGTTTTCAACGGCTTGGGACGGCCGGGCCTGGCGGACGCCGGTTTGGCGTTCCTGCTCGGCTTCGGCACCTTGTTCGTCCTCTGGCTGGTTGGCGGCGGAGGCGGCGGCGACGTGAAACTGATGGGAGCGCTCAGCGTGTGGCTGGGCTTTCGACTGACCTTGTTGGTCATGATTTGCAGTGTCGTGTTGACGGTGGCCGGCACCTTCCTGGTTCTGCTGGGCAGTTTGCTCACGCGCGGCGTCTACTGGACCAAGCGGAAGTACGCGGCGACCGGCAAAGGGTACGGAACCGGCAAGGGGCGCCGGAAGAAGGTGGAAAGCCGTGAGCAGAAACAGAAGCGGCGTCTCATGGCGTACGCGGTTCCGGTGGCGTTGTCGACGTGGGCCGTGGTGTTGTGGCACTTGCCGGCGTTTCCGTTCTAGGCGGGCGGTTGTCCCTGTGGCCGAGCGGCGTGTTGAAGTGTGTCCGAGGAAATGCGAGCGGTTTGGGGGAGAAAACGACGGCGAGCCCGGACGAGCGGTCACCGGAAGGCGGCCGGTCGGTCGGGTTTTTTCAGCCTGGAACTGGCTTTGACCCTGCCCATCTTGGGTCTGGTTCTGGCCGCAATTTTCGAGTTTTCCATGCTGTTGTCGGCCAGAGCCGCCGTGGTGGAAGCCAGCCGGGTGGGTGCTCGCCGAGCGGCTCAGCCGGCCTGCTCGGTGGCCGACGTCCAGCGGGAAGTTTGCCGGGTCCTTCCAGCGCGGTTGCGTCCCGGCTTGGCCGTCGAAGTTCACTTGGGACGGAAGCCGGGCGACGTGGTGGCGGTTCGGGTGAGTGTTCCCATGAAGAACGCCGCCCCGGACCTGTTGTGGCCGGCCGGCTACTCGTTGAAAAACCGGCGTTTGCTCGCCGAAACGCGTCTGCTGAAACAGTGAGCGCGCTCGGGCAGTGCAACGAGGGGGCGAGAAGAACCGCGGTGGGAAACACCGTTTGAAAAGGAGCGGAGCAGTGAAGAACCTGACGCCAGCCAAAATGACGCTGTTGATGTTCGCCGTCGTCGGCGTTTTGGTGGCCGCGTACGTTCTGAAGACGGTCTTCGCCGTCGAGGAACCTCCACAAACGCGCAACGTTCCCATGGCTCTGACCAAGCTGGAACCGGGCACTCGCATTTCCGCCGGCGACATTGGCTTGGGACCGTGGCCGGTCGACCAGCTTCAGCCCGACGTCATTGCGTCACGTGAAGTATTGGTCGGGCGAATTGTGAAGGAAACCATTGAGCCGGCACGTCCCATTCGTTCCAGCCAGTTGTACCCGGCCGGTGAGTTTCCGCCGCTGCGTGTGGAGCCGGGAATGCGAGCGGTGACGGTGGACATCGAAGACGCCGTGGAGGCCGTTGGCGGACTCATCAAGCCGGGTGAGTACGTCGACGTGCACTGGACCGTCGACCAAGTCCGCAACGACGACCGGCTCCAGAACGGACTGACGTTGACACTGTTTCGCGGTGTCCGCGTCCTCGCCGTGCACCGGCCGCTGCGTCAGTCGAACGACGACCAGAACAGCAACGCCGTCACGCCACCTCGGGCGGTCACGTTGGAGCTGACGCCCGAGCAGGCCAACGTGCTCATTCTGGCCCGCCAAAAAGGACGCATTACGCTGACCTACAACCCCGACGGCAAGGGGGAGGGCGTGGTGGAGGTTCCGGACGAGAACCGAGCCACCTTTTACGAAATTCTGGGCATGAGTCCGCCGCAAGAGCCGGAAGAGGAGCCCGAGCCGCAACCGTTCCGCTCGGAAATCTACCGGCGTTCGACGCGGCAGATTCTGGAGTTCCCCGAAGGGCAACCCAGCCGAGTCGTCGGCGGCGACGCGGCTCCGACACGCCGACCCGGTCGCGGCGACACGGCTCGGCCGGCCGGCGGCAGCGGGTCGTCCAACGCCGCTCCGCCCTTGCCCGAAAAGGCCCCGGCGGCCGCCGTGCCGGTGGCACCGAAAGGGCCTACGACGTGACAGCCCGTCTTGCTGCTTCGCTTGCGTCCTCACGACACGTCTCCCGAAGTCACGACCGACCGTCCAACAGCCGCGACCGGGCGTCGGAGCGCCGGCCGGTGCCGCCCCGAGCCGCGCCGGACGACGCTGGTCGCTGAACGCGTTCCGGGCAGACAAGCTCAAACATGAAACGCTGGGCTCGAACAACTCGACGTCGCCCGCAGTCGGCTCGACCGCACCACCGGCCGAACCGCCGCGGCTTCTTCGCGCCGGTGGCCGCGTTGGCCATGCTGGTCGCGTTGGCCGTCGCGGCGTTGGTTCTGGACACGCTGTGGCTGCAAGCGGCCTCGGTCGAGCTGGAGAAGTGTGCGGAGGCAGCCGCGCTGGCCGGCGCCGTCGAGCTGGTCAGCGACGACTTGCTGCGAGCCGGTGGCGTGACGCGGGAGCAGGTTCGTCGGGCGGTCCGAGCGGCTCAACGCGTAGCCAGGGAAAACCCGGTGGCCGGACAGTGCGTCCACTTGGACCCGGCTCGCGGAGACATTCGCGTTCGCCTTTCGGACAAAGCCGGCGAGGGGGGCGGTCGACGGTCGGCCCGACGCCGTTCCGGTCGGACGTGGTCGGCGGACGCGGCCGGACGCCACTCGGACGCTCCTCTGGCCGTGCTCGTGACCGCTCACCGCACTCGCCACCGGCACAACCCGGTGGCGTTGTTGCTGCGTCCGCCGGGCGGGCCGGCGGCTGGTGACGTGGTGGCCGCCGTCGAGGTCGTTTTGGAAAACCGCATTCGCGGGCTGGCCGCGACGGAAGGAACCACGCTGCCTTTGTTGCCGCTGGCCATTCTGGAAGGCGACGCGGTGTCGCCGAGGGCAGAGACTTGGGCCGCGACCGTCGAAGGCCGTCACGGAACCGACCACTGGAGCTTCGACGACGACCTGGGCCTGCCCGTGGCTCGGCCAGACGGACTGCCCGAGCTCACGCTGCGGTTCGAAAGCTCGGCCGGTGGCGACCAGCCTTCGACCGTGAGCTGGCCGAACGCCGTGTGGGTCGACTTTGGCTCGCGGCTTCGCCTCGAACCGTTGCGACGTCAGTTGCTGTGGGGTGTTCGAGCCGGCGACCTGACGGCTTGGGGCGGGGAGCTGGTCAGTTGGCCCACGCCGTTGCTCGTGGGCGCAGCGGCGGAACGCAACGGCCGGTTGGCCGACCGGCTGGCGGCCGAGCTGCAGGCGCTGGTGGGCCAGCGGCGTCTGTGCTGGTTGTTCACGACGGACTCGAGCGCCGGGCAGCCGACAACGGTCCGCTGCACGCGACTGGTGGCCGTCCGCGTAATGGACGTGGACCGGTCGGCCGGCGGCGAGGTGGAAGTGACCGTTCAGCCGTGCGTCTTGCTGGCTCCGTCCGCCTTGGTGGCGACCAGTTCCAGCGACGACGTCCCTCCGAACCCGTACGTCTACAAAGCCCTTGTGCTCCACTTGGCAAGGAACGCACGACCATGACCGCGGAAGCTCGAGCGACTCCAGTCACCAACGTGCAGGAGTTCCAGCGTTTGAAAACCCGCCTGCACCAACGCATTGTCGACTCAATCGACTTTTCGAAGGTGGAACAAATGGACGAAGAGGAGCTTCGTCGGCAGGTGCGGGCGCTGGCCAGTTACTTGTGCGCCGAAGAGACCGTCTCGCTGCCCGAGGAGTGGCGCGAGAGCATGGTCCAGGAAATCATGGACGAAATTTACGGCTACGGGCCGTTGCAGCCGCTCATGGACGACCCCGAGGTCACGGACATTCTGGTCAACGGGCCCAGTCGGGTGTTCGTGGAGCGGAACGGTGTGCTGGAGCCGACCGACGTCCAGTTCGCCGACGAAGAACACCTCATGCGACTGATTCACCGCTTGGTGGGTCGGGCGGGCCGGCGCATTGACGAGGTCAGTCCAATGGTGGACGCCAAGCTGCCGGACGGTTCACGCTTGAATGCCATCATTCCGCCGCTGGCTTTGCGAGGCCCCACGGTTTCGATTCGTCGGTTTCAGGCCCGAACGCTGGTGTTCGAAGAACTAGTCGGGCTGGGCACGCTGGCTCCGGCCATGGCCGACTTCCTGGCCTACGCGGTTCGCGGACGGCTGAACATTCTCATCAGCGGCGGCACCGGCGCCGGCAAGACGACGCTGCTGAACAGCTTGAGCCGGTTCATTCCGGTGTCGGAGCGTGTGGTGACGATTGAAGAGACGGCCGAGTTGCAGCTTCAGCAACCGGACGTGGTGGCGTTGGAGCGTCGGTTGCCGAACGTGGAAGGCAAGGGCGAAATTACGCAGCGCGACCTGCTGCGGAACAGTTTGCGAATGCGTCCGGACCGAATCATTGTCGGCGAGGCTCGCGGTGGCGAAGTGTTCGAGCTGTTGCAGGCCATGAACACCGGCCACGACGGGTCCATGAGCACGGTGCACGCCAACGACACACGCGACGCCTTGGCTCGAATCGAAATGATGATTGCTCTTTCGGGCATTGAGCTGCCAACGAACGTGGCCCGTCAGTACA
>CAYSAG010000140.1:6469-12715 GCA_964428935.1 uncultured Planctomycetaceae bacterium | reverse complement strand
CATTCCTCAGGCGGTCCTGGACGGCAACCGGCTGGTGTGGAAGCTGGGCGACTTGAAACCAGGCGAGGAAAGAAAAATTTCGGTCAAAATTGTGCCCAAGGCGGAGGGCGAAATTGGCAGCGTGGCGACCGTCAGCTTTGTGGCGGAAGTGGCGGCCGAGACGCGGGTGACTCAGCCGCGGTTGCACTTCGAGGTGTCGGGGCCGTCGCAGGTCAAGCCGGGGGACAAGGTCACCTTGCGGTTTTTCGTCCGAAACGACGGCACGGCCGACGCAACCGGTGTGGTGTTGAGGAACATTAGCCCGCCGCAGCTCCAGCACCCGGCCGGCAACGACCTGGAGTACGACGTCGGCACGCTTCCGGCGGGCGAGTCTCGAACCATTGACCTGGTTCTGACGGCGGAACGAGCCGGAACGGGGGTCGACCGAGCCATTCTGACGGCAGACGGCGGGGTCGAGGTGCAAAAGGAGCTGCGCGTTCAGGTGCTGGGCGACGTGCTGAAGCTCACGGACACCGGGCCGTCGCGCGTGTTCGTGGGGCAGGCCGCGACGTTCACGTTCGTCGTCGAGAACACGTTGGACGAGCCGTTGTCGGGAGTGAGCTTGCAGTGTTGGGTGCCGCCGGGAGCGAAGCTGGTCGAGGCGTCGGACGAGGGGCAACTGGAGCCAACGGCCGGCGTGGTTCGGTGGACGCTGTCGCTGCCGGCCGCCGGGCGAAAGAGCGTGTCGGTGAAGGTGACTCCGGCCGCCGAAGGAGACCTGCAGTTGCGGGCCCAGGTCGTCCACGAGCCGACCCAGTCGAAAGCGGAGACCGTGGCGGCCGCTTCTTCGGTTTCGGTCTGCGCGCTGGGCGTCGAGGTGGAGGGGCTGGAGTCGCCGGTGGTGGTGGGGCAAGCGGTGAAGCTGACGGTTCGCCTGCGAAACCGAGGCCCCAGTCCGGCTCGAAACGTGCGGCTGCTGGTGACTCCGTCGAAGGGACTGGTCGCGACGGCGGCCAAAGGTCCGGTGGCGTTCCAGCAGCGGGAGCAGGGGACAATTGAGTTCGCACCGCTGACGGCGTTGCCGGGTGCTTCCGCGGCCGAGTTCGTTCTGACGCTGGCCGGGCAGCAAGAAGGGACGGCGCTGGTGCGAGTGGAGGTCGCCAGCGACGACCTGCCGCGTCCCCTGGTCCGCGAAGAGGCCGTCGCCGTGCTCGGCAAGTAGCCGTGGCAGAACGGCTGCTGCCAGTTGCTTCTCGGCGGCCGTTGCGCGAAAGGAGGCCGAACCTCGGGGAGGCTCTTGCGCTCCGCCGGCGTGTCTGGAAAGCCCACCGTCCTTGCTTGGCAGCCTCGACGTGATTTCCGTCGTCATTCCCACGTTGAACGAGGCGGAGTGTCTGCCGGAGACGCTGCGGTCGCTGGAAGGAGCCGTCGGCGTGGAAGCGGTTGTCGTCGACGGCGGGAGCTCGGACGGGACGGCGGAAGCGGTACGCGGTGAGCGAGCGGTTGGCTCAATTCTTGTTCGAGCAGGTGGAGTGCGTGTTTGCGTTCTTGTTCCATCCGGGCCTTTCGGCGACCAACGGCTTGGCGGAACGAGCGATTCGTTCGAGCGTGGTGAATCGGACGGTGGGGAGGCCACCACGCTTGGCTCGGGGCCGAAACGCAATGGGAATCGAGGAGCAAGGAAGCTTCCCGTGGGGCCTCGCGTAGTAGCGTGGATTGCCGTCCCCAGGCCGGCGCCGCTCAGACACGGCTCCAACGCCGTCTCTTCCCCATCCGCTTCCTCCACGACCGACTCACCTCCACAACCCCACTCCTCCTCCCCGCACCGACGCTGTGAACAGTTACGTCATGGCTGGCCACCGCGGACAGGTCCCATCTTGACGTGGCAAACGCTGTGCGCTTCGTCGGCCGGTCCTCTGTGCGCGCAGCCAGTTTACCAAAGATCCCGCCCCTCGAACTAATCCTGCGTTCAGAAGAGCCTTGTGAACAACCCGGGCTCAGCGGATTCGGACTTCCAGGACGCCGGCGGAGAAGTGGGGCTGGAGTTGGACGACGAGGCGGAGGGCGCGGGTGGTGACGGGGGCGAACTGGACGCGGTTGAAGGTGTCGCGGTCGGTCGGGTACGGGCCGAGCGGCTTCACCGGTCGCCAGGCCTGGCCGTCCAGCCATTCCACTCGCCACCGTTCCGGCACTCGGCACTGACCCCGGCCGGTGTCGTCGAACCAGTACACCTCGACGCTCGAGACCCGCTTGGGCTTCTCAAAGTAAAACGCCAACCATTCGCTCGTCCCGCGGTGCGGCCACCAAGTCATGCGGGGAATGCTGTGGTCGTTGGAGCGGCGTGGGAGGAGGTTGTCGACAGCGGCTCGCACCGTGTCGCGTTCGAAGCAGTGCGACGCTTCGACCCGAACGTCCCGCCGGGGCGGCTCCGGCCAGGGACGAGCGTCCGGGCCTTCCCCGACGACCGGAAACGCGGACAGTCGCAGCCGCGCGCAACCCATGGGAATCAGCGTCACGGTTTCGACCGGCTGGTCGGTCCGAACCGGACTGGGGGCGAGCTTGCCAACCAGACCGAACTCGTCCAGCTTCCACTGCGGAATTCGTTTGGCGGAAGCCACGAGCTGAATGGGAGCCGCTTCGGCTTCGAACGGCTGTCCGTCCGGCACGGGACGACGCACGACGCGGAACGAGCGAGTCGGTTCCTGCTGGTCCAGCACCAGCCCGTAGTTCCACGGCGTTGTCGGAAAGACCTCCCAGGCCGGCCAGCGGTCCGTTCCGCCCGACCGCACGTACTTCTCGCCGATTTTCAGCGAGAACGTGAGCGGGCCGTAGTGGACCGACACACTGTTCTGGTTCGCTTTCCAGACGGTCAGCCGGACGCTCATGGGCAGCCGCAGCTCGACCTGGTCGCCGTCTTGCCATTGGCGGTCGAGCACGACAAAGCGGCGAGGACGCCAGGAGCCCGGGACCGGCCGGCCGTTGACCCGGACGCTGGCCTTCTCGCACCAGCCGGGCACTCGAAGCTTGAGCGGGAAGCGGACCGGTCGCGGCGTGCGGACTCGCAGCCGAATCGTTTCGTCGAACGGGTAGTGCGTGTCCTCCTCAATTTCGACTTCCGTCCCGTCGCCCACCTTGGCCCGCACGGCGCACGGTGCGTAGAGCACGGCGGCCAAACCGTTGTCTTGCGTGGCGGCCCACAGGCTCTCGGTGAAGTACGGCCAGCCGTGGCCAATGTTGTGCTGGCAGCAGCGGTGAATGTGTGGGTTGTACCACAGCATGGGGCCTCGGTTCTGAAAGCCGGGCGCGTGGTTGCGCTTGTCGGAGACGACGAGGTTGGGAGCGGTGAGGTAGCGAAGGGCTTTCAGGTCGGGGGTCATGGTAGCCGGAAACGTGTTGAACGCCACGTTCTCGCACCGGTCCGCCCAGACCAAGTCGCCGGAAATTCGAAGCATGGTTTCGTCGGAGAACATTTCCTCGACCACGCCGCAGCTTTCGATGGCCTGTCGAGGGTCGCCGTAGCCGGGGCGGCAGTTTTCGTCGCCGCCAAACATGCCGCCGGGCACCTGGCCGAACAGACGTCGAACTTCCTTCCAGTTCCGCTCGGCAGCTGCCAAGTGCCTTCGGTCCTTGGACTGCTGGTAGTAGACGGCCGGGCTGTCGAAGGCCTGAGCAATGTTGACGTTGTGCCAGCTGGGAATGCCGTCGGTCCAGTTGGCCATGTTGCGGTAAATCTTTTCGGCCAAGTCCAGCAGCCACGGCTGCCCCGTGCGGTTGTAGAGCCAGTAGACGCTTTGCAAGTTGTCGGCGGCCCGCTGTTGCTGCCAGAACGGTGGCAGGAACCGCTCGTCCGGCACGCGCAATTCCCAGCGAAAGTAGCGAGTCATGAGCTCCAGCACGCGCCGGTCGCCCGTGTGTTCGTAGTACGTCCGAAGGGCGAACAGGGCAATCATGTTGGGCCACAGGTCGTCTCGGCCGACGTTGCGAGCCGCCACGCCCTTGCGTCCCTTGTCCGGACCGAACCAGCCGTCGGGCTTTTGGGAGTTGAGAATGCCTTCGACCCAGACGTGAGCCTCACGAATCATTCGTTCGTTGTTCAACAAGTAGGCGCACGAAATGAAGCCCTTCAGCCAGTACGGCACTTCTTCCCAGCCGTGTTCTCCTTCGCCGGTGGGGCTCAGCCACGCGTTGTTTTCCTTTTTCAGGAAGCGGCTGATTTCAGTCAGGTGGCCGTGGAAGCCGTCGGCCTGCAACTGGAGTTGCGTTCGCAGCCAGCCGCGCGGCTCAATGGCTCCAACCGGCAGCTTGACCAACGGGCTGGGCAGAAGAGGAGATCGGTTGCCGTGGTAGAAGGCGTTGCCTTGAGCCGAGTCGGGAGGAAGCAGCCGCACGGGCTCGGCCGCGTGAGCCTGCAGCAGCGGCACGCCACCGAACAAGCAACCGCTGACCAGCAGCAGCGACAAGAGCACTCGGCGCGGGTTGGTCGTTTGCCCGGACATGGTTGCTTGACCTTTCTGCTGGTTGGACGAAAAACGAACAGTTGCCACCTCGCTCACGGCCGGTCTCCCAGCTCGGCCTGCAAGCGGAACAGCCGCTTCTTCAAGTCGGCAATGACCGGCGCGTACTCCGGGTCGTCGTAGCGGTTCCGCGTCTCGTGCGGGTCTTTTTCCAAGTCGTACAGTTCCCAGCGACGCTCTTCCGGCACACCCGTCAGCCCGTCGTAGTAAATCAGTTTGAATCGGTGTGTTCGAATGCCGAAGTGAGCGGGTCGTTGGCGTGAGTTTTCGAAGTACCGGTAGTACATGGCGTCTCGCCAGTCGGGCGGTGTCTTGCCGGCCAGGTTGGAGCGAAAGCTGCGGCCTTGCATGGATGGCGGCGGCTTCACGCCAGCGTAGTCGAGAAAGGTCGGAGCGAAGTCAATGTTGAGAATGATGTCGCGGTTGACCGTGCCGGCGGGAATTTCGCGTGGGTACCGAGCGACGAACGGCATTCGCAAGCTTTCCTCCAGCATGAACCGCTTGTCGAAATAGTTGTGCTCGCCCAAGAAGTAGCCCTGGTCGCTGGTGTAAATGACCAACGTGTCCTGTGTCAGTCCGTGCTGGTCCAGGTAGTCGAGCACTCGGCCCAGGTTCTCGTTAATGCCGGCCACACACCGCAGGTAGTCGCGGACGAACTTCTGGTACGTGGCTTTTCGAATGGCGACCGGGTCGTTGGTGTCGAGCACGAGGCGGTAGCCGCCGTGCTTGCTGTCTTTAGTCATTCGCTGGGTGAGGATTTCGAGCGGCCAGCCAGGCACGCGTGAGCCGATTGGGCCGGTCGGCCCGAGCAACGTTTCCGGCTCGGGCAGCTCGACGTCGCGCAGCAGCGAAGCGAAACGCGAATCGAACTGCCACGGCTCGTGTGTGGCTTTGAAGTGCAACATCAGACAGAAGGGCCGCGTCTTGTCTCGCCGGTCGAGCCATTGCAAAGCCTTGTCGGTAAAGACGTCGGTGGAGTAACCCCGCTCCACGTGCGGCTTCTTCAAGTCCATTTCAAACATGACCGGGTCGTGGTAGCGTCCCTGGCCTTTAATGATGTTCCAGTAGTCGAAACCGGACGGCGGCTTTTTCAGGTGCCACTTGCCAATGAGAGCCGTCTGGTAGCCGGCTTGCTGAAGTCGTTTGGCGACGTTGTCGGCTTTCGGGTCGAGGGCGTCGCGCAGCGTGCGGACGCCGTTCACGTGACTGTACTGTCCGGTCAGAATGGCCGCTCGGCTGGGGACGCAAATCGAGTTGGTGCAAAAGCAGCTCTGCAACAAGACGCCTTCCCGTGCCAAGCGGTCGATGTTGGACGTGGGGCAGTACGGAGCCAACCGGCTGCCGTAGCAAGCCCAGGCCTGGCTGGTGTGGTCGTCGGCCATGATGAAAAGAATGTTTGGACGGCGAGGCGGAGACTGAGGAGCTGCTGCGGCGGACGAAACCGGCAGGGGCGTTTTGAACAGCACGAAGGCGACCAGAGCCAGTGTCGAGAGCCAACGGTTGCGGCCCCAGCCGGCGTGAGCTCGCAGGCCGCTTTGGCGCTCTTCGCCAGCGTTGGCTGCTGGCTGCTTCCACGCGGGTCCGACCGACCGTATTCCTTTTCCGACGACACGCCCGAGCTGGGCAGTGCGGTTCGTCTCCACGGTGTTGGTTCCTTTCGCTAGTTGTTCAAGACGCTGACGTTGTTCGGGGGCCGGTTGCTTGCGTGCCGTTGCCAGGACGCTGAAGGCCACGACAGAGCGTGGCCCTCCGG
>CAYSAG010000140.1:0-6369 GCA_964428935.1 uncultured Planctomycetaceae bacterium | reverse complement strand
GCGGGTGCGACACGGCGTGGCCCTGCAATTCCCGGACACGCTCAGTCTCCTTGAGTGAGCAGGCCGAGCCGCCACGGAATTTCGCCGTACGACTTCCCAGCTCGCTCGCGGTCCAACACGCCCTGGAAGACGAAACGCAGCTGGGACGGCTCCACTTCCAGCCGCTCGTCGTAGCCGGCGCGGAGCAGTTCGCCGTGGCTAATGCAGTCGGTCCAGCGAGTCCCGACCGGGGTGCAGTTGGCCATGCTGGCGAAGCAGTGGTCGCGTGTGGCGGCCAACGGGCTCCACGGTCCTTCCAGACGCTCGGCCACGTACGCCTTGAAGTACCGCCAGCCGTGTCCGTGTTGAGCTTCGACCACCGCAAGGTAGCGGTTCGTGCCGCGCAGTCGGTAGACGTGGCCGGCTTCGAAAATGTCGCCCCGAATGACCAGTTGAGGCGGCGACCAGCCTCGGGGAAACTCCTCCAGCCGCGTCTCCTCTCGCCACATGCGGCCGTCCAGCGTCGTGAAGAACAGGTGGGCCTTCTGGTCGTCGCAAATGACCCAGAAGTCCAGTCCGCTCTTGCCGTCGGCCTTGCGGTGCCCGAGCGGCTGGAGGGGCGACCACGACGCGGGGTCGGCCAGGTTGTCCGTCGTGGCGTAAGCGGCTCCGTACTTCGGCTCCCACCGCTCGTCGCTGGCCTGGCAAATCAAGTACCATTTTCGCTGAGGGCGGAAGAAGAAGACTTGCGGAGCACAAAAGAACCCGTCGTGCATTCGCAGCATTTGACGCGACGCCCGGCCCGCGTTGTCCCAACTGTCGAACGCTAGGTACTCGATTTGGTGAGACCGCTTCTTTCCGCGCACGGTGCAGAACAGGTGCCAGCGTCCGTCGAAGAAAACGACCGACGGGTCTTTGATGGAGTAGTAAACGTCTTGGTCGGACTGAGGGGGCGAGACCAGCGGCGGGCTGACGCGCCAGCGGAACCGCCCCTGCAAGACGGCTGAAGCTGCCGGGTCGGCTCCCGGCAGCGCGGCTCCGTGGCCGCAAACCGCGACGACCACGAAGGTGAAGAGCAACCACCCGGCGCGGCCGCCACACAAGGTTCGCTCTCGTGCCATTTTCGAGTTCCTCCTGGCAAGCCTCGCACGGCCGCTTGCACGGTTCACCGCTCGCGCGACCGAGGCCGTCCTGAGGGGCTGGCCGTTCCGGCTTCGGTGCGTCCGGTGCCGGCGCCGTTCCGGCCACTCAACGCACCGGCAGCCAGACCGTCATTTCCGACCGACCTCGGTTCGCCCACGCGTAGTACGGAATCAACCGGACGCGAATGCGGCGCGGCGGGACCGTGGGGTCGTAGCGAGCGTAAAGGCGTTGCTTCCAGTCGACGTGCGGCACGACAACCGCGTCGCCCTCGACCACGACGACACCGCCCAAAAGGTCCGGCTGCCACTGGGCCGACCATTTGCCAGACGGCACGACGGCCACGTCGTCCACCGACACGTCCTCAGGCAGGTCGGGCGACTCCAGACAGTAAACCACCGGTCCTCGCATGACGGCGACCTGCCCGCGAGCTTCTTCGACCAGCGGGTTGGCTTGGACGAAGACGACGTCCAGCGACAGGTTCAAGTCGAGGCGGTCCCCCGGCGTCCAGCGTCGCCGGATTTCCGCGTAACGCCCGGGCTTCAGGTCGACCTTCAGCGGTTGGCCGTTCAGCCGCAGTTCGGCTCGGCTCGTCCAGCCCGGAATGCGCAGCTTGAGCGACAGCGGTTTCGACGGCGCTTGCCGGACGACCAACGTCACGTGCCCGTCCCACGGGTAGTCGGTGGTTTGCTCCAGTCGGACGCGAGAGCCGTCCGGCAAGGTGGTGTCGAGCACGTTGCTGCCGTAAAGGTTCACCCAGACCGACTGGTCGCCCAAGCTGTAGGCCCAGCGGTGAAGCTTGGCCAGCGTGCGAGCGACGTTCGGCGGACAGCAGAAGCAGTGGACGGGCGAGGCCGGCGTGGTGTCGGGCCAGCGGGTGGGCGAGTCGTTGTGCAAGAGCGGCACCTCGGGGCCGCAACGTCGTAGCGGGTTCGTGTAGAAAAAGTCCGTGCCTTTCAAGCCGATTCCCGAAAGCATGCTGTTGTAAAGAACGCGTTCCATGACGTCGGCAAAGCGGGCCTCGCCTGTCAAGTTCAGCAAACGCCAATTCCACATGGCGTTCCCAATGTTGGCACAAGTCTCGTTGTAGGCGGTGCGGTTGGGCAGTTGGTAGGGCGGTCCAAAGGCCTCGTGCACGGGTTCGCGAGGCCAGCGAAGGTCTTGGCGGAAGACCAGGCCGTTGTGAAAAACGGCCGTTCCGCCGGTGACGTACATTTTGCGGGTGGTGACGTCGGTCCAAAGGCGGAGGAGGGCGTCGAGCAGGGTTCGGTCGCCCGTCTCGGCGTACACGTCCGCCGCTCCGCACCAAAGGTACGTGGCCGTCACACAGTGACCAACAGCTTCCCGCTCCTTCCGCAACGGAACCGCGTCCTGGTTTTGGTGACTCCCGCCGGGCCGAGAACCACGCATGTCGACGAAAATCGACGCCAGCTCCAAGTACTTTCGGTCTCCGGTCACGCGGTACAAGTCCACCGCGCCCATGATGTTCGACGGGTTGAAGCCGAAGTGAGCCAGTTCTTTCGGTCGCGGCGAAAACACCTTGTACAAGTAGTCGCCCACCCGCTTGGCCACTTCCAAGTAGCTGTCTTTGCCCGTCGCCCGGTAGTGGACCGTGGCAGCGGTCATCAAATGCCCCATGTTGTAAAGCTCGTGGTTGTGCAAGTCTTGCCACCGGCCGACGCCGCTCAGTTGCACCCACGACGACAAGTAGCCGTCCGGCTCTTGAGCCCGGGCAATGACGGAAATGGCTTGGTCCATCCACTGGTCCAGCTGGGGCTTGTGCGTCAGCGCGTAGAGCCACGCCATGGTTTCGACGAGCTTGTGGCAGTCTCCGTCGCTCCACCTGGTCCCACCCGGCTTGCCCTTCGGCGCCAAGCCGGCAGCCATCTCCAGGTCGTGGAAGGTGGCGGCGTTGTCGGGCAAGTGCATGACTTGCCACAAATGAGGGACCGTCGCGTTCAGGCACAGGTCGAAGCGTTGTCCCCAAAAACCGCCGGTCCACCGCACGTCGGTCATGCCGGGCGGACGAAGGCGAGCGGACGGGGCACGCGGCTGGTCGCCTCGAGCCGTCACCGCCCACGCCAGCTGCAGGGCCAAAACCAGCGACAGCACGCGTGCGAACGTGCGCCACCCGGACGACTGGGTCGGAGCCCGGTGCCTGGCCGCGAGGCCGTCCGCCGCGCAGACCGACGGCTCCAGCGGCATTCCCGCAGCGCACAGCGGAACGTTCTGAGGGCAAGGGCCGAGCACGCCAGCTTTCGCACGCGCGGCGCGAATGGACCACCATGGAAGGCGAACGTCGAAGCTCTGCATCGACAGCTCCTTTACTTCGCGTCCGTGAAGGTTCGAAGACCACAGACTCGCCTGGAGCGACGAACGACCGTCTAAGTTGCCATGTCCGCGGCGGGTTGTCCAGCGTCGGTCGAGCCGGCGACCTGGTCGGGTGCTGAAGGTTGTGTGAGCGCTGTTGCACAGCGGACGAAGAAATGAGCGTCTTGGCGGAGGCGGACCAGTGCACCTGTCAGGCCGAGGCGAACGCGAAGTCGGTGGCTCCAGCCGGCTACTTGCTTGGCGAAGCAGAACGCCGCGGCCGGCTCGAACTCCGGCAAGACTTCCGGCTGCACGAAGGCGGTTTCGCTGTGTCGGCCTTGCCGGGCTGAGAGCTTCGACTGGCAAGCCTCTTCAGGACGTCACAGGCGTGAAGGACGGCGGTCGAGAGAAATTTCGACTTGCTTTTCAAGGGCAGATCGGTGAATGCAATGGGAACGGAAGAAAGTGAAGGAAATCGCATTTACGACCAACGGCCGGAGTGGTATAGTCCGCAACATGTCGTGCGGCGTACTCGTTCCTTCTTCGGAACGACGACCGGGGTTCGGAGACAGCACGCTGGTCTTTTGCCGAGCTCACTTCGTCAGAATTTTCGTTGCCGAAGAACCGGGAGTCAGATCGTGATTGAGTACGATTTCGAGCTGTCGGGGGGAGAGGTGGTTGAAGCCGGCACGTACAAGATTCGCATCGTGGAAGTCAATTCCGACGAGGAAACGGTACTCATAGAAATCGAGGACGACGAAGGCAACACACAACGGGTGTGGCTGTGTCCGACTGCTTGTTGCCAGCCCGTGGCGTGAAGGTTCGGGGAAGAGCGGACCGCGAATGGAAGAGTGTTGGTCGGAGTGAGTCGCGGCGGAATGCGGTAGAGGCGAGCATTCGGACGCGTGACGCGGCTCGGAGCTTTGTGCCGGCTCGGCTCGACCGGTGCTGGCTCAGGGCGGAATGATTCGTGAACGGACCGCTGGTCGCCGCGCGTCTTCGTGGTCGAGTCGCAGCTCACAACGAGAGCAGACTAGAAACGTCGCGTCGCCACGTGCGTTTGGAGCGGCGTTTTTTGTGCGCTGCAAGCACGTCTGGGGCCGCCGAACCGGGCGGGCTCGACAGCGACGCCGCCGAAAGTCGCAAACCGTGGCCGCTACTTGACGGCCAACGCCTGAATGGCCTCGTCCCGTGTCTCGAAAACCTTCCACAACTGGTTCAGATGGGTGACTTCGAGCACTTCCTTGCAGTACGGGCTCAGGCAGCAAATCGCGAAGTCGCCGTCGGGACGAGACTTCATTCGGTTCCAGACGCGGAACAGCAATTCGATGAACGACGAACCGAAAAACTCCGTCTTCGACAAGTCGATCAGCACGCGTGGCGGGTCGGCGGTTGCAGAGAGGTCGAGCAGGAACTCGCGGACGTCGTCGATGACCGTCTCGTCGATCGACTTGAGCCCCTCACCCATTGTGACGACCGTCACACCGTTTTCCTTCGTGACTTGGGGTTTTTCCGTTAGAGCCATCGTCGCTTCGACCTCGATCAAAAGGGAATCCACTCGACTGGAACAGTCCGCCTTGGCGACTCGCTCTGACTTGCGCTCGACGCCGCCACGAAACGTTGTTCAGCTCGCCGCCCGATCGACGGCAACGTTTGTCGGCCAGTGCCACCGACGGGCATTTATCCTACAGACCGGCTAGTTTCTGTCAACAAGCGCCGGACAAAGTCGTTCAGCGACGAAGCGGTCGACCCGACCGGGTCGGTCGTGCCAAGCGACAAGCCGCTTGCGGCTCCAGCGCCTGTGCTGCTTGCCACTCGCTGCCCGGAGCCGACGGACGGCTTGAAGAACCGTCTGGGTGCCCTTGGGCGTCACTCGGTCATGGCCGGTAGAGCTTGCAGCTTGACCTTCAGTTTGACGGGACGGCCGTCTCGCAGCACGGTGACCGTCACTTCGTCACCGACTTCGTGTTCTTCCAGCGCGGCCAGCAAGTCCGGCAACGAATGGATGGACCGGTCGTCCAAAGCAACAATGATGTCACCTAGCACGAGCCGCCCGTCCGGCGTGCGGCGAGTGGGGCGCAGACCAGCTCGAGCCGCCGCTCCGTCCTCCTGCACGTCCAAGACCAGCACACCGTCCAGTCCGAGCCGTTCGGTCAACTCCTGCGGAGCTGTGTAAATGCCCAGACCGGGGCGGTGAATGTGTCCGTAGCGAATCAGCTGTGGCACGACGCGGTTCACCGTGTCGACCGGGACCGCGAACCCGATTCCTCCCGAGTAAGCCTCGCCGGGCGCCAGAATGGCCGTGTTGAGCCCAATCATTCGGCCGGCGCTGTCGAGCAGCGGGCCGCCCGAGTTGCCCGGGTTGATTGCCGCGTCGGTCTGAATGACGTCGCGGATGGGAGCGCCGGTGACGGAGCGAATTTGTCGCCCCAGGGCACTAATGACGCCCGTCGTCAGCGTGTGGTCCAGACCGAATGGGTTGCCAATGGCAAAGACCTTTTGCCCGACTTGCAGGTCGTGAGACGTGCCAATGGCAATGGGGCGAAGCCGGCCCGGCGGAGCGTCGATTTTGAGGACGGCCAAGTCGTGGTCGGGAGCCACGCCCACCAGGGCCGCGTTCCAGACGGAATTGTCGGCCAGAGTGACGCGGGCGGCGCTGGCGTCTTGAATGACGTGAAAGTTCGTAACAATGTGCCCTTGGGTGTCCCAAACGACGCCGCTGCCGGTCCCTTGAGGAATTTCGAACACGTTCAGGTTCAGCACGTCCATGCGCACGGCCAGCGTGGTAATGTAGACGACCGAGTCGCGGGCCTGCTTGAAAATGGCAATGGTCGTCTTTTCGTCTTCGGCCAGGTCGCCGCGCGGCGTGACGGGCCGCGGCTGGGCGTTGGGGTCGTGCAGCGGAAGCTCGCCCTCGCGAACCATGCGAAAGAGCAGAAT
>CAYSAG010000139.1:0-12764 GCA_964428935.1 uncultured Planctomycetaceae bacterium | reverse complement strand
ACGGCTGCGTCCACCGACTTTGGCCTCCGACCTTCCGCCCACGCCGCACATACTGAGCCGACCCGCTACAATGCCTGGAGTGAATCGGTCGGCGTGTCTCTCCGCCCGGCCACGCAGGCTTCCGGACCGCGCGACACGCCAAGAGCGAACAGAGAGAGCTCGACAAGAAGGTGACTGACGTTGGCACCAAAGCAAAAGTCTCCGGCGCAGCCAGCCCGGTCGGTGCTGCCTCGGAGGCCCACGCTGTGAAGACAACGACGCCCGAGCCGGCCGACTCGGCCGACTCGTCGCTCGGCGTGCGCCACTTGGTCGACTTCCTCGTGACGTTGGCTCTGTGGGTCATTCTCGTGCGGGCCTTCGCCGTGGAAGGCTACATCATTTCGACCGGGTCAATGGCTCCCCACTTGCTCGGTTACCACAAGCGGGTGGTGTGCCCCAGCTGCGGCACGACGTTCGCTGTGGGCGTCCGAATCGACGGGCGAACCAAGCCGCCTCGGTGGGCCGTCTGTCCGAATTGCGGTCAGTCGGGAATCGACATTTCGAACGTTCCGCTCAACGCCGGCGACCAGCTTCTGGTTCATAAGCACGCCTACACGTTCGGCGAACCGCGACGCTGGGACGTGGTCGTTTTTCGGAACCCCGAGAAACCCACGCAGGCGTACGTCAAGCGGCTGGTGGGTTTTCCGGGCGAACGGGTGCAGATTCGCGACGGGGACGTTTACATCGACGGTCGGATTGCTCGCAAGGACCTGCTCCAGCAGCGGGCGACCCGCATTCTGGTCTACGACGTCGACCACACTCCCCGCCCGGCGCCTGACTGGCAACCGCGCTGGGTGCCCGACGACGGCTGGACGCGGTTGAGGTCACGGTTCGTCTCGCGAGTACGGCCAGCCCACGGTCAGCAGCCGCCGCCCTACCACTGGCTGAGCTACCGAAACTGGATTCGTTCCGGAGGCAACCATTGGACGGCCGTGGTGGTGCGGCCGTGGCCGAGCGACGCCCCTAGACGCTGCCCCGACTGGCCGGAACTGGACCGGGTGGACTTGGCTCCGCAGGCCGGGCTGATTCGCTGCCGGGGCGTTCTTTCGACGCAGGCGGAACGTCGTCTGGCTGCGTTGTCCCGTTCGCAGGCGTGGCGACGCGCGGTCCGCCAACTGGCGGAGAAGTCGCACGTCGCCCCAGTCAGCGACCTGTACGCGTACGACGACCCGTCGGTCCAACAGGCGCCGAACTCGGTGCGCGACCTGATGGTCGAGTGTCGCGTGCGGGTGCTGGGCGGCAACGGACGGCTGGTGTTTCGAATGTTGGACGGCCGTCACGTCTACGACTGTGTCCTGGACTGGCGGGCGGGCCAAGTGCGGCTGTTTTGGGACGGTGAAAACAAGGCGGTTGCGGAACACAAACTGCTCGTCCGAGAAGAGCCGTTCCTTTTCGAGATGTCCACGTTCGACCGGCAGGTGCTGGCGGCCGTCGACGGACAGGTACTGTTTCGCGTGCCGGTTCCAGAGAACCGGCAGCCCGCGGCCGACGGCGGCCGGGTGGCCTTCCGCGACCCACGGTTCGCTCTGTCGCGACCGGTGTACATTGCCGTTCGCGGGTTGAGCGTCGAGCTGGAGCGGCTCCGGCTGTACCGCGACATTTACTACACGGCCGCCCACACACAACGAGCCACCACTCGCGCCTACACGCTCGGCCCCGACGAGTACTTCTTCCTGGGTGACAACAGCCCTGTGTCGCTGGACAGTCGAAGCTGGAACAACCCGGTCGTGCGACGAAACATGTTCTTGGGCAAACCGCTGGTTCTGCACTTGCCTTCACGCCCGGCACGAATCCGCATTGGTCATTGGGAAAGCTACATCCGCATTCCCGATTTTTCGCGAATCCGCTATATTCGTTGATTTTGCGACGGCGGTTCGGGCGGTCGAGACGAACGACCCGTCTCGCGCCGTCGGCCGCACCGACGCGGCGGAGCTTGCCGTGGTCGACCCACCGTCCTCCCGAAGACTCGAACCCAACTCAACGAACAAGGACCGCGTTTGGCAGCATTTGAGGAATCGACTGGTGTCTGCAAGAAAACACCGACAAACCAGCAAGCCTGGCGCACGTGGCGGCTCGTCGAGTGGGGGCCGTTCCGCTTCTGCAGTTTCACCCGCGCCAGAGCGAGCGGCGGAGCGGCCGTCGACGAAGGACAGCATGCGTGAAACGATCGAGTCGATCGCCATTGCTTTCGTGTTGGCCTTCCTGTTTCGGGCTTTCGAGGCGGAAGCGTTCGTGATTCCGACGGGGTCCATGGCCCCCACGCTCTACGGGCGACACAAGGACGTGGTTTGCGAGCGGTGCGGGTTCCCGTTCACGGTCGGGGCGAGCGACGAGGTGAACGAAATGGAGTTTCTCGTCAGCCGAATCGACACAGCCGTGTGCCCGAACTGCCGCTACGAAAACCCGGTGCGCAGCTTGCCCGTCTTCAAGGGGGACCGCATTCTGGTGACCAAGTTCACCTACGAGTTCACCCGTCCGAAGCGGTGGGACGTGGCCGTCTTCAAGTACCCCGAACAACCGAAGACCAACTACATCAAACGAATCGTCGGACTGCCGAACGAGCGGATTGTCATCAAGCGCGGCGACGTCTACAAACGACTACCGGACGGCCAACTGCGAATCCTTCGGAAGGCCGATCCGAACAAGCAAGACGCCTTGCAGTTGCTGGTCTACGACAACGACTACCCCGAAACGGAACTTTTTCAGAAAGGGTGGCCTCGGCGGTGGATTGCGTGTGAACGCGTTGCAGGGGACCGACCTCTCCGTCCAGACGCCGACACGGTGGCTGGCTGGAAACCCACGGCTAACGGTTGGAAGGAAGGCCCCGACCATTCGTTTCAGCTCGTCTCACCGGCTGCGTCCGACGGGCGACGGCACTGGTTGCGGTACCGGCACATTGTCCCGAGTCCGCGTGTTTGGCAGGCCGCTGAAAGCGGCTCGGCGGCGAACCTGCGTCGGCTGTTTCGCCCCCGTCCGCAGCTGATTACCGACTTCTGTGCGTACAACGCCTACACGGGCGGCCGCGGCGGCCAACTGAACCGAGACTGCTACTGGGTCCGCGACCTGACGTTGGCCTGTCGCGTACGAATCGACCGAGTGTCGGAGCAACCGGACTTGCTCCTCGAGCTGAACGAAGGGTGCCGTCAGTTCCGTTGTCACATCGACCCGTCGACGGGAAAGGCTCGGCTGACGACTCGAACGTGCATGAACCCCGACCTGGAAGACGAGCAAACGCTGGCCACCGGTCAGACGAAAGTCAAGGGGCCGGGACGCTACGACTTGAAGTTCGCCAACGTCGACGACCGGCTGTGCCTTTGGGTGGACGGCCGGTTGGTGTCGTTCGACGCGTCGACGGAGTACACGGTGCCGGAGACGGAGTTGCCCGGGCCGCAGGACGAAGACCTGATCCCGGTCGGCATTGCCGCGCGGAACGTGGAGGCTACGGTGAGCCGGCTGCGGATTTTCCGCGACATTTACTACCGCAGCGAACAACTGATCGGCGAAGACCTCCACGGATTCTTCACGGCTCGGTACGAGTGCGACAACGAGTCGGAACTGCGGTCGCTGTTGCACGACCCGCAGGCGTGGTGGGAGGTGTACCGCTCCGGCATGAACGTCGCCGAGTTCCAACTGGGCGACGACGAGTACCTGATGCTGGGCGACAACAGCCCTCGCAGCAAGGACAGCCGTCTGTGGACCAACTCGCGCCAAGCGCCGCACCGCTACGCCGTTCCGGCCAAGGCGCTGGTTGGAAAAGCGTTTTTCGTCTACTGGCCGCACGGAAAGCCGTTCCTTCGAGGTGGCAGGGGCATTCCCGTCGCCTACCATTACGCGCTGGGACCTCGTGGAAAAGAAAAGACGAACTACCCCAGCTTCCGCATTCCTTTCTACCCGCAGGTGTGGCGAATGCACCGAATCCGGTAGGGCGAACGTCGGTTCAGCTGACCTACTGGTCGACAAACCGACGCGCTGCGACAGGTCACGGAGGACTTCCGAATGCCAATCCTGAAGTGTGTGGGACTGGTCAAAGACTACCCGGGCAAACGAGCGGTCGACGGTGTCAGCTTCTACGTCGAGCGAGGAGAAATCGTCGGGCTGCTCGGACCGAACGGCGCCGGTAAGACCACGACGTTTCGCATGACCTGCGGCCTGATTCCCGCCACCGAGGGACGGGTCTACCTGAACGGAGTCGACGTCACCGACTGGCCCATGTACAAGCGGGCCCAACAAGGGATGGGGTACCTGCCGCAGGACGACAGCGTCTTCAAGAAACTGACGGTCTAGCAGAATATTTGGGCGATTTTGGAATTTCAGCCGTTGAGCCGGAAGGAGCGGCGGCGGTTGACCGACTCGTTGCTGGACCAGTTCGGCCTGCTCGACAAGCGGCGACAGCTGGCCGGGACGCTGTCCGGTGGCGAGCGGCGCCGACTGGAAGTCGCTCGGTGCCTGGCCACCGACCCCAAACTCATTCTGCTCGACGAACCCTTCACCGGAATCGACCCGGTGACCATTCACAGCATTCAGGACATCATCGTCGAATTGCGTGACCGAGGCATTGCCA
Source organism: uncultured Planctomycetaceae bacterium (assembly GCA_964428935.1). Lineage (GTDB taxonomy): Bacteria > Planctomycetota > Planctomycetia > Planctomycetales > Planctomycetaceae > JAADHY01. The sequence continues at coordinate 8,164 of CAYSAG010000139.1, read as the reverse complement.
TTCTGCTGACCGACCACCGCGAACGGGAAACGCTCACGATCACCGACCGGAGCTACATCATCTGCGCCGGCAAGGTGTTGGTCAGCGGTGACGCTCAGACCGTGCTCAGCCACCCGGAAGCTCAGCGTCAGTACTTCGGCAAGCGTTTCGACGCCCAGTCCATTCTGACAGGGAAAGAGGCTTTCACGGGCGACCGCGAAAGCGAGTCGGTCAATCAGGCCGCCGACGGCCTTTCGGACGCCGCGTGACCAGACCGTTCGGGCAGTCGACCTGCTTCTTTGACGAACCGCTGGACCTCGTCGCCTGCGTCAAAGGCAAACGCTTTCAGCGGCCCGTCAAGACCCGCTTCAGCTCCTCCAGCGACGTGATGCCCTCCTCGACCAGCATCAAGCCGTGTTTCTGGAAAGACCACATTTGCTCCTTCCGAGCCAGCGCTTTGATGGCGTCGGGCTTCGGCGACGTGGCCACCAGCTGCTTCATCGGTTCGTTCATTTCGATCAGCTCGTACAGAGCGATTCGGCCGACGAAGCCAATGTCGCCACAGGTCTCACACGGCCAATACTCGTCGGACTGTCGGATTTCGGGCGGCGGAGGAGCCGGCTTGCGGTACAGGACCTTGATATCCGGCGACAAACCGACTTTGCTCAAAACCTTCGGGTTCGGTTTGTAAGCCTCACGGCAGTCAGGACACAATTTGCGAATCAGTTTTTGGCTCATGATTCCCTTCACCGCCTCGCTGACCGCGACGCCGTTCCCACCAGCCCACTCGATCAGTTGCACCAGTCCGTGCGCCGCGTCCTTGGCCGGGAACTCGCCAATGATGGTGATCGACGACTGCAAGGCCAGCAGGGTCGAAAACAACTCTTGGTCGATCTTCCCGACGAACGCGACGTCGGATTCAGAACGAATCAGCCGCTTCAGCGCGTCGGCCAACGTTTCGTTCTCATTCCACTCGCCGGCCTCGATGTTCAGCAGCTCGCGTCCTTCCGTGTCGCACAAGGTGTAAATGGCGTAAAGATAGGCGTCCAGACTGCGCAAGACGGTGTACGCGGTGGTCGTGGTTCCGGAGAAAGGAGGACCGCAGATGAGGAACAGTCCGGAGCGTTTCGAGGTCAGCTCGCGGATTTTCTTCTTCAGCTCGTCCCGCATCCCCAGCTCTTCGGGCGGCTTGCGGTCGACCTGCGAGTCTCGGACGCGAATGATGAGCCGCTCACCGGCTTCGGCTGGCTGGGTGTCCACACGCAATTCGTACAACTTCTCGCTCAACTCCACCCGCACTCCACCGGACTGCGGGCGGTTGCGTACCTGGACGTCGAGGCCCGAAAGCAGTTTCAGCATTTGTGTGATTGCGACAGCCTGGGCCTTTGGGAGGCGTTGACCGGGGTACGGAACGCCGTCGACCAGCAAGGTCACGGCGGCCTGCGGTCCGCGCGGCTCGATGCGAATCATTTCCGCACGCCGAGACAGAGCGTCGGTGATGATTTGCTTGGCCGGCAGCAGACCGACACGGGCCAATTTTGCGTGAGCCTTCAGGTTGGCTTCCTTGCCGTTCAAAGCCCCTTTGAAAAGAACCAGCTCGACCTCGCGTTCTTCTTCCTGCTCTTGCTGCTTCTTCTTGCGCCCAAAGCCGAAAATCACTGGCAGGTCCTCCCAACATTGGTACCCGGACTCGGACCGCTTGCTCGCTTTCCGGGCTGAGTCAGTGGCTGCCGACCGTCCACGTCACGTCCCGTCACGTCAGCAGACCGTACTGACGCAACGTCTGAGCGAGCGATTGACGCTTCGATTCGGCGAGCGGCGTCAGAGGCAAACGGACCTCGCCCGTATCCCGTCCTAACATTTGCATCGCCGCCTTGATCGGAATCGGGTTCGTGGCCAAGGACAGCATGTCCCGGCACAGTGGGAAAAGGCGGTGATGCCATTGCTGAGCCTTCTGAACGTCGCCGTCTTGGAAGGCCCGAATCATCGCCTGAACGTCCTGCGGAACGATGTTGCCCACCACCGAAACCACGCCACTGCCTCCGATGGCCAGCAGCGGTAGCGTCAGACTGTCGTCACCCGACAAAACCGTCAGATCGCTCAACGCCAAAATCTGCGAAGCCTGGTCCATCGACCCGCTGGCCTCCTTGACCGCCACCACGTTCGGTAGTTCGCCGATCCGAGCGATCGTTTCCGGCTCCATGTTCTTACCGGTTCGCCCCGGAATATTGTACAACACAATCGGCAGCGCCACCGATTCGGCCACCGCCTTGTAATGCTCGTAAAAGCCTTCCTGCATGGGCTTGTTGTAGTACGGCGCGACCATCAGGGCGGCGTCCGCGCCGGCTTTCTCGGCGTACTTGGTCAGCCGGATGGCCTCGCGAGTACTGTTCGAGCCGGTTCCGGCCATGACTTTGATCCGTCCGGCCGCCTGCTCGCAGACGATCGAAATCACACGCTCGTGCTCCTCGTGGGACAGCGTCGGACTTTCGCCCGTGGTCCCTACAGGACTGATGCAGTCCGTCCCCGCCTCGACGTGGAAATCCACCAGCCGGCGAAGAGCCGCCTCGTCAACCTGCCCGTCTCGAAACGGCGTGATCAACGCTACTGTCAGTCCCGCAAACGCTTCGCCTTTCCTTGCCATCGGTCTGTCACCCTTCGTTGCCTCGCCCCCCGAATCAATCGTTCCCGCACGATCACTCGCCTCGGCTCACGACGTTGCTCTGGCCAGTCCCTCGGACAACGCCGACCACTTTCTTCGTTCCGCCGCCCACTCACCGCTTCAGCCAATCCACGTTCGACAGCTTGGCCAAGGCCAACATGAGCGCCTGAGTCCCGTCGCGGCCGTGTCCTTGTGCCTTCAGGGCAATGTAGAGCTGGTGAGCCAAAGCCAGTCCGGGCAACGACAGCCCCATCCGCTTCGCCTCTTCCAGAGCAATGCCCATGTCCTTGATGAAGTGCTCGACGAAAAACCCGGGATCGAAGTTGTTGTCAATGATACGCGTCCCCAAGTTCGACAGCGACCAGCTTCCAGCCGCTCCGCTGGCCACCGACTTCATCACCGTTTCCAGGTCCAGCCCGGCCTTGTACGCATAGAGCAATCCTTCGCACACGCCGATCATGTTGGTGGCGATCAACGTTTGGTTGACCATTTTGGTGTGCTGGCCCGAGCCGGCAGGCCCTTGGTAAACGATGGTCTTGCCCATGGCCTGCCAGCACGGTTGCAACGCGTCGACCACTTCCTTGTCGCCACCGATCATGATCGACAGCGTGGCGTTGCGCGCGCCGACGTCGCCGCCGGAGACAGGAGCGTCCACGCTGTAGACCCCGCGTGCCTTTGCCCTCTCGTAGATCTCCACAGCCAGCGACGGCTGACTGGTGGTCATGTCGACCAGGACGTTGCCCGGCTTGCTCCCGGCCAACGCCCCCTGCTCACCCAGCATGACCTCGCGAACGTCCTCGGGAAACCCGACGATGCTGAAAACCACGTCCGAAGCTTCGGCCACAGCCTTGGGCGAGTCGGCCCACGCTGCCCCCCGAGCCAACAACGTTTCTGCTTTGGCTTTCGTCCGGTTGTAGACGGTCAGCGAGAAACCAGCGTCCATCAAGTGGCCGGCCATGCTGGCTCCCATGACGCCCGTTCCAATCCACCCGATGCGTGTCTTCCCCGGAACAACCTCTGGAACGCTCATTGTTGCTGCCTTCCTGCTGTTTCAGAGCACAAAAAAGCCTGGTTCAGCGCCGTTTCCGTCGACGTGCGACCAACACCTGGCCCCGTTGCCCGACTGGGCCGCTTCGCCGCGACCGACACAACGCCCTGCCAATCGCGGTCAGCAGTTCACCAGCGCGCACACTCACGGCCCGAGTTGTTCTTTTCCAGAGAGAGTCGAGCGGCAGTATACCCCACGGGAAAAGCGAAAAAAACCAACGGCTGACGGGACCACGGACGGTACGCTCGTCGGTGCAACAAGACGCCTGCACTGGCGCGAAGCCGGTGGAAGCTCCTTGGCCGGAAAACTGGCCGCGCCACCGACTCGCTCGCGGCTGGACTGGCTCGGCTTCCAGCGTCCAAGCTCACGGAGCGTGTGCCCTTGCCCACGACACGCGGCTGCCCGGTGTCTACGTCTGGCGCGTGCCGTCCGAACCGCCGGCTCCTCGCTTCAGCGGTTGTCCGAGCGTGTGTTCCTTCTGTCGAAAGGGCCGCGCGCAAGAAACGGCAGAGCCGCCGCCAGGGACGACTCTGCCGCCGTGGGCAACGACCGAGTATGGAAGACTGGTCGGGGTGCTTGTCGGTGTTGGACTTTGCTCCGTGTGCCGCCGAGTGCGCCGGCGACGTACCAGCGAGCTCTCGACGCGGCCTGCCGCTGGTCGAGCTCGTTACGCAGGCGTGGCCGGAGTGGCCGTGACGTCGGCTTGCTCAGCCGGAGGCAGTTCGGCGCTCGGCACCTCAATCACGGCGTCGTCCTGCAGCTCGGCCGGCTTCAAGTTCTGCACGGCTCGCACCACGAAAATCACCAAGCACAGCGCGCCGAAGATGATGATCAGGTCGGGAATCAATCGCCACTGGCCAATGGTCTGGACCAGCGGACGCTGGTAGAAGGCGGGGCTGCGAGCGTGCCAGAGTCCGTTGACGTACGAGTCCCAAGCCTGAGCGAATCCGACCGGCATGAGGGTGCACACGGCCATGAGCAACAGGCCGCCGTTCATGGCGAAGAAGGCCGTCTTCAGCAACCCGTTGTGCCATTTCTCGGGCTGGACCAAGCCACGCAGCGCGAACAGCATCAGGCCGATGGCCAACATGCCGTAGGTGCCGAACAAAGCGGTGTGGCCGTGGTTCAGGGTCAGGTAAGTGGAATGCTCGTAGTAGTTGATCATTGGCAGCGTAATGATGAAGCCGAACACGCCCGCGCCCAGGAACGCCCACACGGCCGAAGCTCCCAGAAACATCATGGGCCACTTGTACGGGTAGGATTCTTGCGTGGGCGTGGTGGAATGGCGGGAATCGAGGACGATCTTGAGCAGCAACAGAACAATGGGAACCGGCTCCATGGTCGAAACGACACCGCCCACGGCCAACCACAAATCGGGGTCACCGAACCAGTAGTAGTGGTGACCAACGCCGATGATTCCGCTGAACAAGGCCAAGCTGGCCGTCAGGTAGGCAGCCCGCAGAGCCTTGCGTTTGGGAGCCAGTCCCAGAGTGGTGACGACGTACGCAATGGCTGCCGCCGCAAAGAACTCGAACACTCCCTCGACCCACGTGTGCACGACCCACCAGCGCCAGAAGTCGGCCACGGTCAGGTGCGTCCGCGGGGTGTAAAACAGACCGAAGGCGAAGAACGACACAACGGCAATGGCTGAGTACGTGTAGAACGGCACGGTTCCCCAGCGGTCCTGCCCCTTGCCGAAGTTCGGCTTGACCGCTCGGAACACCAGCAGCACCCACACAATCAGCCCGACGAACAGCAGGATTTGCCAGAGCCGTCCCAGCTCCAGGAACTCCCAGCCCTGGTGAGCGAGCCAGAACCAGTACGGGCCTCCCATGCCTTTGACCCCGGCGGCCGTGCCCAGCAGCGCTCCGACGGCCACGAACACGACGGCTCCAAACAGAATGTCAACCAACAACCCCTGGCCTTTCGGCTCACGCCGCCCGGCAATGGGAGCCAAGTACAGCGCAGTCCCGATCCACGAGACGGCGATCCAGAAAATGGCCAACTGCAGGTGCCAGGTCTTGGGCAAGTTGTAGGGAATGTTGTCCGAGATGAACTTCAAGCCGTAAAAGCTGCCCGGGTGGACGGTGTAGTGAGCCAACAGGCCTCCTTGCATCAACTGCAGGAAAAACAGCAGGACGACGACCAGGAAAAACTTCGCCGTCTTCCGCTGGCTGACGGAAATGGGCAAGCGGATGATTTTCTCCCCGACCGTCTCGTCCAGTTCCAGCCGCGCCGTGTCTTTGTCGAAATCGCCCTTGAAGAACAACGTCAACGCACCGCCCAGTGCCAGCATCAAGCCCAGCAGTGAGACAATGGACCAGACGACGGCTTGCGGCGCCAGGTCGTTTCCGACACTCCGGTCCGGAGGCCAGTTGTTCGTGTAGGTCAACTCCTTGCCCGGACGCTTCGTTCCAGCCGCCCAAGCGGTCCAGAAGAAGAAGTCGGCCAAGTCTTTCCGTTCGTCGGCCGACTTGACTACGTCGACCGAAATGGCCGTGTTAACGTCGCCTTTCGAAAAGACCTGGTCCCAGTGCTGTCGGATTCGGTGCAGGGCGTCGACTTGAGCGTCGGTCAGCGTGAGCGTCCCGGTTTGCTCGTCGTACCGGTTTTCTTTGATTTCCTCAATCACCAGCCGGTCCACCGCCGACTTTTGCTCCTCAGCCAGCTCGTCATACGGACGGCCGTACTTTTCCCGCGCTCGGAAATCGCGCATGAATTGGCCCATTAGGTGGAGCGTCGTGGCCGTGTAGTCGCTGCCCCGGTAAGTGCCGTGTCCCCAGACCGAGCCGTTGTCCATGAGGCCGTACTTTTGCCAGACGGCCTGACCGCGGAACAACCCTTCCCGGTCGGTCAGTGGTTGCCCGTCCGGACCGACGATTTTCTCGGGGTACGGCGGTGCGGCTTCGTACGTGTACCAACCGCCCACCAAGGTAATGGCTATTGCTCCGAAGACCGAAAACAGAAACAACAGCTTCAAGCTTCTCGAGACCATTTCTCAACCGCCTCCTTCTTTCCCAGCGCAAAACCTTGCCGTACCGTTTCCTTTCCCTTCCGCGACGCGGCGGCCGACCGCTCTTCCTGTTTCTCCTGCGACTCAGCGGCCGCGTGCCCGTCGAGCCGGCGCGAGCCGATTACCCACGCTGTCCCGACCGGCCCAGCACCGACTGGACTGGTTGCCGCCCGTCAAGAGCCGCCCCTCAGTGTCCGCAACACCCGCCGGTCGACGCGGCCGAGCCGTCCGGTGTCGCAACGTCGTAACGGGCACACAACTGATCGGCCACCTCCAAGTACCGCTGGTGCACGTCGTGGCCAATTTCCTCGTGCTCGACCTGCTCGAACTTCTGCAACAGCCGCTGGTGGTCGTCTTCCGTAAAAGCCTGGTCGGCCATGGCAAACAGGCAGTGGTCTTCTTTGTCGATGTGGGCTCGAAGGAGCGGAATGAAGGCCGAGGCGTGCTGGACGAACTGGTCGAGGGCGTCCTCGGCTGCGGTCTCAAGCCGCTCGACGGCCTCGGCCATGGCTCTTACGTGCGAGCGTCCCTGTTCGTGTTCGGCCAGCATGACTCCGGTGGGACCGAACTCACGCGAAAAGCCCTTGGCTTCCATGGCCGGGAACAGGTGGGCTTCTTCTTTGCCGTGGTGACAGCGGTCGGCAAAGTTGCGGAAGAACTCCACGGCCTGGCGGGCGGACGGCGGGTCCAAATGACGGTCCGCCTTGGCCCGTTGGATCATTTTTTCGAGGACGGCGAGGACTCGCAGAATGACCCGGTGTTCCTCTTTCAGGATGTCAGTGGGCAGTCGCATTGGGACACCTCCTTTTCTTGCAAGACGTGTGTCGGCGAATCGCATGCGATTGTCGGATTTAGATTTCGGTTGTGAGCCGGTTTGAGGTCGACGCTGAGGAAGCTTTGCGGGCGAAAGCCTACGAGCGTGGGCCGGTCGGCGCCGGGGGACGTCGTCCGTAGTCGGCCAGCTCGGCAATGGTTGTGTCGTGGAGAAACTGCAGGTAGGCGTCGCGGACCACCGCCCATTTGGGGTGGACGGCACAGGGAGCGTCCTCCGAACAACTGCCGTGGCCGAGGAAGCACCCCATCCACCGGCTGACGTGCTCGACCGGCTCCACGACGTCGAACAACGTGACTTTTGCGGGGTCGCGAGCCATCCGAAAGCCTCCGCCTTTGCCCTTTTGCGACTCCAGAATGCCGGCGTCGGCCAGAAGTCGCAGCAGTTTGCTCAAGTAGTTCGGCGGCGCGCCGATTTTTTCGGCGATTTCCGCCGCTCCGGCGTAGGCTCCCGGCCGCAGCTTCGCCAGTTGGATGACTGCGGTCACTGCGTGTTTGGCCGTTTTGGAGAGCATGGACCACTCCGCCAGTTCCAGTAATCGCATGCGATTGTCCCATTTTGGTTCTCGGCTGTCAAGACATTCGTCGGCCTTTTTTCCGAAAAACGAGCCGACCCGAGGAACGGCCCACC
>CAYSAG010000138.1:9047-12828 GCA_964428935.1 uncultured Planctomycetaceae bacterium | reverse complement strand
CTCCGTCGTGGCCGCTGACGGTTTGTGCTTCGAGGCCGGGTTCACAAGACACGTCCGGCCGCTCCAAACCCGCCTCCCGGAACGAGCACGGGTGAATTCCCAGACCCGCTGCGTTAAGCTTGAGTCTGCTCCAGCGGAACCGGCGTGTGAAAGTTGAAGAGGCTTCGCTTTTCGACCAGCGCGGGCGGGGCCGCACGGAGACTGCAAGGCAGCACGGACGCTGCGCCGGGTCTTTCGGCAGCGCTGCCTGAGAAGCGAACAGCAAGGGAAGAGGAGACAGTTCATGGCTGAGCGCAACGGACACCGTGGGGTTTACACGCGACGCGGCCTGGCAGTGGCGACGGTCGGTTGCTTGTCGGCCTTGTGCTGGGTCGTGCTGACGGTCGGCGGAGCGGCTTCGGTGGACAAGGGCCAGACGCCGCAGCCGAAAGGCGTCTCGGCCAACGCGGCGCCGGCAGTTTCGGCCAGCGCGGCGCCGGGGCGCGAGCGTCTTTCCGCCGTGCCGCAGCCGCTGACGGAGCTGGCCGAGCGAATTGTGGAGCGGTCTGGCGTGGCTGGCGGCTTGGTCGTTCATTTGGGGTGTGCGGACGGTCGGTTGACGGCGGCTTTGCGGCTCAACGACCGCTACGTCGTTCAAGGGTTGGACGCGAGCGAGGAAAACGTGCGGCGAGCGCGGCAGACGGTCCAGTCGCTCGGACTGTACGGTCCGGTGTCGATTCGGCTTTTGCGCGGACGTCGGCTGCCGTACGCCGAGAACCTGGTCAACTTGCTCGTGGTTTCGGCCGACGGCTGGGACGTCGAAGACCCGGAAGTGGCTCGAGTCTTGGCGCCCAACGGCGTGGCCGTGGCGGTGAACCGGCGCGGGTCGATTCGTTCGACCTTTCGGAAGCCGTGGCCGGACGGCATGGACCAGTGGACGCACTGGCTGCACGGGCCGGACAACAACGCGGTCGCTCGTGACCGGCTCGTCCAGCCACCCGGACGCTTGCAGTGGCAGGCCGGACCGCTTTGGCAGCGTCACCACGACACGGTTCCCAGCACCAGTTCCTTCGTCTCGGCCAACGGACGGGTTTTTTACATTAGCGACGAAGCGCCGCCGGGGTTGAACGGTCAGTTGCCGGACAAGTGGTTCCTGGTGGCTCGCGACGCCTTCAACGGCGTGCTGCTGTGGAAAAAGCCCATTCGCGACTGGGGCTGGCGCCAATGGAACACCAAGTGGCTGGGCCGCTTCGACGCTCCACCTCAATTGCCCAAGCGTCTGGTGGCCGTGGACGACCGCGTCTTCGTCACCTTGGGTTTCCACGCGCCGGTCAGCGAACTGGACGCCGCGACGGGTCAGGTGCGGAGGGTCTACGAGCAGACCGAGAACACCGACGAGATTCTCTTCCGCGACGGTTTGCTGGTGCTGGCCGTCTACGAACAGACGCGCCGACCGTCGGACCAGGACAAGTCGCCGGTTCGGCAAAGCGTTCGCGTGGTCGACGCGGACTCCGGACGCCTGCTGTGGAAACGCGACCAGTACACCGGGCTGCACGCCAAGTACGACGCCTCGCAGCCGTTCGGGCGTCTGGAGCTGACGGTGGGCGAGGACCGTGTCTTTCTGGTCGACCACGACTCGCTGGTCTGCCTCGACCTTCGCTCGGGCCGGCAGTTGTGGCGCGTTCCGCGTCCGCCGTTCCAAGAGCACCTGGTCATGTACAGCATTCGCATGAGCGACCAGTGCGTTCTGGTTTACCAGGACGGCGTCGTGCTGTTTGCTCAACCGGAAATGAAAAAACGACGCTCCTGGCACACTTTGCCGGGAACGTTGCACGCCTTCCGCGCCTCGGACGGAAAAAAGCTGTGGTCCCACCAGTACGGCGGTTGGGCCCACAACTGGCAACCCGACGTGTTTGTCATTGACGGGCTGGTGTGGGTGCACGAGCACATTCCGGTGGACTTTCCCGGCCACGACATTCGCGACAAGGAGAACGTCGACTACGCGGTTCTGGGACTGGACCTGCACACGGGAGAAGTCCGACGTCGCATTTCGACGAGAAAAATCTTCAACGTCGGCCACCACCACCGGTGCTACCGAGGAAAAGCCACGGTCCGGTACCTGCTGCCGTCGCGTCGGGGGGTGGAGTTCGTCGACTTGAGCAACGGACGGAACTGGCTCCACCACTGGGCTCGCGGTTCCTGCCTGCTGGGGGTCTTTCCCTGCAACGGCTTGCTGTACCTGACGCCGCACCCGTGCGAGTGTTACCTGGCCACGAAGTTGAACGGCTACTGTGCTCTGGCCGGCCGGCAGTTGCCGAGCAGTTCGACCTCGTCGGCCCAAGCAGACGCCGACGGCCGTGGGGCGCGGGAAGCCTCTCCGTCGAAGACGCCGCAGGAAGACCGCACGGTCTTGGAACGAGGACCGGCTTTTCCCCGAGCCGCCTCGCTGCTGTCGGTCGACCCGGCCGACTCGCAACAGGACTGGCCCACGTTCCGGCACGACCCGCTGCGCAGCGGAGCGACGGCGGGGAGCGTGTCGTCGAAGCTGAAGCGAGGCTGGCGGGTTGAGCTGGGAGGCCGAGTCAGTCCGCCGGTGGTCGTGGGCGACCGCGTGTTTGTCTCGAACGTCGACCAGCACCGGGTCGTCGCGCTGGACGCTCGAACCGGACGAGTGCTTTGGTCCTTCACGGCCGGCGGCCCGGTCGACACACCGCCGACGGTGCTGGGTCGTCTGGCCTTGTTCGGCTCAGCCGACGGCTGGGTTTACTGTGTGCGTGCCGACAACGGCGAGTTGGTCTGGCGACGTCGGCTGGCGCCGGCCGAGCGGCAGGTGGGGGCGTTTGGTCGGCTGGAGTCGGCGTGGCCTGTTGCGGGCAGCGTTTTGGTGCTCGGGGACGTGGCCTACGCCGCGGCCGGTCGTTCGTCGTACCTCGACGGCGGCATTCGCGTGTTCGCTTTCGACCCCGCCAGCGGCGAGGTGCGACAGCGAAAAACGCTCTACAGTCCCGACCCGAAAACGGGCGAGCAGCCGCGCGGCGACGCCCGCTCCGTCCCCGGCGTGCTGGCCGACATTCTGGTTTCGGACGGCCAAGCCGTTTACATGCGGCAACAGCGTGTCTTCGGTCCCGAAACTCGCCGGCCGCACCTTTACTCCACCGCCGGCTTCCGCGACGACAGTTGGTTCAACCGCACACACTGGGTGCTGGGAGCGGCTCCGCCGGCCGAGCTGCTGGTCTTCGACGGCGAGCTGGCGTACGGCGTGGTCGCGTACGAGGGCCGCAGCCGGGCGCACACCTTCCAGCCAGTCGGCCGCGGCTACACGGTCTTCGCCGCTTACTGGGACCCGGCACGCGCTCTGGCCGCGGCCAGAAAGCCAGTTCCCAAAGACAAGCAAGGGCGAAAGCGACGCAAGAAGCCCCGTCCGCGCTGGTCCAAACGACTGCCTGTGCGCCCCACGGCCCTGGCACTGGCGGGCCGAACGCTGCTTCTGGCCGGACCGCCGGACGTCGTGGAGCCCGACAACCCGCTGGCGCAATTCGAGGGCCAAACCGACGGCCGGCTGCGGCTGTTGTCGGCTGAGAACGGCCAGGAGCTGGCCGAGTACTCACTGCCGCGTCCGCCCGTCTTCGACGGACTGGCGGTGGCTCGCAACCGCGTGTTCGTCTCGCTGCAGGACGGCAGCGTGGTTTGCTTCGAGCCGCAACGGAAAGCAAAGACGCCGTAGGCCGCCGGCGCCGAAGCGCGGTTGGGCAGCAAACCGGAGCGAGGAGGTCTCTCACCCCCGCCTGGCGAAGCGACGCGG
>CAYSAG010000138.1:0-8947 GCA_964428935.1 uncultured Planctomycetaceae bacterium | reverse complement strand
GCGTCTGCGCGAGCGACGCGGCCTGCCGCGTCCGCGTCGCGAATTCCCAATGCCGAATTCCGAACTCCAGAGCCCGGCCGCGACGAAGCGTTGCATTCCGAGTGCGGCGTGACGTCTGGTTCGACGCGCGGTCACTGCGTCAGCCGTTGCTGAATGGCCACCAGCAAGGCCTGCTCGAGCGCCGGGTCGCGTCCGAGCGGCACCCAAGTGGAGGCGGGCAAGTGGCGCTCGGAACGGCCCGTGAAGTCGGTCGTCAGGCGGACGCGGTCGGAAAAGGAGGCGATTCCCGGAGCGTTGGGCATGGCGGCCGGAGCGTCCTCCCGTTCTTTCAACGCTTGCACGCCGACCAGGTAGCCTCCCTCCACGGGCACGACGTTGACCAGCACTTTTCGGCGAATCGACTGGAACGAGCTTTCCAACCGTTGTTCCAGGCCGACCGAGTCGTGGTGCCACGGCTCCAGCAGCCCGGCCCCGACCAGGTAGCCCGTTTCAATGACGCCGCTCAGCCTGTCTTCCCGCCGAATGGGAAAATGGAACGCGTGCAAGGCGTCGACCGTTCGCTCCCAAACGTACTCCTGGTTGGAGCTGGCGACGAAAATTGGGTTGGTCACGCCAGCCGTGGGCAGGGTCGCGCAGCCGGACAGCGCAAGAGCTGCCCACGCCAACCAAGTTGCTTGTGCCACACGCATGGAAGGCTCGCCTGTTCCGCGTCGCGAAGGGAACCGGACTGCAAGGAGGACACGAAGAGGAGAGCGTCGGGACGGAATGGCCTTGTCCTCAGAAGACCTGCCGCGACAACCCGCGCCGGAGCGGTTGCCAGGCGAGCGTAGTGTGGCAGGATTGGGCAGCGGGCTCAAGGTCATTTTGGGCTCGGCCAGAAGCGGACGCGACGGATCGTGTCCGTCCGAGGCCGGAGGGCCCGGCTCCTGCGCGGCCGCCGTCGGTCCGGAATTCGGAATTCGGGATGCGGGTCGGCGGACGCGGGGGACCGCGTCCTTCCGAGGCGGACGCCGTCGGGGACGGGCTCGCAAGGTGTGTCGGGCGCTGCCAGCGGCAGGCGACTTGCTCTGACCAAGACGTCGGGTTAGTTTGGGACGACGCACGCCAAGAGAACCGGGGCGTGTCGGGACGCCGTCGCGGTGTCCAACGGGCTCGGCGCTGCGGCGCGGGTTCGGGGGGGCCGCGCCGAGACGGGGCGCGCCGAGCCGACTGTGTTCGAAGACGTTGTGAGTGGGCTTCTCGCTCGGTCCACAACGACCGGAGGGAAGGGAATGGCGACAGGGTTCGAGGAATTGGAGCAGACTTCGGTGGCCCGGGAAAGGCTCGGTCGTCGGCGAGACGGCCGGCGGCGGGAAAAAAGGCCGGTGCGGCGAGTCGTCTGGTCCGGACTGGCCTTTGGCGTGGCGGTGGTGGCGCTCTGTGCTGTCGCTCGGCCGCCGCTTCAAGCCCAAACGGCGGCTGCGAAGAAGCCAGCGAAAGCAAAGACGGCGAAGGCGGCGGAGACGGGGGAGGCCGCTCCGGGCAGCAAGCGGTCGGCGGCCAGTCCGAGCGGCCAGCGGAGCGGTCAACGGGCGGCCGCGGGCCAGCAGACGAAGGCCGACAACGGCAAAGGCAACGACGGGAAACGTTCCGACAGCCAGCCAGCTTCTCGACCGAAAAAGCCCTACATTGTCCGGCAGGGCGGTTACGTCGAGCTGGTCGACCCGAACGTCGACTACAAGGACCGGCTGCCTCGCATTCCACCCCGTTCGCCCCAGGACTCGCTGAAGGGCATGCACCTGATTCCGCAGGTCCGGCTGGAGCTGGCGGCTTGTGAGCCGCTGGTGTGCGACCCGGTGGACCTGACCTTCGACGAGAACGGCTACTTGTACGTGGCCGAGCTGACGACGTACTCCGAACGTCGAGACGCTCGCACCGGCCGCATTTCTCGACTGGAAGACACCGACGGCGACGGACGCTTCGACCGGAAGGTGGTGTTCGTCGACGGTCTGGAGTGGCCCACGGGACTGTTGTGGTTCGACGGCGGCTTGTTCATTTGCTCGTCGCCCGACCTGCTCTACTGCAAAGACCTGGACGGCGACGGCCGGGCCGACACCCGCGAGGTGGTGCTGACCGGCTTCGACATTTCCAACCCGAACCAGTGTCCGAACAGTTTGCGCTGGAACCTGGACGACAAGGTGGAAGGCATGTCGGGAGGCGGAGGTTTGGTCGAGCCGGTTCGCTGGAACCGACTTCACCCGGACCAAGAAATGCCGCCGGTGCAAACCCGCGGCCGCGACTTCGTGCTCGACCCGCGAACGGGTCGCCTGGAGCTGGTCAGTGGCGGCGCTCAGTACGGAATGGCCTTCGACCAGTGGGGAAGGAAGTACGAGTCGTCCAACAGCGAGCCAATCATGCAAATCATGTTTGAGGACCGGTACGTGGCTCGCAATCCGTTCCTGGCCGCGCCCAACTGCCGCCTCCACATTTGGACCGGCGGTCTGGACGTCTTTCCGACCAGTCCGCCCGAGCCGTGGCGAGTGATTCGGACGGAAATGCGTGTGCGCGGGGTTTTCAGCGGGCCGGTCGAAGGCGGTGGCAAGCCGTCCGGGTACTTCACGTCGGCCTGTGGAGTCATGGTCTACACGGGCGACGTGCTGCCGCCCGAATTCCACGGAAACGCGTTCGTCTGCGAAGGCGCGGGCAACCTGGTGCACCGAATGCGTCTGGTGCCGAACGGCGTGGCCATGCGAGCCGAGCGGGTCGAGCAGGGGAAGGAGTTTCTCACGTCGGACGAGAACTGGTTCCGCCCCGTGCAAATGACCGTGGGCCCGGACGGGTGCCTGTACATTGCCGACTTCTACCGCGAAGTGTTCGAGCACCCGGACGCCATTCCCCCGTCGGTCAAGAAGTACTTGGACCTGAACGCGGGCAACGACCGCGGACGAATCTACCGCATTGCTCCGCCGAGCTTCCAACGACGCCGACAGGTCCGACTGGGCGACCTGCCCACGGAAAAACTGGTCGAACTGCTCGCTCACCCCAACGGTTGGCACCGCGACACGGCTCGACGGTTGCTCTACGAACGACAGGACCCGGCGGCGGTCGAGCCACTGCGTCGGCTGGCCAGCGACTGCCCGTCGGCCGTGGGCCGCATGCAGGCCCTTTACGCATTGGCCGGACAGAACGCTTTGACGGAAGACGTCGTGCTGGCTCGCTTGAGCGACCCGCACCCGCGTGTGCGCGAACACGCCGTTCGACTGTCGGAGCGGCTGGTGAAAGACTCACCGGCCCTGCGCGACCGCCTTCCTGAACTGGCCAACGACCCGGACGTTCGGGTTCGCTACCAATTGGCTTTCACGCTGGGCGAGGTTCACACGCCCCGGGCCACCAAGGCCTTGGCCACGATTGCTCGCCGCGACGTCGCCGACCGGTGGGTCCGGCTGGCCGTTTTGTCTTCGTGTTTGGGACGGGCCGGCGACCTCATTGCCGAGCTCACGGCCGACGCCCGCTGGGCCGAACAGTCGGACGCGCGGGTCCTGCTGACGGCTTTGGCTGAACAAGCAGGCCGCCAGAACCTGGACGACCAAATTGCTCTGACGCTGGAGACGGTCGACCGGCTGACGCAGCGGACGCCCAAGTCGCTGGCCGCTCGAGCTCTCATGCAAGGGCTGAGCAAGGGGCTGGCGAAGTCGAACAGCCCGTGGCTGGCCAAGCTGCGCGGCTCGGGCACCGCTCCCGGCCAACTGCTGGCCGAGCTGGTCAAACGGGCTTTGAAGCAGGCTCAGGACGAGTCGCTGCCTGTGGAGCGACGGGTTCAGGCGGTGCGGTCGTTGTCGGCCGCGACGTTCGAGCAGGTCCAGCCCGTGTTGGCCTCGTTGCTCGACAACCGACAGCCGCAGCAGGTGCAAATTGCGGCGGTGCAAGCGCTGAGCCGTTTCGACCGGCCCGAGGTGGCTCGGCTGATTGCCGACGCCTGGCCGGGAATGACGCCCGCCGTGCGCGGCGAAGCGGCCGAAGCCCTGTTCGCTCGCGCCGACCGCCTGGCCGTACTGCTGGACGCCGTCGAAGAAGGGCTCATTGTGCCGTCTCAACTGGCTCCCAGTCGCATTCAGTTCTTGTTGAGCCACCCGGACGCAAAGCTTCGAGCTCGCGCCGAAAAACTGCTCGGAAAGGCCCGTCTGGCTCGACGCGAACAGGTCGTTGCCGACTACATGGAAGCGCTCAAGCTGCCCGCCGACCCGCGCCGCGGCAAGGAAGTGTTCAAGAAACACTGCTCGACGTGCCACCAACTGGAAGGCGTCGGCTACGACTTGGGCCTGCCGCTGCTGACGGTGAAGAGCCGCGGACCGGACGGCATTCTGACACAAATTCTCGACCCGAACCGCGAAGTCTTGCCGCGGTACTTGGACTACATTGTCGTGACCACCGACGGCCGTCAGGTGACCGGCATGATTACCTCCGAGACGGCGACCAGCATTACGCTGACGCGAGCCGAAGGCCAAAGCGACACCGTTCTGCGACGAGACATTGAAATCATTAAAAGCACCGGCCTGTCGCTCATGCCGGAGGGCTTGGAGAAAGACATTTCCAAGCAAGACATGGCCGATTTGATTTCGTACTTGATGTCGGTGCAGTGAGCGGCGCGGCCGGTCGGGCTCATGTGTCGCTTCGCGTTGCAAACTGGCGGTCAGAACTGTCTACTGGTGGCCGGACTGCCGTAGCGAGAAAGAGTGGAGTTGACGAAAGGAGCGTGCAATGAGTGCGGAGTACCGTTTCTCGTTCGGACCGTGGAACATTAGTGAAGGAGCGGACCCGTTCGGTCCGCCGGTTCGGCCCTCGGTCGAATTCGCCAAGAAACTGAAACTCTACAAGCAATTGGGCTTCGACGGCGTTCAGTTTCACGACGACGACGCGGTGCCGGAGCTGGAAGAGCTGTCGCCGTCCGAAATCGAACGGCGAGCTCGCGAAGTGAAGAAAATGTTGGACGACGAGGGGCTGGTCGCCGAGTTTGTGGCTCCGCGCCTTTGGGAAGACCCTCGGGGCATTGACGGCGGTTTCACCTCCAACGACCCGGCCTGCCGCCAGTGGGCCATTGAACGGCTGAAGCGAGCCAACGACATTGGCAACGCTTTGGGAACACGACTGCGAGTGCTCTGGCTGGCTCGCGAAGGCACGTACATTCGCGAGTCGAAGAACCCCATTCAGGCTCACCAATACCTGCTGGAGGCACTCAACGCGCTGCTCGAGTACGACCCGCAGGCGGAAATCGCCATTGAGCCGAAGCCGAACGAACCCATGGACCAAGCTTACATTCCCACCATTGGCCATGCTTTGGCCCTGGCCGAGCGGACGGTGGACCCGTCGCGAGTCGGCGGGCTCATTGAAACCGCTCACGCACTGCTGGCCGGACTGGACCCGTCCGACGAAATGGCCTTTGCGTTGTCCATGGGGAAGCTGTGGAGCGTCCACTTGAACGACCAGAACGGGTTGAAGTTCGACGAGGACAAGTCGTTCGGAGCCGTCAACCTGCGGTCGGCGTACAACCAGGTGCGCGTGCTCGAGCTGGGCGGCTACGCCGAGACGGGACGGTTCGTCGGCCTGGACGTCAAGGCCATGCGCACGCAGAAGCCCGAGGCGGCTCACAAGCACCTGGCCAACAGCCGGGCTGTGTTCCTGATGCTGGTCGAGAAGGTGCGGACGTTCCCGAAAGAGGTGGAGCAGCAGTGCATTGCCGAGCGGGACTACGAAGCGCTGGAAATGGCCGTCTTGCAGCACCTGCTGGGCAAGTGAGCGGAAGGAGGGAGCGGTCGCCGGAACGCGGGCCCCTCTCGGCCAAGCGGAAAAGAAACGAGCCAGGCGCACAGCGTGACGGCGCTGCTCGCCTGGCTTTCTTTGTCGTCTCAGCCGGCGCCGGAGAAGCGGGACACGCGCCCGAACGGCGACCAGACATCGGTTCGCGAGGCGAAACCGGCGTCGCGTCGCCTGCCGGACGCGTCCGCTGGGCCTACGCCACCTCCCAGCCTTTGCGGTAGGTCTTGTTGATGAACTGGTCGGCCTTCGGGCAGTTAGTGGCTTTCAAGTTTTTGGCGTCCCACTGCAGTTCGCAGCCGGAGCGGTAAGCCACGTTGCCCAGCAGCACGGCCTCGGTGAGGGCTCCCGAGTAGTCGAAGTTGCACGTCGTCGGCGTTCCCTCTTTGCACGCCTTGACCCACTCCGCGTGGTGGCCAATGGACCGCGGAATGGTTTTCGGAGGCGGCTGGTAGCTCTGGAACTTCTCGACCGGGTAGAGCCGGTAGCTGGTGTAGTTGGCGAACATTTTGCCTTCGGTGCCGACGAACATGACCCCCGCGCTCGGCACTTTTTCGCCGGCAACGACCTTCGGCGTGCGCCGCCCGTCGTACCAGGTCAGTTTGACCGGTGGGTGGTTGCCTCGAGCGGGAAACTCGTAATGGACCTCCAACCCGTTCGGGCAGCTCTCGGGGTCCACCGGCGGCCCTTCCGCTCGGACCGTCTTCGGGTAGCGCAAGCCCAACGCCCAGAAGGGCAGGTCCATGTAGTGACAAGCCATGTCGCCCAGCGTGCCTTGACCGAAGTCCCACCAGCCGCGCCAACGGGCCGGGTGGTAAATGTTCGGGACGTACGGACGCCACGGGGCGGGGCCGAGCCACAGGTCCCAGTTCAAGTACTCGGGCGGCTCTTGTCCGCCCTCAGGGCGCTTTCCACCGCTCCACGCCTTTCCGCACCACACGTGCACCTCGGTGACTTCACCAATGGCTCCGGCTTGAATGATTTCGACCACCCGGCGGTAGTTCTCGCCCGCGTGAATCTGGGTTCCCATTTGGGTGGCCAAGCCGCGCTTGGTCGCTTCCTGAGCGACCAGCCGCGCCTCGAAGACCGTGTGCGTGAGCGGCTTCTCGCAGTAAACGTGCTTCCCCGCTCGAAGGGCACGAATGGTGGCCGGAGCGTGGTGGTGGTCGGGCGTGCCCACGACGACCGCGTCGATTCGGTCCCGCTCTTTCTCAATCATTTCTCGGTAGTCCGCGTACGTGCGGGCCCCTTTGTACCGCTCGGCTGCTTTCTGCAGGTAACGTGAGTCGACGTCGGCCAGCGCGACAATGTGGCCTCCGGCCTTGGCCACTTCGGCAATGTCCGCTCCGGCCCGGTGCGCCGTCCCGACGGCGGCCACCTGCAACTGCTCGTTGGCCGACTTCGACTCGGCCCGCAGCTCCGACGCCCACACGGCCGCCTGTACCGACACCGCCCCGGCGGCCGTGCGCCGGAGAAACTCGCGCCGTCTGATTCGCCTTGCTGTGTCCTTCATGGTTCTGTCCCTCCTCGATTCGAATGCAAAAGCCACCGGCAACAGACGCCGCTACAAGAACCGGCCGGTCCGCCACACCAGACGGACCGGCGCCGGTTGCTCGTTGAGCGTCCCAAGGGGCGACCGAAGCCCGCTCGGAGCGGCCACAAACCGCCTCGAGCGGCCGTCTAGCCGTACAGCGGTCCGAAATTGGCGCAAGCCCGGAAGTCTGCTCCTTCCAGGTCGCTGGTGCCAAACGCCGCCCACGCGCTCGGCCGGAAAATCTTTTCCTCGGGCACGTTGTGCATGTAAACCGGAATTCGCAGCACCGACGCCAGCGTAATCAGGTCCGCTCCAATGTGCCCGTAACTGATGGCTCCGTGGTTGGCGCCCCAGTTGTTCATGACCGAGTAGACGTCGCGGAACGGCCCGCGTCCGGTCAGTCGAGGAGCGAACCAGGTGGTGGGCCACGTCGGGTTCGTTCGTTCGTCCAACACGCGGTGGACCTCCTCCGGCAGCTCGACCGTCCAACCTTCGGCCAACTGCAGGACCGGCCCCAGTCCGGCGACCAGGTTGATTCGACTCATGGTCACGGGCATTCCGCCGCGGGTGGCGAAACGCGTCGACCACCCACCGCCCGGGAAGTACTCAGTAATCGACGGGTGCCAGGTCGTCGCCTCCAGACACGCCTGCACCTCGTCGTCGGTGATTTCCCAGAACGGCTTGATGGCCGGCTGCCCGTCGCGCGACTGCCGGCCGGTGCCGTCCAACGCAGCCGGTCCGGAATTGATGAGGTGCAGAATGCCGCCTTCCGCCCGGCCCGACAGCTCGTAACCCGTGACCCGTTTGACCGCCTCGGGGCTCCAGTACGTTCGCACGTCGGCAAAGATTTGAGCCGTGTTGGTCAGCAGGTAGCCGAACAACATGGCCACGCCGTTCAACGAATCGTTTTCGGTGGCGACAATGTACGGAGCCCGCCGGCCGTTCCAGTCGAACGACGTGTTCAAAATGGCTTCCAAGAAGTCACCGTTCGGCTGGTAGTCGGTCCATTGACGCTGTCCTTGAAAGCCGGCGGCAATGGCGTTGTGTCCCAGGGCCTCTTCTCCGTAGCCCAGCTCGGCCAGCTTCGGGTTGCCGACCATGAGGTCGCGAGCAATGAGGGCCATTTTGACGCAGGTCTCCCACTCGCGGTCCAACTGCTCGCGACTGCGCTGCTTTTCCGGCGGGTTGTAGTCTTTGCCCTCACGACAGTTTTCCTTGACCCACGCCAGCGCCCGCTCGTACTCCTCCTTGTCGTAAATTTCCTTGTCGATTCGGCGCAGGAACTCGGTCATGTCGACCGTCTCGACCCGCATGCCCAGGTAGCGTTCGAAGAACGGGTGGTCGACAATCGACCCGGCAATTCCCATGGAAACGCCGCCCATGGCCAGGTACGAGCGGCCTCGCATGATTGTGGCCGCCAGGCCCGCTCGAACAAAACGCAGGATTTTTTCCTGGACGTCTTCGGGAATGTCCTCGGCGTCGGCGTCCTGCACGTCGCGGCCGTAAATGCCGAAGGCGGGCAGCCCTTTTTGGGTGTGAGCGGCCAGGACCGCGGCCAAGTAAACCGCTCCCGGCCGTTCCGTTCCATTGAACCCCCACACGGCTTTCGGCCGCAGCGGGTTC
>CAYSAG010000137.1:0-12896 GCA_964428935.1 uncultured Planctomycetaceae bacterium | reverse complement strand
GAATAGCCCGCGCCCTTGCCGGCCGGCAACCCGATGTTCGAAATGATCGTCTCGATTTCCGACTCTGGAATGACTTGCTTGATCACCTCCTCGACCCGCGCGACGATCTTTTCGGTCTTCTCGATGCGCGTTCCCGGAACTGTGCGCATCCGAATCTCAAAGGTGCCGGCATCAACCTCAGGGAACAGCTCCGTTCCAATTCCCGGAACTAGCAGCAGCGAAGCGACAACCAACACGCCGACCGCCAGAATGACGAGCCATCGAGCCTTCACCGCTGCGCTCAACATTCGCCCATAAACGCCGCCCGACCTTCCTCCGCCGTCGTGCAAAAGAGCCGGAGTCTGCCGTTTGGGCGACATGCGAGAACCAATGATGGTCGCACAAAAAGCCGGCACCACTGTCATGCCGACAAAATAGGATGCCGCAATGGTAATCGTGGCGGCCGCAGACAAGGGTGCAAAGAGGTCTTTGATCATTCCCGTCAGGAAAATGACCGGAATGAACACGGCCAACGTGGTGACGGTTCCCGCGAGTACCGGCAGAGCCACCTCGACCGCTCCGTCTTTCGCGGCCTGCAGCGGCGATTTGCCCAGCTCCGAGTGCCGAAAAATATTTTCGATCACCACGATGCCCGCGTTTACGACGCTTCCGACGGCCAGCGCCAGTCCGCCCAACGTCATGATATTGATCGTATTGCCCGTAAAAGTGAATCCCAGGCCGCCGATCAGGATCGACAAGAGCATCACGGCCACAATGGCCAGCGTAGGCAAGAACCGACGCAGGAAAATCAGCACGGCGATCCCGACCAGTATCGCGCCCAAGCCGACTTCGTACATCAAATTGCGCATGGCCGTGCGGATATATTTCGACTGGTCGCTCACCAAATAGATTTTCGCTTCCTGGGGGATTTCCCCCCGTGCCTTCATCTTCGGCACGTCTTCCTCGACCACTTTGTATGCCCGGTTCACGACCTCGATCGTGTTCGCTCCGGGCTCCCGCATGATCGGGCAGTACACGCTCCGCCGCCCATTGACGCGAACGATGTTATATTGAATAGCCGCGTCGTCTTTCGCGTAGCCGATGTCGCGGATGAAAATGGGACGCCCATTTCGCACGGCGACCGGTAAGTTGTTGATGTCCTCCGGACCGGCCAGCGTGTTCAAACACTGTACTTGGTAGTCCAGCTCACCGATCTTCACAGTCCCGCCGCCCATGACCAAGTTGGCTCGGCGCAGTGCGGCCACCACGTCCGGAAGGCTCAAACCCACCGCCCGCAACTTGGCCGGGTCGACATACACCATCATCTGACGGTATTTGCCACCGAACGGGTGCGGGACCTGCATTCCCGGTAAGCCGCCCATGCGGTTTCGGACCGCGTAGTAACCGATCTTGTAAAGCTGCGTTTCGTCTAACCCTTCGCCCGAAATCGCGGCCAGAACGACGGGCAGGTTGGCCGGGTCGCTGCGCATGGTAAAGGGCCAGTCGATCCCGGGCGGCAGGTGGTGCATGTCGTTGGCCTGTTGGTTGACAATGTCGTTCAGCGCCGAGCTGGGGTTGGTGCCGGGGTAGAAGTAAGACTTGATCACCGCCACGCCCGGCATCGACCGGGATTCCATGTGCTCCAACCCGGCAGCCAGCGGCAACACCCGCTCCACTCGTTCCGTCACGCTCTTTTCCATGTCGATCGTCGACAGGCCCGGGTACGTGAAGTAGCTAATCACTACAGGGCGGCGGAAGTCCGGCAGAATGTCGACGGGGACCGATGGCAAAATGGTCAAGCTGAGCAGGCTCAAACCAACGGCTAGTGCCAGCACGGCATACGGGTTGCCCAGCGCAAACTCCACCAAAATGGAGCGACGGGACGTTTCGACCTCCGAATGCTTTTTCGCCGTTGCCGAGTTTTCGTTCTGCATGGCTCCGTGTTGATTAAACAAGAGTCGCGAAGTGACAAACAACCCAAAACGCCTTGTTGTGACCAGAACTCATTTCCGATCCGGTTTGCTCCGACTTCCAGACGTCTCGGATTGTCCTTCCAAGTTCAAAGCGTGCTGCATTCGAGCTTAAATGGCGTCGTCTGTTGCAGGTCTCAGTCGTTCTCGACAAGGACCTGCTCACCGGGCTGAGGCCGACCGACCATGGCGTCGATGACGCGAGCGTCGTCAGACAACCCGCTCACAATCTCGATGCGTTTTCCGTCGTCCAGTCCGGTCGTCACGTCAACGGCGTGGACTTTGTTGTTGGCGTCGACGACGAACACCTGGCTGTGTCCCTGTTCGTCGTAGTAGACGGCGCTGGCTGGCAAGACCAACGCGTTGTCCCTGCTTTCCAGCTCAATGGTGGCTTCGCCGTACATGCCCGGCATGAGGCGGCCGTCCGGGTTTTCCAAATCGACCTCGACCACCATGGTTCTGGTGCTCACGTCGAGGCTGCGAGCGATTCGGTCGACCTTTCCTCGGAACGGCTTGTTGGGCATGGACGAAACGACGACCGTGACCGGGTCCCCCACGTTGACCCACGGCGTCTGGTTTTCAGCCACGACGACGCGGACCCGGACGCGATCGATTTGAGCCACCACGAACAACGGGGCGTTGTCGGCCCCCGCGGCACCGCCTCCTTCCCGCACCAAGTCGCCTGGGTCCACGTGCCGCTCCACCACCACACCGTCGAACGGAGCCCGCAAGGTCGTATAAGCCAACCGCGCCTCGATCTCTTCCAGCTCCTTCGCAGCAACTGCCTTCCGAGCGGTCGCTGCGACCAGGTCGGCTTCAGCGGCGGCCAACCGAGCGCGTGCCACGCTCAAGTCTGCCCGGGCTGACGCCACGGCCGCCTGAGCGCCTTGCCGAGCGGCTTGAGCGGACTCGTAGCGTTTGAGCGCCTCATCGGCCAACCGCTCCGCCACGGCCTTCCGCTCGACCAGCTCCTTCACGCGGTCGTACTCAATCTGGCTCGCCTTCGCTTCCGCCTCGGCCGTGGCCAAGTCGGCCTGAGCCTGCTCGAGGGCCGCTTGAGCCGCTTCGACGCTGGCCTTCGCCACGGCGACTCCCGCCGCGGCCCGCTTCTCGTCTGCCTCCAGTTGCGCAATGACGGCTTGTTGCTTCTCACGCAACTTTTCAAGTTCGGGCACCGAAATCGTCGCCAGCACCTCTCCGGCCTTCACGCGTTGGCCAATGTCGGCCCGAACCTGCTCCACGTAGCCGGTCACTTTCGCGTAGAGTTCCGCCTTGTAGTACGCGTGCACAGTCGCCGGTTGCCGCGTGGTGCGAGCCAGTTTCGCCCGCTCCGGAGTGACCGTCTTCACACGAGTCAGGTGAGCTCGCGTCTGGCCACCCTGGTCGGCCGCTTCGCCGTCCGGCGACCCGGCGGCAGAGGAACAGCCCGCGCACCACGCAGAACTTGCCACGAACAAGCACAGAACCGCAACATTCCAGACGGGCTTGCCCATCATGCCCTCCCGCTCAAACTAGAGCAAAAATGCTTTCAGTGCCCTGCGTGCTGGCTACCGTCGTCTTGCAATTCGCTGGACGACGTCGGCCGGCCCGACGTCCAACAGCCGACCGCACGGCACGACTCGAGACAAAGCAACAACACACCCGCAGCCTTTTTGCGCAAACAGCCGTCACGTCGACCGGCACGAAACCGCCTTCGTTCGGCTTGGACACCTCGTCGCACAGCCTTCTGTCCAGCGCAACCCCGCAGAGCCTGCCAAGCCGTCCGGTGGCTGAACGACAAACCGGGCCTTCCTCGCCTCCCGCACACCAACAGAAAACAGTCTCGCCAGCCCGGCTGAATTCGACCGGCCGTGTGCCTTTGCCATGTCCAGCCGCTCGGTGCGACAGCTGCAACCGTTTTCGAATTCCGTTCAGAAAGAGCCGTCTCGCTCGAAGCGTCGCCCCCGTCCGACCTGCTCGGGAGGCTTTCTCCGCTGGGTCTGGTCATTCGGAACGTTACCGGAGTGCAGACGCTGCGGCTGGCCGCCGACAGACCGCCACGCTCGACCGCCCGCAAAGCGGCTCGCGTCTTCGCGCACGCCTTTTCCCCGGAAAGTCCGTTTCCGCCGCGGTGGGAATTCAACCAAGGTAGGTCGCGGCCGGCCTTAGCCTTTCGCCCCGGCAGACCGGTGCGTCGCACCAGGGGGCGATCGCTGGCCCAGTCCTGTGCCAAACCAGCCGGCCGGGCAGACCCGAGCAGGCGAGAAGTTCATGATTAACGCAAGTCGGACCCATGTCAAGCCGTTCCGCGGCCTCGCTTCTCAAAGTCGAAGAGCCGACTCGGAGCAAGCAGGTCGAGAGTTTTGCTCTGGCTTGTGCTCGA
The DNA here is from genome assembly GCA_964428935.1 of uncultured Planctomycetaceae bacterium. GTDB lineage: Bacteria > Planctomycetota > Planctomycetia > Planctomycetales > Planctomycetaceae > JAADHY01. The sequence goes on along the minus strand of CAYSAG010000137.1, from coordinate 8,585 downwards.
CAAGGAAGAGGCAGACGGCGGAGCTGCCTGTTTGTGCGGGCGGTTTCTCGACAAACGCGTGCGTCGACCGTTCACCCACCGTTCGGCGTCGGCCTACCGCTGTTCGGTCCAAACGTGTGCCTCCAAGCGAGACGGGTCGAGGTGGTCCGTGTCGCAGACGCCCAGCCCGTGCAATTCGGGCAGCAAGTCGGACAACACGGCAGCCACACGTCTCCGTTCCGGCGGCAAGAAATGGTTGAACGGCTCGGCCAGTCGGTCGCTGCAAATTCCGAGCAACGACAACGCCGACTTGGTCGCCTTGAGGAAGCGGGACGCGTACTTGCCAATGGTGTAAATGTCTTGCAGCCGGTCAATGCATCGCTTCAGACGGCGCGTCCGTTCGACGTCTCCGCACCGAGCCGTTCGAAAGCACTCGACGAACAGCCGCGGAAAAATGTTCGCTCCGCCGTGCACGCCGCCGTCGCCACCCAACCAGAGCGACTCGACCAGCAAGTGCTCCGGACCCATCAACACCGACCAGTCCGGCCGCCGCTTTCGCAGTTCCAGCACTCGTCGGAAGTACTCAAGGTCGCCGCTACTGTCTTTGACGCCCACGACGGGTTCCAGGTCGAGCAGTTGCTGCAGCGAGCCGACTTCCAACCAGACTTTCGTCAGGCTCGGCATGTTGTACAACACGACCGGCAGTGACACCGCTTCGACCACGTGCCGCACGTACTGGAGCAGCTCGGTTTGACCGGCCGGAAAGTAGTACGGCATGGACAGGACGGCCGCCCGCGCGCCGCAACGCTCCGCGTGTTCCGCCAGTCGGACCGACTCGACGAACGCCGTGTCGGTCACGCCCACCAGCACGGGCACGCGCCCGTCGACAAGCCGGCACACCCGTTCGACCACCTCGCGACGCAGCCTGTAGCTGAGCGACGGAGCCTCACCGGTCGTGCCGAGAACGAAGACCGCGTCGACCCCGCCAGCCAGCACGTGGTGCACCAGCCTTTCCAGTCCCGCCACGTCCAGCTCGTCACGGCCCTGTAGCGGCGTGACCAGCGGGACCACAATGCCCTGCAATCGACCGCCCCCGTGCTGCGGTCCGCCGTCAGCCGTGGCGGTTTTTTCTTGTTGGTGCCGTCTGGTGGAGTCCACGTCGTCTTCTCCCGCTTCGTCCGCGTCGGCTCGGCGCGGACACCACTGTTGGAACATTTGACTTGTCTTTCCGGCGGTCTTATGTTCGTCGGTTGTGCTGGTTCGTCGGTTGGTTTGCCGTCGGAAAACGCAAGGCACGACAAAGAGCAGCTGTCTTTTCGAGTGTCAAGTTTTGCGAAGGGCACGCTCGACGGCAACCGACGGCCAAAGCGGTCGGGCCAGCGCGGCGGTTGTGCGTTGTGGAGCCGAAACAAGTAGACCGAGGGAAGGAGTAAGGAGTAAGAACGATGACTCGAATGAACCGAAGACGGTTTGTGAAGCAGTCGTTGGCGGGGGCGGCCGTGTTGGCGGCGCCGTACATTGCCAAGGCGAAGAGCCCGAACGAGAAAATCGAAATTGCTGTCATTGGTTGCCGCGGACGGGGAAGCAACCACATTTCCGCGTGGATCGACAACCCGCACACGGTCATTACGTACATTGTCGACGTCGACGAAAAGGTCGGCGAGAAGCGGACGGCTCAGGTAGCCCAAAAGCAGGGGTTCAAGCCCAAGTTCGTCCGGGACATGCGGGAGGCGTTCGCCGACCCGTCGCTCGACGCCATTAGCACGGCCACGCCCAACCACTGGCACGCCCTGTGCGGCGTCTGGGCCATGAAAGCCGGCAAGCACGCGTACATTGAGAAGCCGGTGTGCCACGAGATTGCCGAGGGAGCGGCCTTGGTGGCGGCGGCCAAGAAGTACGGCCGCATTTGCCAAGTCGGCACGCAGTGCCGGTCGCACTCGGCTGTCCGCGAGGCCATTCAGTTCTTGCAACAGGGCGGAATTGGTGAGGTCAAGTTCGCCCGCGGCCTGTGCTACAAGCGACGCAAGTCGATTGGTCCTTTGGGCGACTACCCGATTCCACCCGAAGTGGACTTCGACTTGTGGAGCGGACCGGCGCCGTTCACCACGCCGCGTCTGACCCGGCCGCGGTTCCACTACGACTGGCACTGGCAAAGACTTTACGGCAACGGCGACTTGGGCAACCAAGGCCCACACCAGACCGACATTGCTCGGTGGGGCCTGGGACTGAACCGTCACCCGAACACGGTCATCACTTACGGAGGGCGGCTGGGGTACCAGGCGGAGCGTCACGACGACAACTACGTCGACGCTGGAGACACGGCCAACACCGAAGTGTCGATTTACGACTACGGCGACAAGTGCATTGTTTTCGAGGTCCGCGGCCTGTCGGTCGACAACTCGAAGGACGACGAAATCAACCGACTGTTCCAAAGCAAGAAGGGCAACCGGATTGGCGTCATTTTCTACGGCACCGAGGGCTACCTGGTCCAGCGGACCTACAACCACTGCCTGGTCTACGACAAGAAGTTCAACGTGGTGAAGGAGTTCAAAGGGGCCGGTGACCACTTCGGCAACTTCGTCGAAGCCATTCGCCAGGACGACCCCAGTATTTTGAACGCTCCGGTCATTGAGGGACACCTCTCCGCAGCGCTCAGCCACCTGGGTAACATTTCGTACTACTTGGGTGAGCAGAACAAGGTGTCGGTCGACGAGCTGAGGAAGGTCTTGCAGGACGTCAAGAGCCTGGACGACAACGTGGCCACGTTGGAGCGGACCGTCCAGCACCTGGTCGACAACGGGGTCGACTTGAAGAAGTACCCGATTTCGCTCGGACCGCTGCTGAAGTTCGACCCCGAGAAGGAGGTGTTCCCCGAGTCGCCCGAGGCCACGGCGCTGGTCACCCGCAAGTACCGCGAAGGCTTCGTGTGCCCGCGGGCCGACCAGGTGTGAGCCGCGTCAGTTGGGCGCACCACCCACTCTGCCGGTCCAGAACGAGGGCCTGCCGCGACGCCGAGCGACCAGCGGTGACGCGTGCCGGCGTGGGAGCGGAAAGGCTCCGGGTGCAGAGCGAGCCGTTCCTCGGCGACGCGGCAGGCGCATGTCGTCGAAAGTCTGCCCGGACTTCGGCTGAGCCGGACGGAGTCCCCGGCGGCCGTTACTTGTTGGCACGTTGGCCAATGGTTTCGAGGTGACCGGCCTTCGGTCTCCGGCCCGGCGACGCCAACAAATGCTTCGCGAAGTCCGCCACTTCAGGCGGAACCCGCCCCTTGCCTGTCTGCTCCCACCCGCCTCACCTCTCCCACCCAATCGACGCTGGCTGGCCTGACAGGTGAACCGCCGGCGCCGAGGCTTCGGTCGCGACTCGTTTCTTTCGCAGCAAACGGAGGTTGTCACTGCCATGAAGCGCCCGTCCGTTCAAACGCTGGACCGTTGGATCCGTTCACTCCACCTCTACTTGGGCGTGTTCCTGACGCCTTGGATGTTGGTCTACGGCACCAGCGCGTTTCTGCTGAACCACCCGGACTTCGTGCGCGAGACGCTACAGGTCGGGCCACCGGAGTGGAAGGTGGTGCGGCGGGTGAACTTCGTTCCGGGTGACGACTTCCCCCGCTCGCCAGCCGAGCAGGCGAAGGCCATTCTGAAGCTCTTGGGTCTGGAGGGCCCGCACCGAATTCAAGGACGGCCCACGCCCGACCGACTGGTCGTGTTCCGCATTTCCGGAGCCGGACACTACCGAGTGACGTGGAACCGACCCGAGAAACAGTTGGTCGTCGAAAGGCAGCAGCCGTTCTCCAGCGTGCGGTTGATTCACTTTTTGCACTTCGTGCACGGCTACGGCCAGCCGTACTGGACCCACCGGCTGTGGGGAGCGACGGTGGACGCCGTGGCGGTGGCCATTTGGTTTTGGGTGCTGTCGGGCATTTACATTTGGGCTCGGCGTCCCAAGAAGCGACTGCTGGGCGGAGTGCTGCTGGTGGCTGGACTGCTGGCCTTCGCCACATTGACGGCCGGGCTCTGCTTGTGAGCGGCGTCCAACCGACGAGAACTCCGCGTTGAAGAGACGTAGTCGCTGAGCCTGCGAGGCCGTCGCGCGGTGCGGGTTGTCGGGCCGTCGGTCGCCTCGGCCGCTCCGGGTCCTCGTCCGTTCAGCGCACCGTGGCCCGCTCGAACCGACGCACACGAAGCTGCTGGAACTGCAGCTGCGAGGGGCGCACCTCGTTGACCGTGTACGCCGCGGGCCGCACCGGCGCAGAGGGCCTGAAAAACCCACGGGCCGAGCGGCTCGCCGTCGAGGCCGTCGGCCCCCTCCGTTCGCGTCGCTCCATTTCTCCGACCAGGTCGGCGACGAACTTCGGGCTGGCTCGCCGAATGATGACCACTCGGCTGACGGCCGTGGGGTTTCGCAGCGGGCGAATAATGCAAACCACCTCGGCCTCGCCCAGCTCGCCAAAAGCGCGACGCACGGCCTCGGCGTCTTCGAGCACCTCGACGGGCACGCGGTCGGCCGGCGGCTGAGCGAGACTGACTGGACGCGGGCCGGCAGACGAGCGGGACGGAGCGGCGGTCGCCGTCAGACCTCGCTGGAGGTCGGCCGAGCCGCTACGGACCAACTGCGGTGGAAGAAAGACGTCGTCGGGCGAGCGGTCGGGCCGGTCGGTCGTTCGGCCGTCGCTTTGGCCAACGTGAACCGTTGTGGCTGCGTCCACCGGCTGCACGCTGGCGGGAGACACGTCGAGTCGACCGGACGCTTCGGCAGCGGGGGTCCGTGCCACAGCGGCTCGGGCTGGCGAGAGGCTCCGCGGCCGAACGAACGGCTCGGACGGCGACACGGCCGCCGCTGTAGCGGTCGACGCACGCGGCGGACGGCGGCCGGAGGCGGTCGAGTCGGAACGGGCCAGTCGCGGCGTGGCCGGCGGCTCGGACGAGCGTCGGAACAGGTAGTCCAGCCCGGCTCGACGCAGCACGGCGTGGACGGCTTTCGGGCCCGCGTACAGGCCGCGTCGGTCTTGCGGGTCGGCGGCAATGCAGACGCCCACCACTTCGCCTCGGAGGTTGAACAGACCGCCGCCGGACCGTCCCTGGACGGGCACGCCGGTGCACTCCACGTTGTCCGGGCCCAAGTAACGGTTCAACGCCGTGACTTGCAGCGACTGACGGGTGGGGGCCTCGCCGCCGCTGCAGCCGAAACTCACCACCGGCTCGCCCACTCGAAGCTGGTAGCCTTCGGGAGCCACCGGGGCGGAGGGCAGCTGGAGCAGGCTGTCGATGGTCATGAGCCCGACATCCGCTTCCAGGTCGTAACACACGACGCGGCCGTCGAAGGTTTCGACCTCGTCGCCGTGAAACACGTCGACCTTGATTCGCGACCCTGTGTCCAGCTCACGAAAAATGTGGCCGCACGTCAGAATGACAGACCGTCCGGGTTGGCTGGCAATGATTGTCCCTGAGCCGAAGCTAATGCCACCGTGGTCACGCACCCGAATGCGAACACAGCACGACAGGTCCGGCTCGACCAGCGACGACCGGCTCCGTTCCTCGCTCAACCGCTCGTTGTTCGCTCGAACCACCGACGTGTCTGCCGTGCTGGCGAGCCGAGCGTGCTCCCGCATTCGGGCCTGTTGAGCTCGCAAGGCCATTTGCCGCAAACGTGAGCTCGACGTGACCCCGACCACGCGGTCCACTACACGGCCGTCAATGAGCAGCACAAACGTGGGCACGCTTTGAACGCCGAACTTTCGTGCCAGGTCGGGGTGCTGGTCGATGTCGACTTGAACGACGGGCAAGCCTTGCCGTTCCAGCTCGGCCACCACAGGCTTCATTTGCTGGCAGGGGCCGCACCAGGTTGCCGAGAAGTCGAGGAGAACGTTTCGAGGGGCGCCGGCCGCGAAAATCAGCGAAACCAACAGGGTCGAAACAGCCGTCATGGCTTTCTCCAGTTTGGAATCCTTTCCGAATCGGTTTCCTAACGTGGAGCAAGCACCTGCTTGCTCCACAACCGAAGAGAACGTGACAAGTTACGGCGTTCAAGTCATGGGCGCACGTCGCGCATCTTGACCGCAAAGACTCTACCCTCCTCGCAGCAAAGCCAGCTTGTCAAGAACCAGGCGGAGCGGTTCAGCGGCGGGGTCGTTTGGGAAGTCTCGTCGCCGTGAACTCGAAGCCACGACCGCCCTTGCAAAAATTACAACGCTTGCCGCCGCAGAATCGTAAGTTTTGCAACAAGGACGCTCGTTTTTCGCGGGAAAGTCTCGGTGCCGCCACAGGCACGGGCGGTGCACGTCTCGTGCCAAGCCGCGAGGCACTGGACCGCAACAGTCCCGGCCAGCCGTTTCGAGGACCGCGACAAGACGTTTCGGGACCGGTTCGGTCTCACGAGGCAAACCCAAGTCCGCAGACCAGAATGCTTGCCAAGAACAGCACGTGCACGTGGAAGCCGCCTCGGGAAAACGCCAGCCCTGCCGTCAAGCTTTGCGCGGGTTCGCTTTTCCCCACGCTTTCCCACTACCCGCCAGCCGGCTATAATTCGACCTCACCAATTGGCATTTGGTGGAGTTCAGCCACACGGCTGCCAGCCAAGTTGTGTTGCGGAGTCGGCTTTGCGAGTGAGGACAGGACCGCGGGCCACGGTGACAGCTGCAAAGGCCGCTCCGCGCCACCACCGTCTGTTCGAACGGTTCACCCAAGTCCGCCGCTGTCAGTTTCAAGTCAACAACCGTTCCTCCCAGACCCATTCCCGCTGTACCTTGCCGGACAGCGTGTCCAAGAGCGAAAGCCTGCAGAATTATGAATACCAGAAGAATGCAACGCACCGACGACCGCAACGCCCTGTCTCGACCGGCCTCGACTTTCTTGCTTGCGTCTAGTTCCGTGCTGCTGGCTTGCGTCAGTCTTTTTCTCGCCGGCTGCGACCGCTCGGACGAAGTCGTGACGTACACCGTGCCGAAACAAGAGCAGCTCGCTCATTCGGCCAGTGCCTCCATGCCCATGATGCCTCCGCACGGAATGGGTCAGCCGGCACAGCCGAACCAGCCGCGGCGCATGTTGGCCGCCATGATTCGTCACGGCGACGACACTTGGTTTTTCAAGGCCGTTGGCCCGGTCGACGCCTTGGCCAAGCAAGCGGACGCCTTCGTCCAGTTCGTTCAGTCGGTGCGGTTCTCGGAGGAGACCGGCGAGCCCACGTGGAGGTTGCCGAAGGGCTGGCAGCGCGTCGAGCAGAGCGGTCCGTCGATGCGGTTCGCTACGGTGAAGGTCCCCACCGAGCAGGGACCGGTGGACCTGTCGGTCATTCCCCTGCGCACGCCGCCGGGAGACTACGACCAGTACGTGTTGGCTAACGTGAATAGGTGGCGAGGCCAACTCGGATTGGCGCCAATCAGTGCAAACCAGTTGACGTCGGAAACGACGAAGGTGACGACAGCAGAAGGCGAGGCGATTGTCGTGAACCTGGTCAGCCCGTCGGGAGGTCCGAAGGCGCCGTCGGGTGGGCCAGCGGGTCTGCCGGCCGGACACCCGCCGATTGGAGGCGGCGCGGCACCGACGCCGGCTGGTCAGACGACGGCCTCGACCGGTACCAAGCCGAAGATTTCGTTCGAAGCTCCCGAGCATTGGAAGCCGGCTCCGGCCGTCACCTTCAGCGTGCTCGCATTTCAAGTCCAGGACGGCGACAAAAAGGCCCAAGTGACGGTGACACCAGCTGGCGGCGACTTGTTGTCCAATGTCAACCGCTGGCGCAGACAGGTCGGCCTGTCCGCCATTTCGGCCGAGCAGCTGAGACAGTCCAGCGAGCCGATCGAAGTGAGCGGTGCGAGCGGGACGTACGTGAGGCTGGTTGGCCAAAGCGAGTCGATTCTGGGAGTCGTCGTAACGGTGAAGGGCCAGACTTGGTTCGTGAAGCTCAAGGGCGACAAGAACTTGGCCGCGAAGGAGGAGGCCGCTTTCCGCAAGTTCGTGCAGTCGTTGAAGCTGTGAGCGGAGGCGGGACGTTTCGGCGACGTGACCCGTCTTTGAAGCGACGTCACTTTCCGGAAACCAGGGAACTTCCATGACGACCGAAGAAGCTGTCAACCTTTCGCGAGCGGACGCAGACTACGCTCGACTGGCTCGCCTGCCCGACTCGACGTGGATCAACGCGCTCCGGGCAATGGCTTCGCTGAAACTGACCGTCGTCCTGTTCGCGATGGCCATTTTCATTGTGTTCGCCGGCACGTTGGCCCAGGTCAACAAAGACATTTGGCAGGTCATCGGCGAGTACTTCCGAATCGACTTCAGCCAGCTGCTGAACGACCAGTTCCCGTGGTTGCACCTCGGGGCGCTCTTCACCTGGATTGACTTCCAGATTTTCTTTCCGCCGTCGTTCTTTCCGTCGCACCCGGTCGTGCCCGGCGGGTTTTTCTTTCCCAAGGGTTGGACGATTGGCGTGCTGCTGGGATTGAACTTGCTGGCAGCCCACGTCATTCGGTTCCGCGTGCAGGCTCGCGGTCAGCGACTGGTTTACGGTCTTGTCGTGACGGCCCTCGGTGCGCTGATTACTTGGTTGGTCATCGAGACGGGTGCGAGCCGTCAGGGGTTCCAAGACAAGCCGCTTTTGGATACCTCGACCAT
>CAYSAG010000136.1:0-12998 GCA_964428935.1 uncultured Planctomycetaceae bacterium | reverse complement strand
AACATGTTCGGAGACATCATTACCGACCTGGCGGCCATTTTGCAGGGAGGCATGGGCGTCGCCGCGGGCGGAAACATCAACCCCGACCCGGGCGGCACGAGCATGTTCGAACCAATGGGCGGAAGCGCCCCGAAGTACACCGGAAAGAACGTCATTAACCCAATCGCTGCCATTTCGGCCGCGGCCATGTTGCTGGAGCACAGCGGTTACGAACAGGCCGGCAAGCGCGTGCTGCGAGCCATTGAAGTCGTCACCGGGACGAAAATGAAAAGCATGGCCGCCGGCAAAATGGGTTACTCGACCAGCGAGGTCGGTGACCTGGTCGTGGAGGCTCTTTCGTCGGTCTAGGCAAAGCCCCGCGGCGCAAGAACCGACAGACGCCACAAATTCGACGCCGTCTCTGGCACACGAGCGCGGCGTGCCCGAGGCTGCCCGGACGGTCCGGTCGTTCGCACACCGGTTACCGGCACACGGCAGCGTCCGCGAGTCCGGCGGTCCGGCAACCGGCCGTTTTCGACACGTGGCCCGCGGCGGCCGGGTCGGCTTGCTTGACTGCCGGCTCGCCGCGTCTGGGGCCCGGCCGCTCCCCGGGTGCCGACCATGCCCGTCTTCCACCTGGACAACCTGGACGACCCGAGGCTCGAGCCCTACCGCAGCCTGAAACAAAGCAACGCCAAGCGGGACGCCGGGCTGTTTGTCGCCGAGGGCAAACTGGTCGTGCAGCGGCTGTTGGAAAGCGACTTCGAAGTCGTCTCGGTGCTGCTCAGCGAGCTCCGACAGCGTGACTTCCTTCCGCTGGTCCCGCCCGAGGTGCCGACGTACGTCTTGCCGCAGCGGCTGGCCGAACGGTTGGTGGGCTACAACTTTCACACCGGTGTCGTGGCGTGCGGCCGTCGGCGTGAACGCGACCTGCCGCCGGTCGTCTTCGACGCGTCTCGAGCCTCGCTGCTGGTGTGTTGTCCCAACGTCACCGACCCCGAGAACCTGGGGACGGTCATTCGACTGAGCTGCGGCTTCGGCGTCGACGCGTTGCTGCTCGGGCCCGGCTGTTGCGACCCGTTTTCCCGCCGTGTGTTGCGGGTGTCCATGGGCAACGCTCTGTTTCTGCCCATTTTCGAGTTGCGTGACCTGCGTGCGTGGTTGACCGAGCTGCGAGACGAGTGGGACTACGAGCTGGTGGCGACTGTGTTGGACGACTCGGCCGAACCGCTCGAACGAGCCGACCGCTACCGCCGCACGGTCCTGTTGTTGGGCAACGAGGCTCGCGGACTGGACCCGCAGGACGTCGCTCTGTGCGACCGACGCGTCACCATTCCCATGCACGGCCGCACCGACTCGCTGAACGTCTCCGTCGCGGCCGGAATTTTCCTGTACCACTTTCAGCGGTACGCGGCCGAGCGACGGACGCGACGACGCGGCTCCAGCAGGCCGCCGTGGCCGTGACGCGGCTCGTGCTGGCTGCAGGAGGCGTGAGCCGGAGCCCTCGGCGGCGAAGCCGTGGAGCCACTCAACGGCGAACCAGCGGAAAGCGGCTGCGCCCGGACCGGCGCCGTCGTCTGAGCGAGCAGGCAGCACCAGTAGCTGTTGAGCAGCCGGACGCAGTCGGCGTAACGCTTCTCTTCCCACGCGAGCTGAGCTGCGGCCAGGCTCTTCGTGAACCGACGCAGCTCACCTTCCGAGAACCGCTGAAGGGACAGCTCGACGTCGTCCAGCCAGCACGTGTGTCCGGCCGGCACGGTCAGTTCCAGCCGGACCGTGTCGGCGTTTGGAGGCAGATTGGAAGCTCGGAACTGGTACAGTCGCCAGGTTGGCCCCACTTCGGTCGTCGCCGCCTTTCGGAAAGCGACCGCCCCGGCGTGCCCCACCACGGCCAATTGGAGCGACGTGGGGTCGGGCGTGCCGCGAGCCCAGAAACGGAACACGAGGGTCGAACAGAAGCGTGTGTCGAAGGGCCGCGAAACGACCGTCGTCGCCTGCGTTCCAGCGGAAACCTGCAGGCAGTGCTGTCCCGAGTGCGGTTGTTGTCGACTGAAGCCACACGCCCTCGGCCTGCTGGCCGCCGGCTGCTGCCAGTCGGTCAAGGCAATTGGACTGCCGTCGCCGTCGGCCTGGTCGGCCTCGAAGCCGGGGTCTTGCAAAGGCACCTCCCAGGCCGTTTCGGACGCCATTGACTCCAGCCGAGCCCGCAACTGCTCCAGCAGTCCGTGAATGGCTCGCCACTGTTCCGGCCGCAAGGCCGTCGACACGCTGGCCACTCGAACCGGTCCCCCTTCGACCCGACACGCCCACAGCTCGTACGGCGACAGCGTCCACTTCAGCGTCCGTTGCCCCTTCAGCGTCCGGTCGACCGAAACGCTCCGACTGTCCCCCAGCAGCTTCAGCTTGGCCGAGTCGGGACACTGCAAGGTCAGCCACACGTCGACCGGCCCCGGAAAGTCGTTCACCACGTACAGGTAGCTGCGCCGCCCGTCGTTGGCCGTTCGCACGACCACCGGCTGCGACTGCCGCTCGCACAGACGGAACGGCAGCGGCGGCAGCGAGCGAAACGTGCGAACGAAGCGGAGCAGCCTCGGGGTGGCTGGCGGAGCGGTCACCAGCCAGTTGTCGTCGAACAAGAGCTGCGAGTCGTAGGCGGCCAAGGCGTGAGCCAGTCGGCGCTGGTGCGAACGGACGTCGTCGGCCGGTTGGACAAGAAGCGGCTGGAGCGGGACGAGCCTCTGCGGAAGGTCCGAGCGGTGCGTCCCGCTGCCCGCCGCGGCCGGCCGCTCGGAACAGTCGCTCGACGACGACCCGCTCACCAGCTCCGTGAACGGCACGTGCAAGCACACGGTCCCTCGGACGGGCCCAGCGAAAAGGCGGTCGACCCACGGACTGGCGTTGAGCGTCTCGTCGACGGACTGCTCCAGCGGCTCCAGCGTCGCGCGGCTCACCCACGGCCGCAGCACCACCAGTTGCGGCCGGTCTGCGTAGAGCGAGAAGTCCAGCCCGCGCTCGCGCAGGAGCGGCTCCAAACGCCGCCCCCGCCGCAGCTCCACCCGCACGTCTCGGTCCAACACGCTGTGCCGAAACACGCGGCCCGCCGAAAGCAACACGCGGCACGACGGCTTGACCGACACCACCGCGTCGACCAAGCGTTTGTGAAACTCCGCCAAACGCTCGCACCGCCACTGGACCCACCGCCGACGCACAACGCCCGTCAGGAATTCCGCCCGACGGCTCGCGTCCGCCGCGTCGTCCGGAAGCCGCAACCCCGTGTCGTGAAGAAACGCCTGCACGGTCTGGTCGTCGTAGCCCCAGCCCAGCCCCGGCCACAACAGGAACGTGTCCGCTCCCAACTCCAAACTGACCGCCTGAAAAGACCGGTGGTGCCCGTAGCGGCGAACCAGCTCGCGAACGACCCGCTCCACGGCCGCTTGAACCTTCGGGTGAAGCGGGTTGTAGAGCGGACCACAGGCAGACGGCCGCCCGTCCGGCCCGCTGTGACTCTGCCGCCACGTCCGGCCGTCCCAGCCAACCAGCTCGACCGCCGACGCGGCTGGACGACGTGCCGCCGCCCGACGAAGGCCGTTGGCTCCGTTTGTTTCCCGAGGCGTTGGCCGGCACGGCCCGTTCGCTCCTTTCGTCGCTTCCGCTTCCAACTCGGGCAACGGCCGGTTGAACCGAAGGTGAGGAACCAGCACCAGACCGGCTCGGTCGAACAAACAAAACAGCAGCTCCAGCTCGTCCAGCCACGGGTCCCCTTCGTCGCCCGGCGCGCCAAGCTGCGTCCGCGTGCCCGGCGTCGAAACGCCCACCGTGAGCCAACCCGGCCACCGGCCGTTCGGTTCCACGGCCAGCAGCGCGGCGTTGAACCCGCTGCTTTTCAACCGCTCCACCAAACGCCGGCCGGCGGCGTAGAGCGACGGTGGGCGGAGCGGCCCGTCGCCGTCGGCTTCGCCCAGAGCGTGCAGCCACGCACGCAAGTGGACGTACGGGCCGACCAGCCGTTGGTTGCCACGGAGCGGGTCGCGGACAGTCGGTTGCGACGAGCTGGACGGGAGCTCGTAGAGCGCCAGCGACTGCACCCTCCAGCCGTCGGCTGCCCGGGCCACCAGCAAGACCTCTTTGCCGTCGGGTTGGAACCACACCGACCACGTCGACTCGTCCGACGGCCCGGCGCCGCGTCGGTCGCCCGGCAAGACAGACGGAACCAAAGCGACGGCTGGTTGAAGCGGCGTCGCAGGCCGCTCGCCGTTCCGGTCCACAAGCGTCAAAGTCACGGCGGCACGGTCGGCAGAGGCCGGGTTTTCCTGAAGCGAGTCGCCCGGCCCGACGGCTGCGTGCGTCGCCTGTCGGCAAGCTCGAGCAACGGTCACGACGAGCAGGTGCGGGCACCCGGGCCGAGACACCGGGACGCTCCACGCCCGCCAACCCGCGCTGGACTCAAGCCACGTCGGCTCGCCAGACGGGCGCCCGACGCGAACGGCCGGCGCGACGTGGAGGCGGGACAACGCGGAAAGGCTCGCGTCGGTCCACTGGGCGGCTGGCCGGCCGGCGCGGTGTGTCGACAGGCCGAACAAGTCGGACACGGCGGGCGGCCGGCTCAACGGCCCGACCGGCGACCGCAGAGGTCGAATCGGCGAGAGCGAGCGCGGAAGCGGCCGGCTGTTTGTGGAGGGCGGCGGCTCGGGCTGTCGCACGCTCCGCTCGGGCTGCTGCGGCACGCTTCCTTCAAGCCGTCGCACGCTGGCAACGTCCAGCTCCACGTCCCGGCCGCCCGCGCCGGAACCGTTCTCAGGCCAAAGGGCGACCAGTCGCGGGCGGAGCGGAGCGGCTTCGGCCGCGCGGCCCGTCGTTCTTTTCGGCCTTGTGTCGACAACCACAACCGACCGCCGAACCGAAAGCGGCCTCAGACCGGCGGCCACGAACGTCGTCAGCAGGTCGAAAACGCCCTCGTCGGTCGGAACGGGGAAGCAAAGCGGCACGCTGCGACCAAAGGGTGAGTTCGGGTCCACACGAGCCGGCTTCGTGCCCGCAACCAAAGGCAGCTTCGAGCCCGGCCGAGAAACGAACCAGCACAGCAGCCCCGAGACTGGACGGGTGCGGCTCGCTGGAACCGGAACGTCGACAACGCCGACGAACAGTTCGCCCGGTCGGAACACCGAGTGCGGCCGGAGCAAACGCAGGCGAAGGCCGGACGCGGCGCTGGCGGCAGGCGAGCCCGGGCGGGTGTCGGAGGCAGCGGACGGGCCCGGTCCGGTGTGAGCGGCAGCGGACAGGTCGGGTCGCGCGTCGGTCGCCGCGCGGCCGCTCGCAGCGACGCGGTCCGGTCGAGCGTCGGTCGCTTCGCAGACGGTCCGACAAAGCAGACTCCACAGCACGACCAACGCCAGTCGACCGGCGCAGCTTCGCCAACTCACGCGCAGCGACATGGGTCAACACAAAGGAAAAACCAAAAGGTGGGCAAACGGACGAGACACGCTTGGCGGCCAGCGAACACAAACAAGCGTGGACCAGGAAAGGCAAGGAAGGGCAAACGGCTGCGGCTGCGGTTTCGAGTGTCGACCGCGAACGACAAGCGGGTGTCTGCAGGAGGGCCAGAGCTGGTCGAGTTGCTTGTCGCCCGAGCCGACCGAGCGGGCGAATTGTAAAGGGCGTCCGAAGGGGCACCAAGACCAATCTTGACGGACACGTCGAAATTTGCGACAAGACGCCGACACCTCTCTCCTTCCGCTGTCGCGCGGGGTTTTCCTCAACGCGCGGGCCTCTCCAACCAACACCGTCTCAGGGAAGAAGACGATGCGTCAACGTCTGGTCGCCAACGGACGGCCCAGCAGCGTCTGGTTGGTTTTGTTGTGTGCGGCTACGGTGTCCGCGGCTGGGTGTGCGCACTTTGTCGAGACGCGGACCATTGAGCTGTTCAGCCGCGCGCTGGAAAACCAAGACCTGGAAAGTCTGCGGCAGTACACCAGCGAGCGGTTCGAGCAGAAAGCTCTTCGTTCGCCCAAGGCCATTGACACCCTGCAGGTGCTCAACCTGCCGGAAGGCAAACCGAACGTGCTCAGCGTGGAGGAAGTCGGGCCGGACAAGAAAGACGTCGTGGTCGAAATTGGCGAGACCAAACGCAAACTGAAGTTTCGACTCCAGCGAGACCCCAAAACGAAAAAGTGGGTCGTCGACGACATTTTCATGCGTCAACACCGGCCTGGCATGACCGTCACCGAACCGGTCAGCGAGCAAATGGACTTGCTGTTGAGCGTCCAAGAGTTTTTCGACGCGTGGAGCAACGGCGACCGTCAGCGGGTTCTGAGCGTGGTCACGCCGGAACTGGCCGACTTGCTGCAACGGCTCCCGCCGGACTTCCTGGCTCGCGTGGCCAAGACGGTCACGCGCGGAACCGAACGGACTCGCACCCGGCCTCGTGCGGAAATGCAAGACACCCGGGCGTACGTCCGCATTCAGTCCGCCTCGGGTCCTCTCGAAGCCACCTTCGTGCAGACCGAGGGCACTTGGAAGCTGGACGACCTGTCCCTGCGCGGCTCCAGCGACAGCGAAACCATTCGTTCGCTGCGCGAGCTGGCTCGAATCGTCAGCACCTCCTTGCAGTTCCTCGACGCCTACCGACGGTCCGACAAATCCACGCTGGCCGAGCTCACCACCGAGACCTTCTTCCGCGAGTGTTTGCAGCCGGCGGAGCTGTCGTTGGTCGAGCTGCCGGGCCCGGACCTGTCGGCCGACCAGTTCCGCACCATTCTGAACGGCCACCGCGTCGAGTTTGTCATTGACCAACCCGACCAACGGGTCACGCTCAGCCTGGTGGCAACCGACCCCGAGGCCGAGCCGCAAAAGGCGGCCTACCGAGTGGAAGACGCGACCATTTACGAGCTGGACGGAACGCAAGAGAAGCGACTGTCGGCCCTGCTGACCGCGCACGCGGTCTTCCACTTGTTCGCCGAAGCACTGGTCGGCCGAGACCTGAAAAGCCTGCAACTGACCTCCACGGCCGACTTCAACGACCGCGTCTGGAAACGGCTGGACCCGGAAACGTTCCGCGAAATTCCGTTGCCGGAAATCGAAAACGTCCCGCCCAAAGTGCTGAGCACCGTCTTCCAGGGACCGGTGACCGAAATCACTGTCATTCAGGGCTCGCGAGCGCTGACTTACCGTCTGCTGGACGACCGGGGACGCGTGCTGGTCGACGACGTCGTGCTGCCCGTCTTCTCACGTCCGACGTCCCTCAAAACGACGCTCGAACTGCTCCTGCCCATTCGCTACTTCGCACAAGGCTTCGTCCAAAACGACCTGGACCTGCTGCAACAGTGGTCGTCGCGAAACCTGAACCGACTGGTCTGGCTGCAGACGAACGCCGTCCCGTCAATCGGTTGGCCCGTGGCCAGCCACCTCGAAGCTCCGTTGACTCGCGTGGAGTTCGACCAGGACCAGGTGCGAGCGTACTTGGGCGACGACCGGTGGGGAGCCGTCGTGTTCCTGGAAAAGACGGACCAAGGCTACCGCGTCGACGACGTTCAACTGATTGCCGGCACCTCGCCGGACAAACGCGTCTTTCTCAAGCAGGCCATGCGTCTGGAGCTGGCCGGAAGAATGAGCCGGCTGCTGTCGAACCGAGGAGCACAGGTGGAAACGCGAGTGGACTCGGCCGCTCCAAGCGAAGTTCCACCGCAACACGAGCCACCCCCGGTGGGGACGCTCTCCGACAACACGAACAGCGCCGGCGCTCCGTCGACGCAGCCGCAGGCTGCCGCCTCGCAGTTTCCTTCCGACGCCGCCCAGTCACAGACGGCCCGACCCGCCGACGCTTGGCCGTTTCTCGACCAAGCGGTCCCGCAACGCAAGTTCACTCCGAACAGCCAGCCGCAAACCTCCGCTCCAGCGGCGCCGGGAACCACACTGGGTTCGGCAACGCCCTGGCCGGACCACTGAGTGCGCCTCGTTGAACCGAGACGAATGCCTACGGTTTGCTCGGCGGCGTTAGTTTCTTCAGTCGTTGCTGCAGCAGTTTGTTCTCCCGCTCCAGTCGGTCCACGCGGCGGCGCAGCCGAGCCAGGTCGGTTTGCGACGCCTCCAGTTTCTCAATGGCCTCCTCCAGGTCTTCGACCACCCGAATGCTGGTTTCGCGGTTCAGCCGGGCTCGCAGAGCGGCCAGCGCGTCGGCGCTGCCCGTTTCGGCCAGAGCCTGGCAGGCGGCGGAGCGAACCTCGCGGTAGGGGTTGTCCAGCTCGTGCACCAGCGCCGACACCACCTCGGGGTCGTCGCCAGCCAGTTTGGCCAAGGCTCGCAGCACGGCCACCCGCTCGAACCACGGCGTCTTGTCCGAGGACAGTTTCCTCCGCAGCTCCGGCACGACGCTCGTTTCGCCCACCTCGGCCAGCCCGTCACAGGCTGCTCGCAGGACGACACCCTGGTGGCTCGGACGACTCATGGCCTCCTTCAACACCGGCACGCAACCAGCCGGGTCGACCGCCGCCAGCGTGCGCAGAGCGTCGGCGACGACAAAGTACGACGGGTCGGACCGAACGACCTGCAACAGAACAGACCGAACCGCCTTTTGTGGAAACCGCTTCAACGACCGAATGGCCGCCCGCCGAACGCTCGACTTCGGGTCCTGCCGTGCGGCCTCCACCAGGGTCTCCAAGACCGCTTGGCCGCGAAACCGCCCCAGCACCGTGGCGGCTTCTTGCCGAACGCCCCAAAACGCGTCGTGCCGGGCCGCTTTCGCAAGAGCGGTCGCCACGTCGCGGTCGGACTTGAACTCGGCCAACGCCTTCACGGCTCGAGCCCGACACGTCACGTGCCGGTCCTCCGCCAGTTGGTTCAGCCACTCCTCTTTGCTCTTGTGTTCGACCACTTTCGCCAGGAGCCAGTCGTTGGGGTCAAAACACACACGCACCGGCTTCTGCGGCAGCTTGAAGTGGTACGTGTGCTCGCGGCGCCGAAACTCGACCCGCTCCAACTGAACCGCCTCCAACGTGGCCAGCTCAATTTCAACCGGCATTCGGAAAAGCGGCGTCAGCGAGTCGACCGTCTGAGTTTGCCGGACCGTGACCGAAACGGTTTTCGTCTCGTCGTCCCAGTCCCAGGTCACGTCCAGTTCCGGGTGACCGCCGTGGTACAACCATTCGTCGAAAAACCAATTCAGCCCTTGTCCCGTTGCTTCTTCAATGGCAATGCGAAACTGCGCCGTCTCGACCGAATGAAAGGCGTACTGGCGCACGTAGTGCCGAATGGCTTTCCAGAAAAGGTCGTCGCCCAGGACGAAACGGAGCATGTGCAGCACGCGAGCCCCCTTGGGGTAACAATGCCGGTCAAACATTCGCCCCGGTGTGTCGTACCGGTAGGTCACAATCGGGCGACGGTAGCGCTTGGCGTCTTCGTTGAAGTACGACTGAGCGTGTTCGCGTCGGACCCACGTCGCTTCCTCCCAGCCCCGGTCGTGCTCCGTCCACAAACTGGCGAAGTAAGTGGCAAAGCTTTCGTTGAGCCACAGCTCGCCCCAGTCCTTGCACGTGAGCAGGTCGCCGAACCACTGGTGAGCCAACTCGTGAGCCACCAGGCCGTCGCTGGACACGTCCAAATGGGCCTGCTCGTCGTGGAGCGTGTTCGCGTTGAGCGTCGTGGCCGAGGTGTGCTCCATGCCTCCCCACATGTACTCTTCCACGCACACCTGAGCGTACTTCGGCCAGGGAAACCGGTAGCCGGTTCGCTCCGAAAAGAAACCAATCATTTGCGGCGTCTTGGCGAAGGACCGAGGAGCGTCCGCCATTCGGTCCGGCGGCACGTACGCCACGACGGGGATTCCCTCCCACTGCTGCCGGTACTGCTCGAACCGACCAGCCACCACTGACATGAGGTACGTCACGTGTGTCTGGTCCAAGGCCCAGTGCCAGGTTTTCGTGCCGTCGGCGTTGAGGCGGCTTGAGACGAGGCGTCCGTTCGACACCACGACCCACGTCGACGGGGCCGTCACCACCGTTTCGCTGGTCAGCCGGTCGGAGGGGTGGTCGAAGCACGGAAACCAGTACCGAGCGTACTCCGGCTCGCTCTGCGTCCAAACTTGCACGACGCGTCGCTCCGAGCCCGTTCCCCGCACAACGAAGTGAAAGCCGCTGCGTGGGTTGGCAACCCGGTAGTCAATCGACAGAGTCAGCTCTTGTCCAGCCGGACACGGCCGGTCCAGCTGGACCGTCAGCACGCCCCCGCGGTGCTCGAAACGCAACGGCACCGAGCCGTCGGAGGTCAAGCGGGCGACGCCGAGGATTTTCATGTCGCAGGCGTCGAACTGCAGCCGCCGCAGCGTCTTGAACGGGACGACGCGGTGGACGGCCCGGCCTTCGACCACCTCGGAGCGGTCCGTCAACCGGAGCTCCAGCCGCACGTGCCGCTGGTCGAAGTCCCGGCTCCGGACGGAGCGGGGCTCGTGAGTGAACGGCCCTCGCCGCCGCTCCGTCTGTGCCTCCACCACCACCGCCCACAAGAAAAGACTCGCCAGGACACCCAGTTGCAACGCTCGTCGTCGTTTCACCATGCTGTCTGTCTCCCTGTTGAGCGTTCCGGGGTTCCGCACTCCTCAGTGCGGCAGCTCCACCAGCGCGGGCCCAAAACAGTCTGACGCGGCTTCAGACCGCGAGCAACTGACCGAACCACCGCCCGCCGACGGACTGGTCCGCCCGCCGCTCGGCGTCGCGAACCACCAAACGCCACGCTGCGACCGACGTCCGACGGCCCGGCCGGTGCCTGCCTTGCTCCCAGGCACCGCGCAGCTAAGATAGCCCCTCCGGCACGACGACTGGCCGACGTGCCCGGAACGGCGAGCGGCCGCCGTTCAGACCGCTCCGAACAAACGGCACACGCGGCTCAAATGACGGAACGTCAAGCCTGTCAAGTAGGGACGGCACAATGACTCAGACAAAACCTTTCGTGCACCTGCACTGCCACACGGAGTACAGCCTTTTGGACGGAGCGAACCGGATTAGCGACCTGGTCCAAAAGGTCAAAAGTTGCGGCATGAACGCCATTGCCATTACGGACCACGCCAATCTTTACGGCGCATTGGAGTTTTACAGCGCCTGCCGCGAAGCCGACCTGAACCCGATTATTGGTTACGAGGCTTACGTTGCCCCAGGAGACCGCCGCGACCGAACTCCCGTTCGCATGAAAGACGCCGCGTACCACTTGACGCTGCTGGCCATGAACCGCCAGGGGTTTCAAAACCTGATTCGTCTTTCGACCCTGGCGTACACCGAGGGCTATTACTACAAACCGCGAATCGACAAGCAGCTATTAGAGCAATTCAGCGAGGGTTTGATTTGCCTCTCGGGATGTCCCTCCAGCGAGCTGTCGACGCTTTTGGCGCAGGACCGCCTCGCTGAAGCCGAAAAGCTAATTCAGTGGTACTTAACAGTGTTCGGCGACCGGTTTTTCTTGGAGGTGCAGGACGCCGGATTTGAGTCGCAAAAGATTTGCAAAGAGCGGACCCTGGACTTGGCTCGTCGACTAGGCCTGCCCGTGGTCGCGACAAACGACGCCCATTACCTGAACCGAGAAGACGCGTCGGCTCACGATGTCCTGCTTTGTGTCAGCACGCACGCCACGCGGTCCGACACGAAACGGCTTCGCATGGAGACGGACCAGTTGTACGTCAAGACGCCGGAGGAAATGTACGAAGCTTTCAGCGACTGCCCGGACGCCGTCGAACGCACGCAAGAACTGGCCGACCGGGTGGAGATTGAGCTGGATTTGACGAAGCGCCACTTTCCGGTCTTTACGCCGCCGGAGGGCAAGACCGACACGCAGTACTTGCGCGAACTCTGCGAAGAGCGGCTCCCCGTGCGCTACGGCGACCGCATCACCGACGAAATCCGCCAACGTCTGGACTACGAGCTCAGCGTCATTGACCGAATGGGCTACTCCAGCTACTTCCTGATTGTCTGGGACTTCGTGCGGTTCGCCGAGGAGCACGGGATTCCGTGCCAAGCACGCGGCTCCGCGTGCGGCTCGTTGGTGGCCTATTTGCTCGGGCTGAGCAAGGTCTGCCCGATTGAGTACGGATTGCTGTTCGAGCGGTTCTTGGACCCGAACCGGTCGGAGCCGCCGGACATTGACATCGACTTTTGTCGAGACAACCGGCAGGCGGTCATCGAGTACACGAAACGGAAGTACGGCGAGCAGAACGTCGCGCAGATTGGGACCTTCGGCAAGCTGAAAGCGCGGGCGGCCATTCGCGACGTGGGACGCGCTCTGGGAGTTCCACTGTCGCGAATCGACCAAATTGCCAAGCTCGTCCCGGACACGCTGAACATCAGGCTGAAGGACGCCATTGAGCAGACTCCGGAGCTGAAGGAGCTGTACGAGACGGACGCCGAGGCCCGCGAGCTGCTGGAGATGGCCATGCGCTTGGAGGGACTGGCACGGACGGCTGGCACTCACGCCGCGGGCGTAGTCATTGCCGACCGACCGCTTTGGGAGTACGTGCCCTTGCAGACCATTGGGGGCAAGTCCGACTTGGTCACTCAGTGGGACGGACCTCACGTCGAGAAGGCCGGCCTGCTGAAAATGGACTTCCTTGGGCTGCGCAACCTGACGATTCTCGACAAGGCCATCAAAAACGTCCGGCGGCACCGCGGTGTCGAGATCGACCCGACCAAGCTTCCCTTGGACGACGCGAAGACGTTTGAGCTGCTGCAGCGAGGCGAAACCAAAGGCATCTTCCAGCTTGAAAGCGAGGGCATGCAGCGCTTGCTGCGGGCCATGAAGCCCGACAGCTTCCGAGACATCATTGCCACATCCGCCCTTTACCGTCCTGGCCCCCTCGAAGGCGGCATGGTCAGCACTTACGTCGACGTCAAACACGGCCGGCAGCCTGTTCCCAAGGTCCACCCGATTGTGGACGAGATTCTGGCCGAGACCTACGGGGTGATGGTCTACCAGGAACAGGTCATGCAGATTCTCAACCGGGTCGGCGGAATTGAGCTTTCGGCAGCGTACCGTTGCATTAAAGCCAT
>CAYSAG010000135.1:0-13046 GCA_964428935.1 uncultured Planctomycetaceae bacterium | reverse complement strand
ACCATCGACGGCGAAACTGTCAACTCTTGAACAACGAAATTTTCGCCGACGATGAATTTCGGCTTGCCGCGTGACCGACCGTCGCGGCCAACGCTCAAGCCAACTCAAATGCTACCCGCCTGCCGACCGAGATTCAAGAGTCCGTCGTCGCGAGTCTCGAAAAAATCTGAGCGTGTTCGGAAATTCCTCTCCGCCTCTCCAGCGATTCGCGGATTTTGGAGCGACCGGAGGCGTCTTCTCGAGCAGGCGTGGAAACACGAACCGCCAGCGGCCACGAGGGAGCGGGGGCCTCCAATTCCCGGACAACCTCCAATTCGCAGACAACCTCAGAAATCTTCGAGTTCGTCCGGGTCTTCGAGTTGGCTCGGGTGGGGCGAGCCGACGTGCAACAGAGCCCCCGCACGCCCAGCGTCTCTCCTCCGGCGACGGCACCGTCCGGCCGTACGTTTTCTTGCCCAACCGCAGCCTGCGGACCAGCCGGTCGGACGTGGGCCGCGTCGAGCCCCGCGGCGACCCGCCGTTTCGTTCGCGCTGTCGAGCTGCCCGGTCCCGCACCGCTTGGCCACCGCCGCAACCGCCCGGCCGGCTGGCCCGTTTTTCTTCCTTAAAGTCCTTCGCGGAAAGTTGCCGAGAATATTGACGCCACAAGCGCGGACGCTAAAATCTTTCGCGAGTTGACCAGCTAGACTGGTCGCTCGTTGGAAGAGCGGGGCCGTAGCTCAATTGGTTAGAGTACCGGACTGTCGATCCGGGGGTTGCGGGTTCAAGTCCCGTCGGCCTCGCCTGACCGCACCGGGTTTCCGGTGCGGGTTTTTTGTGCGCGGACGGTCGGTCTGGACACGCCTGAGCAGTTCGACTGCCGTGCCGGCGTGTCTGGCCAGCGGACGCGCCGACCTTCTGTGTTCGCCGGCACGGCCCTGCTGCGTTCGCCCGAGCGGCCTGGTGGCTGGTCTGCCCCGTCGCCCGGAAAAGTCCGGGGGTCGGGTGCACGGGCCTCTTCTGGCTGCCAGCGGTTTCCCTTGCGTCCGACGCAAGCCTGCTGCACGCAACCCGCTTTCCGCCGCAACAGGAGACACAACCCATGCCTGTGACGGAAATTGTCCTCGCCAGTCGGAACCGGAAGAAAGCCGAAGAGGTGGCTCGGTTGCTTCGGCCGCACGGTGTGCGGGTCTTGACGCTAGCGGACTTTGACGACGTGCCCGAAGTCGTCGAGGACGGCGAAACCTTCGCCCAAAACGCGGCCAAGAAGGCTACGCAGGTGGCTCGGCACCTGCAACGGTGGGCGCTGGGTGAGGACAGCGGCTTGGTTGTCGACGCCCTGGGCGGCCGCCCCGGTGTCTACTCCGCTCGCTACAGCGGACCGGATGCGACAGACGAAAAGAACAACCAAAAGTTGCTTGAAGAACTGGCCGACGTGCCCGACGAAAAACGCTCGGCCCATTACGTCTGCCATGTGACCGTGTCCGACCCGTCCGGCCGTGTCCGCCTGGACGTCGAAGCCACTTGCCACGGCCGAATCACTCGCGAGCCGCGAGGCACAAACGGCTTCGGCTACGACCCGTTGTTCTTGATTCCCGAGTACCACCGGACGTTCGGCGAGCTCGCTCCGGTCGTCAAAGACGTGCTCAGTCACCGAGCTCGAGCCTTCCAGCGCCTGGTGCCTCAACTGGTCGCGCTGCTGGCGGCCGAGTCCTCGGACACCGGCTGACGCAGCCAGCTCAGCGGACCGCCCGGCCCGCACTCGGACAGGTCCCCGCCGCCGCCAACAGCCGACACACTTCGGGACCTTGCGCCGGCCGTTCGTCAGTCGAGCGACCAAGTCCGTCCCGTCGGTCGGTGTTTTCGAGTCGACCCGACGCCCCTGCGCCGGGCCTTGCCTCGTCGGCTTTCTCGTCGCTCAGTCTTCGCGTTTGGACGACGCCTCTGGCTCCGACCGACCCGACCTGGGCTCGCTCGACTCTGCGCCCGGCTCCGACGTGCTCGTCTTGCCGCTCGCCACCCACGCTCCGACGCTCAGTGCCACCGCGCCCCAAAGCGACGTCGGCGGTTGGACGGCCAGCAACCAGACCGCTCCCAGAACCAGCAAGCCCTGGCCGACCCGCCGCTTCCGCCGCTTCCACGCCTGGTTCGTCGACGAAACGCACGTCACGACGGTCGCCGTCACCGCCAGGCACAAGACCAGCCAGCCCCAGCGGAAAGCCCGCTGCAGGCTTTCGTTCGGCAACACCCGCAGCGTCAACTGCGGACCTCCGCCCGCCTTGACGAACACCAGCTCTCGACCCTTTTCCGGCAGAGTCACCGTCAAGGCCAACGTGCCGGCCGCTCGGCGGCCCAGCGACTCACCGGTCGGCGTCGGCTGCGCGCCCGTCCGAGCGGCTCCAGCCGTCTGCGGGCGTTTTTCTTCGGCCGCCTGCGGCAAGGCCCTCGCTCTTGCGGCGTTGAGCCTCGTCCCGAGCTCGGCCAACTGGTTGAAGCTTTGAGCTTGCCGAGCCAGTCGGTCGTCCAGTTTCTTCCGACCGGCGACGGCTCCACGTCGCTCTTTCCCAACCCGTCCCGACTTCACGCTCGGCAAGTACTTTTTCCGCGCCGGTGCCGCGAGGGCGTTTTGCGCGTACAACTGCTCGGCCTGTGACCGCAGCTCGACCGCTTGCGTTTGCACGTCGCCCAGCATGAGGTTGCTGGCGGCTTTGTCCTGCTGCTCTTGCCGGCCCAGCTTGCTCAGTCGCTCCAGCAACTTTTCCTGCAGCTCGACCAGCTTCTGCGACTCCTCCGAACCGGCCGCCTCCAGTAGAGCTTCCCGCGTCCGCCGGACTCGCTCGTACACTTTCGCCGCCTGTTGCCGAGCCACGGCTTTGGTTTTCAGCGAGTAGCGGCCGGTGGCCACGTCCAGCAGTTCCAGTGCTTCCCGGGTCAGTGCCAACTGCCGAGCCAGAACGCGGGCTTCCCGCGTCGCTCGGAACACGTTCGACGCCCTCGGCTGCTCGACCAGCCACGCCCGCAGGCTTTCGGGAAGGTAGACGGTCCAGACGGTCCGAGCCACCGGCACGCCCAGGTCTGGGTTCTCGTCCAGCGACAGAATGCGAGGGGCCGGCAGGCGGAGCGGCTTCGGCGTCCACACCGGCCGTCCCGAGAACACGCGCGACGTCAAGCGGCCGGCCAGCACCACCTCCACTCGAAACGAAAGCGACGCGTCGCTGGACTTCGGCAAGGCAATCAGGCACACGGGCGGGTCCGCGCCTTCCAGCCGGACCGGCTTGACCGGCTGGCCGTCCACACGAGCCGAAACCAGTTGGGTGTCCTTCGGCAACACGACCGGCAAGAACTGGCGTGAGCGGTTCTTGCAGGTGTACTGAGCCAGCAGGCGCCACGAGCCGTCGGCGGCGACCACCGTCTTCAGCTCGGCCAGGTTCACCGAAGCCGGCACGGCGGCGCGGCGAGCGAACCGCTGGAGAGACCAGACCGGCGGAGCCGCCTCGCCGACCAGTTGCAGGCACTCCGTCGCCTGGCGAGCCTGCAGTTCGGTCAGGGTCACGGGAAGCTCCTTCACCTCCACCAGCTCCAACCCGTCGGCCGGTCTCCGCTCCAGCCGGCTGCTCGACAAGTTCACCAGCACCACGAACCGACGTTGCAGTTCGACGCCGTCTGGCTGGTCGGCCTTGGGGAAACGGACGTCCGGAGCGGCCAACTGGTTCTGGTCGGAAGCGGCGAAGGTGGCTTGAGCGACCGCCACGAACGGCCCTTCGACCGGCCGTTCCGCCAGCAGCGTCCACTCCGTCCGCCTCCGACCGGTGGGCCTGGTTCGGACCAACCGCACGGCTCCGCCGCGGAACTGCAACCGCTCTTTCAGCCACGACGGGCCTTCGAACCGGAAGCGGTCGGTCGACGCACCTTGGACGTTCCACTTCAGCACCAGCGAGTAGTCGACGAACGAGTCGGTGACGGTGACGACCGTCACGCACGCGGCCGTCCGGCGCGGCTTTTTTCGCTGCAGGTGGAGCGTGGGCGGGTCGGGTGTTCCGCGAGCGGTCAAAGCCAGTTGTGGCAACCGGTCGGACGGACGCAGCCAGACCGGCAGCTTCGACGTCGGCACCGGCTCCCACGGCTGGCTCTCGGCCAGAGCAGCCGAGTAGCTCGGGTCGACCCACACGGCTAGCCGCGCCCAATGGCTGTCGACGCCCACCGGCACGGGCACGCGCAGCTTCACGGACGCAGCGTCCGGTGACTTTCGCCAGTAGCCCGTCAGTTCGACCTGCAGCCCCCCGGTGAACGACTTCGTCAGTTCCACGGTCAGCGTCTTCCAGCCCTCTTCGGACGCCTGGCTCTCGTACCAGTCGGCCACTCCGGCGCCGGTCAGCTCGAGCGTCAGGAAGTCGGACGGAACTTTCACTTGCAGGACCGAGCGGGCTGCGTCAGTCAGGGTCCACCGCAGTCGACTCCGCACGTGCACCTTCCGACGCTCCACCTGAACCACGTGGTCGGCCGAACTGAGCGCGGCCGGTTCCCTTCGCACTGCGTGCAGCAACAGAAGAACCGGTTGGTCGGGCCGGAGCGAGAACCGGAAGGCGCGTCGTGGCGTCACCGGCTCGGGAGCAAACACCGACGCGCTGCTGGAGGCTCGAGCCAGCTCGTCTGTGCCGGGCACGCTCCGCCGACGCGGACGGTCCACCCGAACGGCGTCGATTGGTTCGAATTGGTCGAGGCTGAGCCGAGCGAAGCCCGGCGCCGAACTCACTGGCAGCGCAAAACCGTCCGCAGCCGCAACCAGCAACTGGCCCTTTTCGCTGGCCACGCCCAACGGTCTCAACAAGGGCGCCGTCAGACCGCCGGAGTGCTCGTAAGTGGGCCAGTCGCAGTACAGCTCGCAAAACACGAGCGCTTTGGCTGGAACGGCTCGCAGGAACCGAACGACCAGCCGCGGCCAGCGCCAGAAAGCAGGCGAGGGCCGGTCCGTCCGAGCCGCCCCCGCTGGTCCGCCGAACGGCCTCGCCACGACGTGCCACTCCGCCACGTCCGGGCCGAACACTTCCCGCACGCGAAACGCGGGCGGTAGAGCAAACTCGACCCGCTCCAGCCGACCTTGCAACACACGCAACCGGTGACGCGAGCTGACGAAAATTCCGGCCGAACGCACCTCGACCGTCACCGACGACGTGGCCTCCACCACCGCTGGACGCTCGGTTTCCGGCCGCCGCGGCCCCCACCGCAGCCGAACGTCGCTCAGTCCGCCCAGCGCGACGTCGAATCGCCCCGGCCGCTCCGCCGCGCCCCGTGGCGACTGCAACCAGCCGTTCACCTTCAGCCAGACGCCACTGGGCGGCACCGTCTCGGCCGGCAAGGCCAACGTCAACCGGCCGGCCGGCGGCGAAACCAGCGGAACCACCAGCTCGCCGACCGCCCCCTGCCACTGCACCGGCAACCGAAAACGCAGCTCCAGGACGTGCGGCCCGGCCGACGGCACGACCACCGAAAGCCGTTTCGGTTGCCCCTCTTGCACGCGCAAGCCAACCGGCTGGCCGTCCAGACGAGCGTCGACCAGGGCCACCGGCCGCAGCGGCAACGGAACCGAAACCGCTCGCTTGCGAAAGCCGTAAAGAACGAACCGGGCCGTGACGAGCGCTCCGCCGGCCGGCAGCTTGGTCGAACCGGCGGCTGTCGAGCCGGTGCTCGTCGAACTCGCGTCGGACGTGTCCGGAGCGGACGTGTCCGGGGCCGAGGTGCCTGGAGCCGACGTCTTTGCGGCTGACGAGCCTCCGCCAGTCGCCGGCTTCGACGGGCCAGGCGTTGAGCCGCTCGGCCGCCGTCCTTCCACCTCCACGAACAAGTACGCGGCTGCCACGGTTCCCGGCGGTGTCGGAGGACGGGCAAACGAGCGTTCGGGGTGAGCTCGGTTCCACAAGCGCAAGAAGACGTCCAGCGGCACCAGCACGTCGCGGCCGCTCAGCGGGTCCTGCTGCGGGTCGTAGGGCACGACCAGGTCGACCGGCTTGGCCTTGTCTGGTTCGGTCGTGTCAGTCCGGTTGGGCAGCGTGGAGTCGGCTGGTTGCTGATGTGGCCGTGCCGCCTGTGCTACAGGCCGTGGGTGTTGCCGGTGAGGCAACGGCTGTTGCCGAGAGGAGCGGTCTTGCGGGCCCCCGCGGCTGGGGTGAGGCGTGTCAGTGGCGTCGGCGACGGACGGGTCGGCGGGGACGCGGCCGCCTTGTGTCCACCGGCCCCTCCGCTCCGCGGCGCGGGCGGCCTCGGGGTGCCGCTCAGCGAACCAGCGTCGGAGCTCTTGCAACTTCTGGGGCGAGACGGTCGTGCCGGGCCGAAAGACTCGTTTCGGCGGGCGCTGGCGGGCGGCGGGGTGGGGGGCGTTGTCCGGCGCAGCGGCCCGGCAGCGGTCAACGGTCGCAGCGGCGCCGGCGGCCACAGCCACAGCCAGCAGCACTGCGGTAGCACCGCCCCCGGCGACCGGGCTGGCCGAGTCCGTCTGTCCGGTGGACGGGCCCGTCCGGACCGGCGTCTGGCTGCCCGCGCCGGTTGTCGCCGCCAGCCGCCTTTCCGCTCGAAACCACACCCGCTCGGCCCACCCGACGGCCGTTCGCACCGCCCACAGCAAAGCGCCCAGCACGACACCTCCGGCCGCTCCTTCCAACGCGGGTTGCCAGAGCACGGGCACGACTGGAGCGGCTCCGACAAGAAGGCCGAACAGGACGACGGCCCAGCGCCAGCGTCGGCCCGCTTGCGCCCGACGCCGCCACCACAGCAACAACGCCGTCAGCAGAGCGGCCGCCCACCGCAAGGCCGCTGCCGCGTCGCGGCTCCGGTACGACAAGGCCAAGACCACCGGCCCGTCCGGACTGGTGCCCAGGTACGTGAACCGACACCGTCTGTAGTCGCTCGGCACTTCCAGCTCGACCGACAGCGACAACCGCCCCGCGCCGGCCGGCCGCAGTTTCTCTGCCGTCGCGGCGGCCTGTTGTCTCGGCCGAAGCTGCGTCTGCCGTCGAGCTTGTGCCAGTTCACGGCCCTCGGACGGTTTGGCCCCAGCCGCCCCGGGTTGGCCGACCGCTTGCTCCGGCTGTTGCTCTGCCAGTGGACGGCTTGGCTTGGCCGGCTCCCGGGCCGCCTGCTCCGGTTCTTGCTGAGCGACGGCTTGCTGTCGTTCGGCAGCGAACTCTGCTTTCTGTTTCTTGCCTGCCTCCGTGGCTTCGACCAGCTGGTCGGCCTCCAGAGCTTCCGCCGCTTCCTCGCCTTTCTCCGGAGGCACACGGCCTGCCGGAGCAAGAGGCACGGACGGAAGAATGTGCGTTTCTTCTTCGGCCAACTCCAGCTGTCTGAGCTCATGCCTCAATTGCGCCTGCCTGGCCGCCTGACGACTTTGCTGCGCCGCCGGCAGCAGAAGTAGCACGAGAACAAACCCCAGTACCAACACAAAACACCCGACGGCCAGACGTCGCCCCGCGCCGCGTCGAACGGCCGCCACCACCGCCAGGCCAAGGCTGAGTGCTGCCAAAGCCAAGAGGTTCAGCAGCAGGCCGTCGAGGGTCGGCGGTTGGACAGACTGACGCACGGCCTGCAAGAGGCTGTCGGGCTGGAGCGGCTTTTCCGGTGTCCAAGGGCCGCGGCTGGCCAGCCAGTCGAGTTCGGGCGGCGCGCAGACTTCCCACTCGGTCTGGACCGCGGACACCGCTTCGGTCGAGCCGTCCGACCGTCGAGCCAGAAGGCTGGGTGGCGGCTGCCGCAGCTCGCCCCAGGTCCGCAGCGGCTCGCACTGCCCCGCGTAGAAGACCACCAGCAGGTGGTCGCGGTCGGCCGAGTCGCCGGTGGGAGCCGGGACGCCGAACGAATGCCCAACCAACCGCTCCACCAAGACCGGCCGGCCGTCCAGTAAAGCGGCCGACAGACGCGTGCCCGGCGGAAGCTGAACGACCAACGTTTGCACGCCGCTGGTGCGGAAGGCGAACACGGCGGAGTGGAGCCACCGTCCGGACCGGTCGACCACGCTCGTCAATTTCAACCGGTTGCAGACGGCGACGGGCAAGGGCGTTGGAGCGAACCGCTTCTCTTGCAGCTCGACCCGGTAGCGTCCCGAGTGACGAAACACGGCCACCAGCCGTTCCTCGGGCTGGTAGGCTTGCAGCGTCGGCACGTCCACGGGGTCGGCCGTCGACAGCGGACGCCCCGACGCGTCGACGGCTCGCACCGACAGCCGCTGGTCCGCCGCGGCCTCCAAAGCCACAAAGCCGCTCACCCAGTCGGCGTCGGGCAGCAAGACCTCCGGCACCCGTTCCGCCGCCGACGTTTCGGCCCGCTCCGCTCCGGAGCCGCGAGGCTGCACCAGGTCGACGACCAGCGTGGCCGAGCCGGTCAACCGGCGGTCGAACCGCAAGTACCAAACCCGACGGCTGTCCCGCGCCGGTTCGGCCCGTTGCTCCGCCAACCGGACCGCCGTTCCCAGCAACCGAAACCGCAAGTCCTGACTGACCGACTCGGGCACCGACACCCGCAGCCCGGCCGCGCCGCCTCCTTTCACCTCCAGGTTCGCCTGCCAGTGAGCCCACAGACGCTGCCGCTCCAGCCGCGCCAGCAGCACCGTGTTGGCGGAAAGAGCGGTCCGGCGACGAACCACACGCAGCTTGCCGGAGAAACGCGTGTCTTGGTAGGCGTAGGCCAGCCGGCTGCCGGGAACCTCCACCGGTGCCGTGTCCAGCCCGACCAGCTCCAGCGGCACTACGTCCAGCTCCTCGTCCGCTTGAACCGCCAACGCCCCCTCGACCACCGACGTCTGCGGAAGCCGAACTTCGGGCAGTGCCACCTCCACCGGCTCCGACTCCGGAGGCCAGCCCTCCGGCACCAGCTCGGCCTTCAGCTCCAACCGCGTTTCCTGGCCCGCTTCGACTGGCTTGTCGAAGGTCAGCCGCAACCGGTTCTGTCCGGCCACCGTCGGCACGCTCGTCCACGGCACCGGTTGGCCGTCGGCCGTCACCTCCAGCACCGTCCAGTCGGCCGGCAACTCCACGTCCAGGTCGAACAGACGGCCGAACACCGGCTGAAAGCTGACCTGAGTGACCAATTGCAGGCCGGTGCGGTCGGCGTGCACTACGAGCAGCGTCGAGACGCTGGCGTGGACTTCCTCAGCCTTCGGACGCGTCACGAAGGCCAGCTGGAAGTCGTCCCAGGTTTCGAAGACCAGCCGACGGAGGCCGTTGTCGGCTTCCGGCTGGCTCGAGGGCTCGCCCGGCCTGGGCCGCTCACGGCTCCAGCGACCGGAACGCAAAGACGACCCGGTCCGAAGGGGGACGCTTGGTTGCTGCCGCGAGCAGACGCTCTGCTGCAAGCTCAGCCGGAGCCGCTCCGGGTACTGCACGGCCACCCGTCCGGCAGCCGCCGCCGCCTCGACCACACGCACCACCGGCACGCGCCAGACGTCCCCGCGCGAGACCGCCAGCAAACCACGCAGCGTGACGTGCCACACGTCGCCAACCGGTTGCCGCAGCACCAGCGTCAGGCGCTGCTGCTCATTCGCCGCCGCTTGTCCCCACGAAGCCAACTGCTCGCCCTCGACGGCCACCACTTCCAGCCCGGCGGGCAGTTCGACCGTCACTTGTTGCAGCGGCTTGCCAAAGACCTGAACCGTCACGTCGGCCGACCACTGCACTTGGCCGACGTCCACGTTCAACTGCTGCTCGACCCACGCAAACACCAGCCGCTGCTCGAATTCTTGTTCGCGACGCGGCGTCAACACGAAACTGACCCGGTCCCGGTTGCCCAGCTCCAGCGTGTACTCGGCCGGTTGGTCGAGCGGAGCCGGACGGGGCGGCCTGTGCCCTCCCAACCGCAGCGAAAGCCCGGCCGGAACGGTCAGACGAAGTTGCCCGGCCGGCACCGACGGCAGCGAAAAGCTGGCCAAACGGTCGGACCCGACCGGCCGCAGCGGCACCGTCAAACGAACCTGCACTTCAAACCGCCCGGCTCCCTTGTGAGCCAGGTGGACCACGTACGGGTGCAGCTCGACGGGCCTTCGACGCTCCGGGCTCTGCGCGGACCGAGCGGCCGACGGGCTTGGCTGCTCCCCCGAGGACGCCGACCGACGCCCGGAGTGCGTCGACTGTCGCTCGGAAGCGCGCTCGCCACGCGGCTCGGCCGGCGAAGACCCGCGGCGGGACCGGCCCGTGGGCTGCGGCCCGTTCCCTGTCGCGGCCGACAGCAAGCAAGCCGGCCGGCCGTCCACGGTGGCCTCTTCGAGAACAGCCTGGTCGAAGCGGAGCGGCACCAACGCCCAGCCGTCTTGCGTCTGTCGAAAGGTGAGACGGCCAGTCAGCAGCAGCTGCCGGTCGACGACTCGCCCGACGTACTCCGCTTCCGTCAAGACCAACCCGGCACGCAGCGGCGGAGCGTCGGCCGCTCGACGCCGAACCGCCTCCAACAGCCGCCGAAACTCGGCCCGCTGGACCAACACGTAGTGGGCCTCGGGGCCGAGCACCGTCTCCAGCTGGTCGGCCGGCACGTACAGCTCGCGAAATTCCGGCAACGGGCCGCCGGGGTGGGTGGCCGAGCCTCGGTCTCTCGCCGCCGTCTGAGCCTGCAAGGACGCCCAGCCGAAAACCACCGCCACGACGGCAAGCAGGCAAGCGGCCCACTCGACCACTCGAACGCGGTGGGCCCGGACGTTGTCCCGCCGGCTCGCCGACCGCTCGGCCGACCGCCAGCCTGCTCGTCGTTCGTCTTGTCGGTGTTGTTGCATTGGCCAGCCCCTGCCAGCGAATTGAGTTCCCGTTTGTGCGGCCACCGGCCACCCCGGCACAGCCCGTCCGACCCACGTTGCGCGTCTAGCTGCCCGACTGGGGCGAACCGCTCGACGGCTGGTCGCCCTGCCCTTGCGGCCCGCCTTGCTCGCCCGGCTCCGACGCCTCGCCGGCCTTTTCTTCCGACGGCCCGCCTGGACCGGCCGCCCCCTCCGCTTCGCCGCCCTCGCCCGCGGACTCGCTCGCCCGCTCTTCTCCCGCCTGCTCTCCGGGCGACGAGCCTCCAGCGGACTCGGCTCCTTCCCGCGTTTCCGGAGTCGGAGCCGCCGCCCCCTCTTCCGTCGTCGGCTTCGCAACTGGCGGTTCGGGAGCCTTCGGCTGAGCAGCCGGCGGCTCCACCTTCCGCCGACCAAACAGGCCGTGAATCAGCCAAAAGCCGACCAAAGCGGCCAGTCCGAAGCGAGCCACCTGCAGCCACCGCAGAACGGCCTCCACGTCCTGAAAGGCGTACAAGACCGCGACCACGGCCACCAGCAAGAGCACTCCCAGCTTGTTCTCCCAGCTGGTCGTCCGCAGCACCCAGGCCACCAGCACGAAGGCGGCAGTCCACACCCACGTGTGGAACCGGACGTCCCACCAGCTGACGACCAGCTCTTCGGTTTGACCGAGCGACCGGTACTGGTACGAGCGGCCTTCGGTCGGAAAGTCGACGAAGCTCAGCGACGGAACGTCCACCCAAGCCTCGACGTTGCCGCTCCCGTGCAGCCCAGCCAAGCCGAGCACCGCCGCCAGCAAGCTCGGCCGCCCCGGCGTGAACCCCTCGGGCACTCCCGCCAGCACCACCCGCGGCGGAACCCAGACCACCACGCGAGTCTGTTGCACCAGCACGTCTTCGCTGTTCGGAAGCCCCACTTGCGGCAACGGCAAGCACAACTCGCCCCGTCCGCCCTCGAACGGCTCATTCAACCGCGTGCGGAACTGCAGCGTCAGCCCGAACGGCTCGTCGGCCGACTTGGACCGCGTCACGTTGACCAGGTAGGTCCGCCAACCGGACTGGCCTTCGGTTTGCCCGCCCGCAGTGCTCGGCCCAGAGCGGCCGCTCTCGGACGCCCCGCCCCGCTCGGCCTCGGCCGCCTGGCCCGCGTCCGCCGCCTGGCCGGCCTTTTCCGCTCCGGCTGCCGACGCCGTAGCCGGCCCGCCGGCCACCTCCATTTCCGTGCGTCGGCCGTCAATGGCCACTCCCAGCAGCTCCAACCGAGTCGGCAGTCGCAAGGCCAACCGTTGACGCTCGCTGCTCTTCAACCGGTAGCGACAGCGGTACTGGGCCGTCTGGTCCAGGCCGACCACCACTTCCACCAAGGCCCGCTGCACCACCGTGCTCACCACCGGCTGCGTTTCTCGTTTGACCGGCTTCAACTTCAAGGCCACCGGCTGCTTGAAGTAGCGAAAGGCCAACGCCCCTTGTTGCGGCAGCACCTTCAGCTCGCGAACGTCGACCGGCTCCAACCCCTCGCCCACCGGACTGGCCGTCACGGAAAGCGACGCGGCTTTCTTCACCACCACTTCGCCGGTGACCTGGACCAGCGGCACGGCCACCGGACGGGTCTCGGTCTTCTCCAACCCGAGCGGCTGCACAGCCTGCACGGTCAGCTGTTGGCCCGGCCCGGCCGGCAGGTCGTACGAAACCTCCAACTGCAACGACCCCAGCACCGGCCGTTGCAGCTCGACCGTCCAGAGCACCCAGCCGTCCTGCGGTTTCGACTCCCGCACCTTCTGCCGAACCCCGACGCTGACCGTCTTCCCCACCGGCTGAATTTGCACGCGGTCCGCCACCGTCTCGGGCACGGCCAACCGCAGCGTGTCCAAAGCCGCGTACTGGACCAGGTAGGTCAACCGAGTCGTCACGCGCACCAGCTCGGGGGTGACGTCCACCACCGTTCCCACTTGTGCGGTCAAACGGGTCGGCCGGCGACGCGTCCGAACGACCACCTCGACGGGACGACGCGAGTACGTCCACGCGGCGGCCGGCTGAGCCTCACCGACGGCCGAGACGCCAGCCACCGGAGCGGGCTCTACGCCCTTCAGCCGCTCCGGGTCCGCCGTCAGCTCAATCCACTCCGGCACCAGCACGGCAACGGTTCCGGTTTCGCGAACCACGCCCAAAGGCTCGAGCAGTGGCAACGTCAGCTCTCGCTCTTCGCCGGCCGCGGCAAGGTCGCGGTGAGCCTCCACCTGCAGCGTCACCCGGCCGGTCCGTCGGTTGGTCAGCGACACCGTCAACTGGCCCGTGCCGGAGTCGAAAGAGTGTGACTTGACGGT
>CAYSAG010000134.1:0-13113 GCA_964428935.1 uncultured Planctomycetaceae bacterium | reverse complement strand
CGGGGCGGCCCCGTTTGTTGAGCCGGAGCCGAGGTCGCGGCCGTCGACCTGGATTGCTTACCGCGCGCAGTTCTGAGAAGAACCTGAATTTGCATGAAAACGCCAGCCACTTGCCAGGGAGCGCCCGCGTTACGACGACTCCGGCTGCCAAGGCCCCACCTTGTCTCGATCGCCTCGGCTAACTCAGAGTTCGTCGAGGACAAGAGCAGCAAAGGCGGCTCCGTGACGGACGACGCGAGCCGCAAGGTCCAGTCGGCGGCTGTTGTCCTTCCAGTATGCGCAATCGGCCCATCCGTCCGCATGCCGTGTTTGTACTGATGGCGGGAAAAACGCGGCCGGATTCCCGGGCCACTGGCTAAAAAGGCCGCCTACTTGCTCGACAGCTCGATCCTGAGGCTGTCCGTGCCTTCGGGGGGAATCTCAGCAGTCAGGCCGGACGTTTTCGGGTTGGCGTACTTGGCTGGCAGAGCGTTGGCCCACGCCTGCTTCGCCTTTTTGACGGTCGCTCTGTCGACCGGCCCTTCGTCCGTTTCCGACTCACCGCCCAGTTCCTCGGCCACCTCCTCGCCCGTTTCCACCGTTTTCGAAACAGTCACCTTGTACTTTCCAGGCACGGCCCCGCTTTTCGCGGGAAAGGCCCGCAGTTCAAACTCTCCGTCCTCGTCCGTCACGGCATACGCCTGGTGCCCAGACGGATCGACCGGCACGAACACCACCGAGGCTCCTTCGACTGGCTTGCCGTCCAGCAAAACCACGCCCCTCGCCTCGACCGTCTCAGGCAGCCGCTCTGCCCATTTGTCTGTTCCCGAGCAGCCTAGCAGAAAAACAACCGAAGCCACTGAAGCAACAAGTGTTCCCGTTCTCATCTTGTCTGGCTCCTTGCATTTTCGACTTCGAAACACGCACTCGGGACAAGAAAAAACTCCACCGAAAACGCCCTCTGCGCCCCGTGCCGACCGAGCCGGACACGGCAGACATCCGAGCGGCACGGGCACGTGGCCTCTGTACGATGAGCCGCGTAGTGCTCGGTCACAGCGGAAAACTGGGACTCAGTCGATCGTGGCGCAACTGTCTCGACAGCGGCCAAGGGAAAGTCGCCTCGCCCGCGCTTGCGGGAGAGGGTGGCGAGCGAAGCGA
The DNA here is from genome assembly GCA_964428935.1 of uncultured Planctomycetaceae bacterium. Taxonomy (GTDB): domain Bacteria; phylum Planctomycetota; class Planctomycetia; order Planctomycetales; family Planctomycetaceae; genus JAADHY01. The sequence continues at coordinate 11,976 of CAYSAG010000134.1, read as the reverse complement.
GCCGGGTGAGGGCGTGCCAGCGCAACGCCCCGCACGCCTGGTTCCCACAGGCGGATGCTCCCTCGTTCGCCCTTCGGGCACCCGCCGCGGCAGGAAGGACTGAATTCGGTCGGCCGTGGCCACCGATCAATCCAGCCCAGCGTGCAGACTCCGTCGTACTCGCCACAAATGATGTCCCCAATTTTCGATTTGACAAAGCACTAGTCCGGGAATGGCCCGGGTTAGAACTGAGAGATACTTTCGCCGCCGGACTTGGTGCCCAACGCTCCCCACACGCCATACGGACTCGGGCCGGTCTTGGTGGGTTTTGGAGCGATGATGGTCAGATTTCCGGCGTCGATGTTGTCGCTGATGAAACGGACGGACGCGTCGGCCATCATGGCATTCACTCCGCCCGGATGTCGGCTGGAGGGCGTCCAGATGCCCGGGCCGTAGTGGCCTCCTCCGGCCTGCCAAGCGGGATTCCCGATCAGGCAGGTTGCCGAGTTGGGTGGCAGGATGGTCGTGACACAGTGGAAAAACGCGGCACCGTCTCCCCATCGGTAACCCGGCGAAGTGTCCTGCGTGAACATGACCGCCGTTGGAGCGTAGGCGCCGCCGACCCACAAGGCTGCGCAGCTCGCCGGAATGAACGACGACGGGTCGGCGCTGGCATCAACCGCGACCATTCCGCGGTCTCGGTCGGAGACCGGTCGAGCCCGCTCGGCCATAGCTAAAGTGTTGCTGGTCCCGTCACGGATTTCCGAGATGCGAGTGCAGGCACCGCGACCAAAAATCCCACGGTTTCGCAACGGCTTCGGGGGCACCGGACCACTGGTCCGCTCCGACGGCGACGTGACCGAAGCGACGTAGCTGTCGCCACCACAGTACGCGTAACTGGACGTTCCTCGGGTCGCCCCGTGCGGCGCCCGTGTCCCACCGTCACTCGGACAATTCAAGATGGGCAAACTAATCTTCCACCACGACCTGTTCGCCCAAGGAGGACTCGGCTTGTTCATGATTTGATCGTATAGGGCTTGTTGATCGAGATACGGCAACAGCGCCACATGCCCGCTCAATCGGTGCCGGTGCTGCCCGCGAGCAATCGTCCCCGAACCTCCTTGGCGATACGGAAACATCCCGTAAACGTCGTGGTAGTTGTGCAACGCCACACCCAGGTTGTGCAAGTTGCTGCGACACTGAGTCCGTCGAGCTGCTTCTCGCGCTTGCTGCACAGCAGGGAGCAGTAACGCAATCAAAACGGCAATGATGGCAATGACGACCAACAACTCGATCAGCGTGAAACCAGTGCGCCTAAACTGCCTCTTGGACATACCGACTTCCTCCACTCTTGAACACAGACAAGAAACCAGCGAAGACTCCAAGGACCGTGACCCACCGAAACACTGTGCTTTCAACCCGCCGCCAGCCCCGGCGCGCCCACCGCGCCGCCAGCCCAGGCATGCGATTGCAGCGCACAGGTAATCGCGTGTGACCCTTCTTGGGTAGCGTGCACCTGCCCGATCCGTTCGCACCTATGCGGCTTGCACCTGCGGCCGTGGCCAAAACTGAGCGTGACGTGGCTGCTGGAGACACGCCTGTCCGCGTCAAAGCCTGACGACTTGTGCGCCCGCTTGCGTCAGCTTCCCCGCTTTCGAACCCCCAATACCCACCGTGCAAACTAGTGCTGCGCCGCGCCGGAAAGTTGGTGTACGTGCCCTCGCCTCGGCCTGACAAAGCCGGAGCGACGCGGGGGAAGGAATCCCAACCTTGCCTTGTGACGAAGCACCAGTCTCGCAGGGAACGAGCCTGCCTGTGACGGCACAATTTCGAGCCTACCAGAGGTCGAACCTTCTTTCAATTCGTGATTCCCCAATTGAGCTGAATCGGCAACGGCCATCATCTTCGTCGGCGGATTCTTGGCGCATTCGGTGTGGGTCGTCGCAAGACCAGCCACGCCCATGCTGCCCTCTCACCCGCTCTCCGCGCCAGAGTCGGCCCACAAATACGAAGCGAATCGGCAAGCCAACGTGTGTCTGACCTCTTTCCTCGACGCACTGCGAGAGCGGGACTTCGGATGCCCGCGAGCTTGAACTGGAAAGCGTCGCGTGCCCTTCAGTGATGTCGCAGACATCGAACACCGTAACCGCCAAAGGGGCCCAGTTCGACTGCACTTGGAGCTTTCACCTGACGCTCTTTCCCATGACCGTCCTACTTCCGTGTCAGCGGGCGGACCCGGATGTTACGGTACGCCACCGGGCCGTGGTCGCCTTGGAGCATAAGCGGGCCAGTGGGCTGCTCATCGTCGAACGTCGCGGCACGGGTGGGACCGGTCACCTCAACGTTCTCATGGACCACAACCCCGTTGTGCACCACACGGACGAAACACGCGTTTGCGATTTTCCTTCCACGAGCGTCGAACCGAGGAGCTCGAAAGACCACGTCGAACGTCTGCCACTGGCCGGGCGGTTTCGACGCATTGATTCGCGGTGCATGCCCCTCAAAGCCTTCCCGTCCCTTTCCGCGCGACGGGTCCCAGCGTTGATAAATCCCCCCGCAGTCGCTGTACTTGACATGCTTCTGGCCCCAGGAATCGAACACCTGAATTTCGTAGCGTCCCATGAAGTAGACACCCGAGTTCGACCCCTTGGGAATCAAGAACTCGATGTGAGCTTCCATGTCTCCGAACTGCTGCTTGGTCACAATGTTCCACGTGCGTCCCGTCCTGCCGTTGACCAAGACGCCCGTCCCGGGACGAGTCGACAGAACGGTGTCGTCCGGTGACTTCACGTACGCATCCCCCACGTGAAGCCACCGGTCCCGGAACTGCTTGTTGCGGTGCATGGGGGCTTTCGTCCACAGTTCCAGGCCGTGACCGTCGATCAGTTCGAGCCAGCCGGAGCTGGAATCGCCGCGGGCAGTGCCTCCGCCGTCGGAAGCAAGCTCGAGGCCGAAGTACACGGCCAATGAGACCAATCCCAGTACCGCAGTCGCTGCCGCTGTGCCGGTACGTCGCATTCGTCCTCTCCCCTTTGACTCTCGTTTGACGTTCTCATGCTCGCCGCCGAAGTCTCTGTCCGTCGTGCCTGAGTGACGGCGGTCGCCTCGAGTGCTGCAGACAGGCCTCGCCTCAGAAGCCCCTTTTCCTCGGCCGGCGTTCGTCCGTCCTTGCCGCCAAGTCTGCCGCAGAGCTGAAGTTTTCGTTCGACTGGCGTCCCTTTGCCGCTCGGCCCGAGCCGACCCTTTTCGGTCGTCCAATTTACGGCCGTCGAATGCGGGCCGCAACGATTGACTGCTGCTGCGCGGTGCCGCGCCGTCCGGGTCACGGGTGGCTCTCGCCGCGCGTCGCGCGCCCGCAGTCCGAAGGTGAGCGGAACGTCAAGGCGACGTCGTGCGGCTCGCGCTGCGCCGCGCTCGAGAAATTTTGAGGGCGTCCGGGAATTCGGTCGCTCTTTTGCAGGCTTCGCGAGCTTCGACTGACCGGACGTGCGTAGGGGAGCCGGCGTCGCAGCACACACCGTCGACGGCCACGACGGAGCGTAGCCCTCCACAATTCCCGGAGACTCTCAAGTTTTTCAGGGGGTCCGGGAATTGCTCTGCGTTTTCTCGGCACTCGGGCGTCTGGGAGGCGTTGGGGCGTGCCCCGTCAGGCTCGCGTCGAGACAGAGTCGTGGCGGCCATGACGGAGCGTGGCCGTCCAATTCCCGGACACGCTCAATTTTTTGAAAAAGTGCCGGCGTTCCTCTTATCAGACGCAAAGAATTCGCCAGCATGACAGCGTTGTCGGGCGTGCTGACGCGGCACGCGGTGTTCGTCAAGCCTGCGAGGTGGCCGGCCCGGCACTCCGGTCGAAGCAGGTGGGCCCTAGAGAAAAAGAAAGGAGGTGATCCGGTGGAATACGACTGTACGAGTTGCCGAATCAATGGAGGTGCTGTCGACTGAGGGCAGTCGGCGGGCTGTCCCCGAGGCAGCCACTGGGTCGGCGGACCGAAGGGGGACGCTGGCCGGCGGTCGCGTAGGCCGCCCCAAGCTCGTTGAGAACGGATCACCTCTGGCGGGTCCGTTGCACCGAGCAAGAAGAAAAACAGCTCCTCCGGCTTTGCGTCGGAGGAGCTGCTTTCGTGCGCTGGTGTTGTCTGGCCCCAGCCGGCTCCCTACAGCCGACGACCGTGGGAGCGACGTTCCGCGAATTGCCGACCGAAGTCGAGACGAGTCTGAAAACGTCGCGGGGCGAGCGAACACCGGCGGTGGCGGACGTTCGACCGCTCCTCGACACACCTCACGCCTCCTCAGCCGGCTCGTCGGCGTGCATCCACCGGGTCAGCAGCGGCGAGAGCAAGAAGCAAATCACCGAAGAGATGATTGCCGCCAAAGCAATCTTGCCGAAGACGCCCCCGTAAATGTGAACCGTCTCTTTCGGCACCGGGAAGCCCTGTCCGCCGCTGCCGTGACCGACGCCGGTAAACTGAGCAATGATGGCCGCCAGGAACTGCGAGAAGGCCGTGGCCAAGAACCAGGCGCCCATGACCGTGCTCACCAAGTGAGCTGGTGACAGCTTGGTGACCATGGACAGTCCGACCGGCGACAGACACAGCTCGCCGGTCGTCTGCAACAGGTAGCCGACGAACAACCACACCAACAGGACCATTCCCCGCTCGTCGGCCGTGTAGGCTCCGTACCAAAACGCTCCGAAGCCCAGTCCCAATTGCAACAGGCCCAGGGCGAACTTGGTCGGCGTGCTGGGCTCCACCCCGCGTGCTCCCAGAAAGCCCCACAGCGCGGTGAAGACCAAGCCGAACAGCAGAATGTAAATCGGGTTGACCGACTGGAACGTGCTGGCGGGAATCTCGGCCGCGCGAGACGCCACGCCCATGCCGACATTGTCCTCGGCCACTTTCCATTCGATTTCAAAGTACGGGTCGTTCTCGTGCTCTTCGCGCAGTCGGTCCAGCACGTCCAGCGTGAAGAGCTGGTCGCCGTTGTGGTAGCCGAGCTGCTCTTGAGTGGGCTGGATGCGAATCGTCTTGCCGACGTCGGCAGGCGTAATGTGCCACGTCTCGAAAACGCGGTCGACGTTTCGGTCGGTGAAGTTGTTGACCGAGCTGCCGGCCTGTTCGAAGAACGACCAGAAAAGCATCGAGAAGAACGTCAGAATCAGCACGACAAACATTCGCTCGCGGGCCACCTTTTCCAGCCGGAACGTCTCGATGGCCAGGTAGACGGCGGCGGCCAGACCGCAGACCATCAACACCAGTCCCGCCGGCTTGCTGGTCTCGCGGGCCACAACGGCCAGCACGTGCCACGCCGCACGCGGACTGGACTCCAGCCTCTCAATCACCGACTCGGGAACGATGCTTACGGCGTGGTTGTCGGCCGTCAGCGGGGCGAAGCCGGAGACCAGCAGCGCGAACAGCGGCACGGACACCAGCGTGCCCAGGTAAACGGCCAGCTCGGTCGGCAGCAGTCCGGCCAGGGGTCTGCGCAGTCTCTGCTCGTCCGGAGCCGCTCCAGCTTCTTTCGGCACGCCGCCGCGTCCCAAAGCCACCCAAGCCACCGCGGCCGCAACCAGCAGCGACAGACCGGTGAAAACGTTCACACCGATCGAGAAGACGTTCTCGGCTCGGTAGTAAAACAAGCCCCAGGCGGCCAACACGGCTCCCGCCACAATCACCAGACGAGCGGCCAAACGGGTCCAGGTCGACCACTCCGACCGTTCTCGGGCCAGCTGTGCGAAACACACCACGCCCGCGACGACCAGCAAGCCCAGCACGGCGACGCTAAACAGCGTCACTTGCGGCGGCGACAAGTACGGCCGCACGAAAATGTTCACCGCGGCCACCGCAGCGACGAAACTCAGCAGCAGCTGCGACAGCAGGGCCGGCGCAACGAAAACGGCCACACCGACCAACATGCCAATCGTCGCCAAACCGAACCCGTAGTGCCAACCGTACGTCTCGCCAATGTAGCCGCACAGCAGCGGCGACATGGCTGCGCCCAAGTTGATGCCCATGTAGAAAATGGTGAAGCCACCGTCTCGTTTGGGACTGCCTTCCGGGTAGAGCGACCCAACAATGGTCGAAATGTTCGGCTTGAAGAAGCCGTTGCCCAAAATCAGTAGGGCCAACGCGGTGAAGAACGCGAAAGAGTTCTCGACGGTCATCATCAGGTGGCCGGCACCCATCAACAGGCCACCGAGAACGACCGCCCGACGCGGCCCCAACAGTCGGTCGGCCAACAGGCCACCAAAGAACGGGGTCATGTACACAAGAGCTGTGTACGCTCCGTAGACAGCGTAGGCGTCGTTGTCTCCGTAACCGAGAAAGCCTTTGATCATGTAAAAGACCAGCAGGGAGCGCATTCCGTAGTAGGAGAACCGCTCCCACATCTCGGCGAAGAACAGCGTGAAAATGCCGGGCGGGTGTCCGAAGACCGTCGCGGAATGGTCGCTGCTGGTTGCCATTGAGTTTCCCTTCCTGGTCGGTTGGCGAAAATGGGAACCGTCCTCAGGGCAAGACGTCGCGACCGCGTGGCACCAAGCGGCCGAAAATTTTGCAGGAACGTTACAAAGGGCCTGCCCGCTTCGCAAGCCAGTTCTTCACGCGGCGAGCACCTGCGTTGACAGCGCTCCACCGCGCGGTAGAATGCCAACTGCAATCACCGCTCAAGGTCCTGTTCCCCGGCGGGCCGCTGAGCGGACCAACTTCAGAGTGCGTCGGAAGGCCGCCAATTGAGTAGCTCTGCATGGGTTTGTTGGCGAGCGGGGCGTTGTACGCTGCCTCCAGTTTTTCTGTCTTCGCTGGCGTTGTCCCGAGCGGCGTTGTTTCTTTCCGAGCTCGGAGTCTCCACTCACCGCCGCGGAACGCGTTGCTGTGGCCGTGCTTTTTCCACTCGAAAATTGTCGACGAGCACCGGCCGACTGTTCAGTCGACGGCCGTGTGACCGAGCCGCTCTCGGGCCGAACGAGGTCTCGCTCACAACAGACGACGAGGCGGCGTGTGCACAGTGAGTTCTCGGGTGGAGTGCTGCCTGGCGAGTTGAGGCACTTGAGGGCAGCTCACGGGCGTGTCGAACGACGGTCGAGGCATGTCCACGCCGGACGCGAGCGGGCACCGACGCTCGCCCCTGTGCGAGACTGAAGCGGCCTGTTTTTCGTTGTGACGCCGGTTTGGCTCGACCGCCGCAGTCGCGACACACTGGCTGGTGAAGAAAAGCTCGGCCGCACCAGTGACTCAAAGGTCTGGAGGCTGCTTGCGCGAGAGCCACCGGCGTTGGAAGACGGGCACCCCTTGTTTCCAGTTGGTGTTCTGAAGCGCTCAGTCGGCCCTTTGTCTCGTCCGGACAGCTTTCGCGACACAATGGCGACAGGCTTGTTGAACGGGTACCGAGCCAAGCCTTCCGGCGGCTGCAGGCTTCTTTGCAACGTCGCGTGCGGCACCCATAATTTGAATTGGGATTGGGACTGAACGTCGGACGGTCGTCCGTAGCGGCGGTAGAAGAGGGTGGTGCTCAGAGGGCCGGTGTCGGTGCGTGGCGGGCTTGTCCAGCAAACACAGGTGACCGAACAGGCGTAACAAGAACAGACATGAACCGCGGGAGTTGAGAAGGCATGTTGGCGTTTTTCGGGTTCGCAGGACCTTGGGAGGTGCTCATTGTCTTGGTGATCATCTTGCTGCTGTTCGGCGGCAAGAGGGTCCCGGAGGTCATGCGTTCGCTCGGACAGAGCGTCGTCGAGTTCAAGAAGGGGATTAAGGCTGCAGAGGACGAGTCGCCCGAGGAAAGCTCGGCGTCCTCCGGTGGCGACCAGTCCTCGAACCAAACCTGACGAACCTCTGCCCGGCCTTTGAAAGAAAGGGATTGACCATGACGGCATTGCTGGCTTACTTTTCGCCCGGTCCCTGGGAAATGATGATTGTCGGAATCGTTGCCCTGCTGCTGTTCGGCAAGCGTCTGCCCGAGGTGGCTCGCAGCTTGGGGCGAGGCATTGTCGAGTTCAAGAAAGGCATGCAGGGCATTGAGGACGAAATCGACCGGGCCGTGTACTCCGACACCTACACGCAGCCAACGACACGTCCGGCCCCGCAGGACCACACGGACGAAGCGACGGCTCCGAAGTTCGAACCGCCCAGCTCCGAGCCGCAGCAGCAACAAACCGCCTCCGACGACGAACCCACGACCGACGTCGAAATGGGGTGAGCGGCGGGAGCCGGCGGAGCGTCCCTGTCGAGGCAGCGCTTCGGGGCGAGCGTCTGTTGGCGGTGCGGAGCCGCAACGCTCACGGTCGGCTGCGACGTCCGTTGGGGCGGGAACTGGCAGCGCGTCGCGCGGCGGGCCGAAGTTTCTCGTGTCGACCGACAGATGTGTCGCGAACGGGGCGGCGCAGCTTGGTCCCGCCGGCGCGGCCGTCGTCTGGAGGAGAGACGACTGCCGGGCTCGAACGTTCGTCGCGGAACTGGGCGAGCGTGGGCTCTGCCAGCTCTCGAGCGGCTGCTCAACGCGGGCAGCGACGGCGGCTCAGCGCAGCGGCGGTCCAACCGACTCGACGTCCACGATTCTCGCACTCGGTCGCGTCAGGTCGACAATCAACGGCCGTTCGGTTCGGACCGTCGAAATGTTACCGGCCGCGTCTCGTGCAGCAATCTGAATGAACAGTCGCGTCGGTACGCCCGGCTGAATCGACCACAAGTAGCTTCCGGTGTTGGGAATCCAGCCACTGATGGGCTCCCACGGACCGTTCGGTGTCGGAGCGTAGTACAGGGCAATGGGACGGTCCGCCGGGTTCTCGTCGGTCATGTTCCAGCGAATGAGGACCTTGTTGTACTCGGAGCCGGCTCCTTGCTGAACCGGCAGCAGTTGCAAGGTGGGCGGCGTTTGGTCGACCACAATGACAATGGTCGGCCGTTCGCCCGGCTGCGGCGGGGGGTCTCCCAACCCGACCCCGCTCCGCACCCGAATGGCGAACCCGTACGCCCCGTCGCTGGGCACCTCCACGTCGAACGGACTGCGCAGGTCCGGGTCGTCTCCGTACTTCCACCACTTCTGCCCGCCGTCCTGCGTAATGAACAGCTCAATCTTGCTCAGGCCCGACGGCCCCACCTCGTCCACCCGGTACGAAATTTGAAACTTGGTGCTGTTGACCAGCCGGACGGTCGGGCCCCCAGCCGACTTGGGCTGAGACCACGCGCTGGGCTTCGCTGAAACCGTTCCTGCCCCCGAGCCAGCCAGACCGGCCGGGTGGGCCAGGGTCGTTCGAGCGGCGAGCGGTTCGGCGGCTTCGTGGGTCGACAGTGTGTCAGCTCCACCAGCCGTCGCTTGCGGCGAAGCCGTGTTGGACGGTGTCGTCAGGCCGCCAAGCTGAGCCGGGCTTTGCTGTCCGGCGGCGAACTGTCCCTGTGGGTCGGTGGCAATGGGTTGACGGAACGACGGAGGGGCCGCAGGACCGCCCGGCGTGCCGGCTGCGTCGACGTGCACCTGCACTTGACTGCGACGCACATTGCCGGCCCGGTCCGCCACCGACCCACGCACCGCCACGATTCCACCCTGTGGAACCGACCACGCCGTTTGACCAGCGGCCTGCAGCGGAACGGTCACCACCTGCCAGTCGCTCATGCCCGGCTGAATGTACTCCAGCCTCAACGTCGAAGGCTCCAGGTACGGGTCGTCGGCCCGCCACTCCAGCCCCACTCGCCCGGGTTCGAGCTCTCGAAGGGTCAGCTGCAACGTGGGTGGCGTCGTGTCGACGACCACTTTCAGCCCGGGCTGGAACTGGCTTCCGCTCGGGTGCAGCTGGTTGTGAGCGTCCACTGTTCGCACGGCGAACCAGTACTCGCCGTCGCTCAAGGCCTGAAACTCGAAGTAACCTGTCTCTGGAGCGACTGCCTGCACCGGACGCCAAGTGGCTCCAAAGTCCGTCGACACGAACAGACGAATCTCTTTCGCCCCCAGCCGCTGCAGTTCCTGCGCGTCGTAGCGGAAGGGAATTCGGAACCGTCGCTTGTTGGTCAGAATCGGCCCGGGAACGCTCGACTGAGCGGTCAGCGTTCCCGGCGCCAACACAGCCAGCAGGACCACAAACCGGCAAAGACCGTTCATTTCTCTCTCCCGCGCCGGCGGTTCTTCCGTCTTTCCGGGCAGTCGACCGCGACACCACAGCGTCGGCCGACTGCTGCGGAGCACAGCACAAGTGTTCGGGCTGCGGCGAAGTCTCACCGCGCACTGTGCGCACGGCGCTGGTTCGCCCCAGAATCCAAGTATCGACCGGCGCGACTTTGCAGCTTGAGCCGGATCTGCGGGCGGCACGAGAACGGCCGAGTTTGCCGGCGGCGCTCAGACAGACGCGGGCCGGGAACCGACAGGCAGCCGCAAGAACGGAGACGAGACCGGCGCGGGAGGGGGCGTCCGGAGTTCGCTCGACCCCCAGCGTCCGCTGCTTGGCTCAGCGACCAACCGTGACTCGGCCTTGGCCACTTGAACGGCCCACCGCGCCCCAGTCGACACCACCGCAGCTCACGAAGTACGAACAGAGACCTCTGGCTTCAAGGCAACGCTGACCCTGGGACGGCCACGCCGACCCCAGCGCACCGACGACACGCTCTGGCCGTCACGTCACCCGCTCCCGCCGCTGCCTGCTTCGCGGGCTGTTTCAGAAGTCGTAGCTGGGGTTCGAGGTTTCGAAGTCGAAGTCGGTCAGTCCCACGTTGACCCGCACGTTCAGGTACGTGTACTCCTCCACCAACGGCGGGCTCTCCCCAGCCTTGCGCGGAAAACCGTACTGCTCGACCCGAATGGGCAACCTCCGCTCTTTGTCAATGAACAGCCGGGTCATGTAGAAATGGGCGTCGTGGTGGGCACGGGTGTGGACGGTCTGTAGCACCACGCAAGCCACGTTGCCCAACTTGGCGTTCGGGTAGTAGGTGACCTGCACGTCCGGGTCGTTCAGCTCTCGCTTCCACTGCTCAATGACCTTCCGCAGCATGTTCCGCATTCCGGCCATGGTAATTGGGTAGCGGCTCTCTTTCATGGCCTCGCGGCTGTACGGGTGGATCCGCACCGTGCCCGCCAGGGCCTCGGCCCCGGTGCCGTGAGCCAAAATGTACCCGTTGTTCCGACCGGCAACGTAAATGACTTCGCGGCCAGCGTTGGGCTGCAGGAACCGAATGTAAACGCTGAAAGGCTGCTCGCGGAGTTTCAAGAACATTTTCTGAGTCTTCAGCCGCTTACCCACCCGCTCCTTCTTCACGAACACGGCCTCGTAGTCTCTGACTTGGTCCATGGCCTTCAGGTAGGCTTCGGCCAAACGCACTGCCGCCGCCAGCTTCTGGTTCGCGGGTGGGGCCGACTGAGGGGAGCCTTGCGCGACCGCCGAGCGGCTCGCCACCCCAGCCAACAAGAACAAACCGACCGCAACGCTGACCGTGGTTCGACCACCGAAGAAGCGACGTGCCTTCCCGCCAGAACTGTCCGTCTTCATTTTCACCGCCAACTGGTTCGCTGAAGACCATTTTGCTTTTCCGCGTGCCCCCGCTCGCGTCCAGGCAAGCCGCTGGGCCCGACAACGCGTCGCACGCGTCCGCACGTCTCGTCCCGGACCGCCGTCGAAAGCTCGACCGCTCGCCAGCCGGTGCGTCCTGCAGCCGCTCGCCCGAGGCTGTACGGTTACATTTATCGGTCAGCGGACCGGCGAACCGTGCCCGCCTCGACCGGGCCACTCGCGACCGGCGCCGCCGGAAAACTTTTCGAAGCCGGACTACCCGGCCGAACTGGCCTTGCACGCGGTCCGCCCGGCGGACGCGGCCGCAGGAACCGCTCAATGGCCCTCGCCTTCGCCCGTTCCCAGCCCCCGACCACGCCCAGCGTCGCGGCCAAAGCTGACCGCAAGCCTCGGCTTTTTACCGGACAGGCCGACGCTCGACAACCCCGATTTGCGTCAGACACCGACAGAACCAGACGCCCGCCCGGCCGGGAAAGGCCCCTTGGCAGTTCAAGGCCTTTCGCGGCTGG
>CAYSAG010000133.1:0-13199 GCA_964428935.1 uncultured Planctomycetaceae bacterium | reverse complement strand
AGACGAGTGGGGCAACGTCAACCCGGAGGGAGCCAAGGAAACGGTCCCGGCCAAGTACAACGTCAACAGCGAGCTGACCGCTGTTGTGGAAGAGAAGGACAACGAGATTAACTTCGAGTTGTCCTCCGAGGGGGAAATCATCCAGCCCGGCCAGGCCGAGGAGGACGAGGGCGCTGAGTCGGCCGAGGAAGGGACGTAAAGACTGCACGCGGGCGTCCAGCCGCGTCCAAGTTAGCCTCTTAGCCTGTTACAGACCCGTTCCGGCTGGCGGCATGGCCGGCCGCCGGAGCGGGTCTGGCTTTGCGCAACAGGCTTTTTCTCCGCAGTGCGCGGAGGATGCTTCTGTCTCGTCCGTGTTCAGGACAGGCGATCCTGGGCGAACTAAACGGTGAGGTGGTGAGCTACCTTTCCGACGGGTCGTCACCGTGCCACTCGGTCGCGTCCGGGGTCTCGGCGGGATGGATCGTCTAACAGCCAGGCTGCTTTTCGGGCGGTTGTAAGCGGTCGAGAATGCCGTTGACGAACTGAGCGGACTGCTCCGCGCCGTACCGCTTGGCCAGCTCGATCGCCTCGTCGATCGCGACTTGTACCGGCGTGTCTGTGCAAAGCAGCTCGAACGCGCCCAGGCGAAGGATGTTGCGATCGACCGGTGTCATTCGTTTCAGCGTCCAGTGCTGCGCGACTTCTTCGATTCGAGAATCCAGAAGCTGTCGGTTTTCGACGACGCCCACGAACAGTTGCCAGGCGAAGTCGCGGAGCTTTCGGTCGCGTAGCCGTTCCGCGATCATCTGCCGCACTGTTTCCGGCGCGACGTCGGGGTTGAAGTCCCACTGGAAGAGCATCTGAAGGGCCACTTCTCGGGCCCGTGAGCGGCGAGTCATGGACCAGGCGCCTCCCCGCGTCACCAGCTCCATCTTCGCACACCGATGGTCGGACCGGCGCGCGTCGGACAAGCCTCGGGCGGAAACGCTGCGTGAAGAAAGACGGTCGACAACCACGTCGGTCCGGCTGGCGGCTTCCGCTGGCGAGCCCCGCGGCGGTCAGTCGTTCGGGCTGGCGACCTTCTTCAACAGGCTGACCATTTCGACGGCCGCCAAGGCCGCTTCGCAGCCCTTGTTGCCCGCTTTTCCTCCCGCCCGGTTCAATGCCTGCTCCAAATTATCGCACGTCAGCACGCCGAAGAGCACCGGGACGCCCGTTTCCTGAGCCGCTCGCATGATTCCGGCCGCGGTCTGTTGGTTGATGTAGCGATTGTGGTCGGTTTCGCCCTGAATGACGGCCCCCAAACACACGACGGCCGCGTACCGCCCGGTCGCGGCCAACTTCTGGGCCGTCAAAGGAATCTCGAACGAACCGGGAACCCAGGCAACCGTAATGTTCTGCTCGGGAACCCCGTGTCGTCTGAGCGTGTCGACGGCACCGTCCAGCAAGCGACGAGTCACCAGTTCGTTGAACCGAGACACGACAATCGCGAAGCACGAGTCGTCGTCGATCCACAAGTTTCCTGCGAGCTCCCGTACCATTTTCTCTGCCGGTTCACCCCTGTCGTGATGAGTTGAATCGAACGTTGTCGCCTCAACCAAGACTCTCTTGCGGCCTGAGAACGGGCCCGGCCGACGGTGCTCTTCGACGTCCGGGGTCCCGTTGTCCAAAGTGTTCCCCCGGCCGCTTGCGGAATCGGGCGACATTCACCGTCGAACGCCGTCCTTTTCTCAGCCCAAGTTCATGCTCATCAGGAATTCTTCGTTGGTTTTTGTCCGGCGAAGCCGACTGACCAACAACTCCATGGCTTCGGCCGGGTTCATGTCGTTCAACACACGTCGCAGGATCCAGACCCGCCGGAGCTCTTCTTCGTGAAGCAACAACTCTTCGCGTCGAGTCCCGGACTTGTTGACGTCGATGGCGGGCCAGATCCGCTTCTCGACCAGTCGACGGTCGAGGTGGATTTCGGTGTTGCCGGTGCCCTTGAATTCTTCGAAGATCACCTCGTCCATTCGGCTCCCGGTGTCGATCAGAGCGGTGGCGATGATGGTCAAGCTGCCTCCGTCTTCGACGTTTCGGGCCGCGCCGAAGAACCGTTTCGGGTGCTGCAGCGCCGCCGCGTCTACACCGCCGGAAAGAATCTTGCCGGAGTGCGGCACCTCGTTGTTCCACGCGCGAGCCAGACGCGTGATCGAGTCCAGGAAAATAATGACGTCGTGTCCGTACTCCACCATCCGTTTCGCCTTCTCGATGACCATTTCCGACACCTGGATGTGGCGGCTGGCCGGTTCGTCGAAGGTGCTGCTGATGACTTCACAATTGCGGCCCTTCACCTGTCGTTCCATGTCCGTGACTTCTTCCGGACGCTCGTCGATCAGCAGCACGATGACGTACATGTCCGGGTAGTTCTGCAGGACGGCCTTGGCCATCTTCTGCAGCAGGATCGTCTTGCCGGCGCGTGGAGGCGAAACGATGAGGCCGCGCTGGCCCTTCCCGATCGGCGCGATCAGATCGACGACGCGCGTGCTGATTTCTTCGGGCGTCGTGGAAAGTCGAATTCGCTCGTTCGGGTGTAGTGGGGTGAGGTCGTCGAACGAGATTTTCGTCATGGCCAGGTTCGGGTCCTGGCCATTGATCGCCTCGACCCGCAGCAAGGCGAAGTACCGTTCGTTTTCTTTGGGCGGACGGATTTGTCCGGCGACCGTGTCGCCCGTTTTCAGGCCGAAACGACGGATTTGGCTGGGCGAGACGTAAATGTCGTCGGGGCACGGCAGGTAGTGGTAGTCGGGGCTGCGCAGGAACCCGAAACCGTCGGGCAGGATCTCGAGCGTCCCTTCGCCGAACATCAGCCCGTTCAGCTTCGTCCGCTCCTTGAGAATCTTGAAGATCAGGTCCTGCTTCTTCAGGCCCGTGTAGTCGCTGATCTGTTCCCGCTTCGCCAGAGCGACCAGTTCCTTCATGGTCATTTTCTGAAGGTCGGCGATGTTCAGGTCGCTCCGCTTCGCCTCCTCGTACCGTTCGTCTGCCGAAAACTCGGTCCGTTCCCGAGTTTCCTCGGCGGTCGAATTGGCTCGACTGTTTTTTGCACCAGCGTCGGTTTTCATGGCTTGATCCTGCACGTTTCAGGATTCAGGGAAAGGTTTGATGCTTCTTGCACCAACGGAATGGTCGGTGTGGCTTTGGTGGAGCCTGGGCACTTGGATGGGTGACCGTGCACGGACCTGGCGATCCCTTCCTCCCGCCCGTTCGCTGCGGACAGGCATCGCCGTTCCGTCACCGCTCGGACGGATTCACCGGCCGTTCAGGCTGGGCGGCCAAGGTGTCGACCACAGCCTCCAGCTTGGTCACGGCGTCTTCCAAGGCTCCGTCGTTGACAATCACGAAGTCAGCCAGACGCCGTTTCCTCTCGGCCGGCCACTGACAAGCCTCACGGTTGGCGAGGTCCTGCGGCGACCAGTTTCGAGCTTGCTCGACTCGCTTCCGCCGAACCGGCTCGGCGGCGTCCACAAAGACGACCGCGTCGCACAGCCGGTCCCAGCCGGCTTCGAACAGCACAGCCGCGTCGAGCAAGACGGCGTCGAACTGGCCCGACTGGCGGAGCTGTTCGATCTCCTGCCGAAACCGCTCTTCCATGACCGGGTGAACCACCTCCTCCAAGGCCCGCAGCGACGCTCCTCCGTTCGCCGCCCCGAAGACCCGACGAGCCAGCGCCGACCGGTCGATTCTCCCCTCCCGTCCGAAAATCGACGGTCCGAACCGATGTCGCAGTCGCCGCCGCACGTCCGGCTGGTCCAGCACCCCGTGACCAACGCGGTCCGCGTCGATCACGGCCACGCGGCGCCGGTGGGCCAAAGCTTGGGCCAACGAGCTCTTCCCCGCTCCAATCGGGCCCACCAATCCAACCACCGGCACTCGCCGACCGCTCGACTTCAAGGACCGCTACCTCAAGAGAGTGCCCAGACCAACACCGTACACCCATTCAAGGCGGTCTACAACAACAGCCCCCCTGCTGACAGTAGATCGTTCCCCCGGTGGAAGAGGCAGAAAGGAAAGTCGGTATGCTCGGAATTATCGTGACCGAACCAAGGCTCTGTGTCAACCAACGAACGGGTCAAGTTGTCGCAGATTGGAGATTCTACCCATTTGGGAGCTCAATTGTACGACCGGCGTGACGCGAAAGCGAGCCTCTGCGTCGAGTTTTTTCGTTCAACCCGCCGGCTCTGGACGGAAGCCCTGAGCGGCCGGTCAGCCGAACGAGCTCGAAACCACGCCTGCCTGCCGGGACTCGCAATGGCCGACGCTCGGGTCAAAGTGACTCGGACCGGCACCTTTCGTGGTTCCAAGCCGGACCTCGCTCACAAAACACGAGGCTTCCCCGGCCAACCACCGTCTGGTTGCTTTGCTTTCGCCCTCGACGGACGGTACTTTCGTGGGGTGAGTCGAGCCGGCGGTCCCCCGCTGCGTCGGTTGGGAAACTCGCAGCTGCCGCCACCGGTCGGTGACGCCGGTCCTCGGCCGGAGCTGCCGTTCGACTCGCGGCACGCGCCACTGGAACACTGCAAGCGAACTGGCTGTCGGCACAAGGAGACTGGTCATGGGAATTCGGCTGACCTTGCTCGTGTGCTTGGCCGGAGGACTAGTGACGTCGGCGTGGGCCTCTGAGCCGCCGCCCGACCGCGTCTCGGAGGTCCGCAAGCTGTTCGCCCAGCCTCCCCGCGACTACTCCACGGCTCCCCTGTGGGTGTGGAACGACCGCATGACCGACGAGAAGGTGGTCCGCACGCTGCACGACTTGGCCTCGCAGGGCGTGAAGCAGGTTTTCGTTCATCCACGTCCTGGACTGATTACTCCGTACCTTTCCGACGAGTGGTTCCGAGCGTGGAAGACGGCTCTGCGCACGGCCGAGCAGCTCGACATGAACGTCTGGATTTACGACGAGAACTCGTACCCGTCTGGTTTCGCCGGCGGTTTGGTCCCCGAGGCTCTGCCAGACGCCCGGGGCAAACGGTTGAACTTGAAAGTGGTCGAGCGTCCGAAGCCCTCGGACGAGCTTCTGGCCGTGTTCCGACTGAACGCCGACGGAAGCTACCAGTCCGTCACCGACGCCGTTCGAGGCGGGCAAGTTCTCCCGAAAGGCCGCTACTTACAAGCCACCGTGCAGTTGGCTCCGTCGACGCCCTGGTTCGCGGGCAAGTTCTACGTGGACCTCATGAAGCCCGGCGTCACGGAAAAGTTTCTCGAGATTACGCTGGGAGCGTACGAACGTGAGGTCGGCGACCAGTTCGGCAAACGGGTGCCCGGAATTTTCACCGACGAACCGCACCTGGCTCCCGCCGGCGGCTTCCACTGGTCCGACCGGCTGCCGCAGGTGTTCGCTCAGCGCTGGGGCTACAGCCTGCTCGACCACCTGCCGTGTCTGGTCCTGCAGGTCGGCGACTGGAAAAAGGTGCGGCACGACTACTACCAACTGTTGCTGGAGCAGTTCATTGAGCACTGGTCGCGTCCGTACCACCAGTGGTGCGAGCGGTTGGGACTGGAGCTGACCGGGCACTACTGGGAACACGCTTGGCCGGCCGCCAACTTCGGCGGAGACATGCTGGCCTTGTACGCCTGGCACCAGCGTCCGGCCATTGACATTCTGATGAACCAGTACCGAGAGGACGTGCACGCCCAGTTCGGAAACGTGCGAGCCGTGCTCGAGCTGGCCAGCGTGGCCAACCAGCTGGGACGTCGTCGCACACTGTGCGAAACGTACGGAGCCGGCGGCTGGGACCTTCGGTTCGAAGACATGAAGCGAATCGGTGACTGGGTCGCCGTCCTCGGAGTCAACACCATTGACGAGCACCTGTCCTTTGTGACGATTTGCGGTGCCCGGAAACGCGACCACCCTCAGTCGTTTTCCTACCACGAACCGTGGTGGGAAGCCTACCACCTGGTCGCTCAGTACCTGACCCGGTTGTGCCTGGTGCTGTCGTCCGGCGAGCAGGTGAACCGAGTCTTGGTCCTGGAGCCTACGACCACGGCGTGGATGTACCAGTCTACACCACGAATGAACCAAATCGGCGAGCGGTTTCAGCGACTCGTCACGCAACTGGCCCAGAACCAGGTCGAGTTCGACATTGGTTCGGAGTACCTGCTGGAGCGGTTTGGCCGCGTGGAGGGACCGCGACTGGTCGTCGGCCAGCGGGCGTACGACTTGGTGGTCCTGCCCGAGGACGTCGAGAACCTGAATTCGCCGACGCTGCGTTTGCTGAGCGAATTTGTCGAGCACGGGCAGTTGTGGAGCTGCAGTCCGCCGCCGGCTCGCGTGGACGGCCGCTCCTCCGACAAGGGGAAAGAACTGGACCGGCCGGGCCACTTCCGACGCTTCAAACCAGAGGAGCTGGTCCGCGAGCTGGCTCGGCGCTCCTTCGACGGCTTCTCCATTCGGCGTGCCGACGGCGACCGAGGCATTTTGTACCACCAGCGACGTCGCTTGCAGGACGGGCAGTTCGTGCTGTTGGTCAACACGAGCCTGGACCAGCCAAGCCGCGGAACGGTCACGGCGCCGGCTGCGGACGTCGAACAGTGGGACTTGGAGACCGGACAAATCGGTCCGCGTCGACACTCGGTCGTCGGTCAGCGGGTGCGAGTGGACTTTGAGTTGCCGCCGTGCGGCAGCCTGCTGCTGTTCTTCAAGAAGGGAGTTCCCTCCGCAAGGGTTTCTGAGGAGAAACGACCGCGTCGCGCCGTCGAGCGGCCAGCGGAAATGGTCGCACCGGCCGGACCGCTGCAGATTCGACGTCTCGAGCCGAACGTGCTGACGCTGGACTACGTGGACGTCTCGGCCGGCGGCCAAACGCGACGAAACGTTTACTTTTTCCAGGCCGCTCGGTTCGTCTTCCAGAAGCACGGACTGGACGGGAACCCGTGGGAGCGGGCAGTGCAGTTCCGCGACGAGCTTTTGCGGAAAACGTTTCCACCCGACAGCGGTTTCACGGCCAGCTACCGGTTCGTCATTCGCGGCCGCGTGCCGAGTCGTTTGTACTTGGTCGTCGAGCGGCCGGACCTGTACACCGTGACCTGCAACGGCCAGCCCGTGAAACCTCTTCCCGGGCAGTGGTGGCTGGACCGCGACTTCGGCAAGTTCGACATTTCCAAGGCGGTACGCGTGGGCGAGAACGTCTGCACGCTGTCGGCCTCGCCAATGACCGTGTTCCACGAGCTGGAGCCGGTGTACGTGTTGGGCGACTTCGCGCTGGAGCCGACCGACTCGGGCTTCGTCCTCGTTCCACCTCGGCCGCTCCAAATCAAGAAGGACCAGGCTCACGGAACCGAACCGGAAGGGACCATGTGGCTGACCACCGGCATTGGCTACCGACACGACGCCAAGGCGGCTTCCGGCAACGACGGCCGACCGTACGTCGTCTTTGACTTGGGTCGACCTTGTCGGCTGCGGGCCATTCGAGTGTGGAACTACAACGAGGTGGACCGGACGGGCCGTGGAGTTCGAGACGTGGAAATTCGCGCCGCTCGGCCGGACCGGCCCGACGCGTTCGACGTCGACCTGGGTCAGCACCGGCTGTGGCGAGCGCGCGGCGACGAAATGGAATTCGGTCAAACAATTTCGGTCCAAGCCGACGGTGTTCGCTACGTTCGATTCGACATTCGGTCGAACCACAACGGAGTTCGGTTTCCCACGAAGCGCAGTCAGCCGGACAACGCGTTCGTCGGGCTGAGCGAAGTCCGGTTCCTCGCCGAGGACGCGCGCACCGGAAAGGTCGCTCCGGTTGAAGGCGTTCAGGTCAAAGAGGTTTCCAGCGAACTGCGGCGCGGGCACGACCGCGTGGCTCAGTACCTGGTCGACGGCAGCGGCCTGAGCGTGAAGAGCGTCGGCTGGAACCGACAAGGGTGCCCGTTCTACGGAGGGCCAGTGGCCTACACGCAAACGTTCGACATTGACCAGCCCTTGGGACGCTACGTGGTCCAGTGGAACAGCTGGCTCGGCAGCGTGGCCAAGGTGACGGTCAACGGGCATTTGGCCGGCTACGTCGGGTGGCGGCCTTACGAGTGCGACGTCACGCGTTGGCTTCGGCCGGGACGCAACACGGTGTCGGTCGTCGTGGTTGGCACGTTGCGGAACACCTTGGGACCTCACCACGCCGGCCCCGTGCGTGGAGCCGCCTGGCCGAACATGTTTCAGCGAGGTCCCGAAACGGGGCCGCCACCGGGAGCCGAGTACCACACGTTGGACTACGGGCTGTTCGAGCCGTTTCGGTTGGTGCGGCGTCTGGACTGAGACGGCGGGCGCCGCCTCGGCGGGCCGCAGGTGGACGGCTCTTGCTGCCGAGAAGCCGCTCCTGGCGGCCCCCTTCCCGAATGGCTCCCGGAAAAACGACGGCGCCCGGACGCCGAAGCGCCCGGGCGCCGCGCGCCTTGGACTGGTCTGGCGGGAGGGGGAGGCATCGGCCGTTGAACGGCCAAACCCGGTTGTCTCAGCCGTTGACGACGGTCGACGGCACGGCCCACCGTGCAAGCCGGCCACCACGCTCGTGGCTCTGCCGGCTCACTCCTTCTTCTCGAACTCGGCGTCGATGACTTCGCCGTCCGAGCTGGACGTCGTGTTTCGGGACTGGCCGTCGCCGCCAGAGCCCGCCGCGGCGCTACTGGCCGCCGCCTCGTACATGTGCTTCGACAGGGCGTGGGCGGCCTGTGTGAGCTCTTCGGTGGCACTTTTGATTTTCTCGATGTCGTCCGTGCCGACAGCCTCGTTGACCTTCTTGATGGACGCTTCAATGGCCGACTTCGACGCCGAGTCCAGTTTGTCGCCGTGCTCCTTCAGCAGCTTTTCCGTTTCGTAGACGAGGCTCGACGCCCGGTTCTTCGCCTCGGCCAGCTCGCGCCGCTTCCGGTCCTGCTCGGCGTACATCTCGGCCTCTTTCCGCATCCGTTCGATTTCTTCCTCGCTCAAGCCGCTCGACTGCTCAATGCGAATCGACTGAGCCTTGCCGGTGGCGAGGTCCTTGGCCGAGACGTTCAGAATGCCGTTGACGTCGATGTCGAACGTGACTTCGATCTTGGGCACGCCGCGCGGTGCGGGCGGAATGCCCTCCAAGTTGAACTGCCCGAGCAGCCGGTTGTCCGCGGCCATTGGCCGCTCGCCCTGGAACACTCGGACCGTGACAGCCGTCTGGTTGTCCGCGGCCGTCGTGAAGATTTCTTTCTTCGTCGTCGGAATGGTGGTGTTCCGCGGAATGAGGACTGTCATGACGCCGCCCTCGGTTTCGATGCCCAGCGACAGCGGCGTGACGTCCATCAGGACCACGTCTTTCACTTCGCCGGCAATGATTCCACCCTGAATGGCGGCGCCAATGGCGACCACCTCGTCCGGGTTGACTCCCTTGTGCGGCTCCTTGCCGAACAGTTTGCGGACAAACTCTTGGACCTTGGGCACCCGCGTCGAGCCGCCGACCAGGATGACTTCGTCGATGTCGCTGGGCTGCAGCTTGGCGTCACGCAGCGCGTTCATGACCGGCTCGCGACACCGCTCCACCAAATGGTCAATCAGCCGCTCGAACTCGGCACGAGTAATGGTCATTTGCAGGTGCTTGGCGCCGCTGGCGTCTGCGGTAATGAACGGCAAGTTGATGTCTGTCGTCTGCGAAGACGAAAGCTCCTTCTTCGCCTTCTCGGCCGCCTCGCGCAGACGCTGCAGGGCCATGGCGTCCTTTCGCAGGTCAATGCCGTGCTCGGCCTGGAACTTGTCGGCGATGAAATTGATCAGCTCCTCGTCGAAGTCGTCGCCGCCAAGGTGCGTGTCGCCGTTGGTACTGAGCACCTCGATCAGCTCTTCGCCGACCTCCAGAATGGAAATGTCAAACGTTCCGCCGCCCAGGTCGAACACGGCGACCTTTTCGTCCTTTTTCTTGTCCAATCCGTAAGCCAATGCCGCAGCCGTCGGCTCGTTGATGATCCGGACGACCTCCAGACCGGCAATTTGGCCGGCGTCTTTCGTGGCTTGACGCTGGGCGTCGTTGAAGTACGCCGGGACGGTAATGACCGCTTTGTTGACTCGGTGTCCCAAGTAAGCCTCGGCCGCTTCCTTCAGCTTGCGCAGAATCATGGCCGAGATCTCAGGCGGGGTGTACTCCTTGTCTCGCACCCGCACCTTCACGTAGTCCGTCGGGCCGCCCACGACTTCGTACGGCACCATTTTCTCTTCCTGCTCCACCTCGTTGTGCCGGCGGCCCATGAACCGCTTGATTGAGTAAATCGTGTTTTTCGGGTTCGTGATCGCCTGACGCTTGGCCGGCTCGCCGACCAGGATTTCCCCCTTATCGGTGAACGCGACCACGCTCGGCGTCACCCGGTTGCCTTCTTGGTTCGGAATGACCTTCGCCTCGCCGCCTTCCATCACGGCGACGACCGAGTTGGTCGTTCCCAAATCGATTCCGATGATCTTTTCCCGTTCGACGGCCATGCGTCCTCTCTCCTCAAACTGTTTCGAGTTACCGAACTCTTCCCCAGCCCTCCGTTGAGCCAAGGCGCTCGCCAGGATTCGTTCGTTTCTTCGGTGAAATGCGGGGCACCGGCACGCCGCTCAGTCCGGCCTACCCGCTGAGTTCCGGGGACCGCCACAGACCCGAAGTCTGGACCCAGGTCCGGCGCGCCGGAAACTGATCGGCGGCGTACCACGCAAAGGCTATGCCAACCGCACTCGAAAAGCATTTGGCCTGTAAGCCATTCACGTACAAAGGGTTACGGACTGTGGATGACTTGCTCGAACGCGAATTGGCGAAAGGGCTGTCACGTTGACAGTCAAGCGGGGTTTCTGGAACTGGGCGAACGGCGTCAATTTGGCAGACCCTGCGACCATGAACAAACAGGAACACGCGAATTCACTCCGCGGCTGCTTGACAGTGAAGTAAGCTGACCTTACAAAAGGCACTTGCGGTTCTTGGCGGCCTGCCGTGGGGGCTTTTCGTGGATCGGCGGGACGGCTGGTGGCCGCCTGAAACGGCTGCCTGGCCGCTGCATCCGGACTGCCAAGCCCGATCCGTCGGGGACGGAACGTCAGACAGCGAACCCTTCCACGGCCCGGCAGGGGGTCGGGTCAAGCAGGAGCCACGGGGTCGGTCAGTCTGCCCAGTGCGACGAACGGACGGTACGACGGACGGCTCGGCGATTCGGCAGTGGGAGTCACGTCGAGAGGCTGAATCGCTGGGTCCGGGCGTCCAGCTGGCCAAGTCCTCGGCTGCGATCGGGGTGTACGAGGCCGTCCGTGGGCACCTGTTGGCCAGCTGCCGCGGGGCTGTTCCAGCTGGGAGCCAGTGACCGGACGGGCCGCACGGGAGGGAGTGGCTTTTGCGGTGCTCGGGCCATTGGGAGGACCGGAGAGAGACGGTCCGAGCTCGCCCAGCGGAAGTCGCCTTGGCCCGCACGGGCTGGCGAGTTTTTTTCCGGGCTGGCAACCACCCGATGTTCAGCTCACGTGGCCCGGGGGCAGGAGCGGCACGTCCGGTCGACCGGCCGGCACAGGGCGTGGACGCCGAGGCGGGGCCGGCGACGACTGAAGGCGAGTCTTGGAAATTCGTTCGAACTTGGGGGCCTCGACGCGTGGTCACAAGAACCGGTACGGACAAGAAGGCGAGCGGTAAGAAAGCGAGGGGCGGGAGCAACTCGTCGGCTCGCAAGAAAGCTACGCCGGCAGCTTTGCGTAAGGAAATCGACAAGCTGGACCGGCAAATTCTGAAGCTGATCAACTTGCGAGCGGCGGCCACGACGCAGCTGCTCCAAAGCGCCGACGACCCGAAGCGGGCCGTCTACGACCCGCGAGGCGACGACGAGCTCTGGCAGCAGCTCGAGCAGCGAAACCCGGGACCGCTGCCGGCCGAAGCAGTCCGTGGTGTCTTTCGGAACATCATCAGCGCTGCCAAACGTCAGGTGAAAACGCAGCGTGTGGCGTACTTGGGGCCGGAGTACAGTTTTACGCATTTGGCTGCGCTGGAGCGGTTTGGCGAGGGGGCCGACTACATTCCGGTCAGCTCGATTGCGGCGGTCTTCGACGAAGTCAACCGCGGCCACGCGGACTACGGGATCGTACCGATTGAAAACAGCACGGACGGTCGGATCGTCGACACGCTGGACATGTTCACTCGCCTGCCGCTCCGCATTTGCGGCGAGGTGCAAATGCGAATCCGGCACAACTTGCTGGCCCGCTGTCCACGCAGCGAAATTACGGAGATTTACAGCAAGCCGCAGGCGCTGTCTCAGTGTCGTGAATGGCTCACGCGGAACATGCCGCAGGCTCAGTTGATCGAGGTCATTAGCACGTCGACCGCGGCTCAGCTGGCTCGCGACAAGCCCGGGGCGGCGGCAGTGGCCAGTCGGCAGGCCGCCATCGAATACGATCTGCAAATCATTGCCGAAGACATTCAAGACAACGCGAACAACATTACGCGGTTCGCGATCATCGGCGAAGACGAGTTCGAGCCGTCGGGCAAGGACCGGACGTCCCTGTTGATGCAAGTCCCGCACCAGCCGGGAGCGTTGGCCGACGCTCTGGTGGCCTTCAAGAAACACAACGTGAACATGACGTGGATTGAGTCGTTCCCGCTGCGCGGTCCGGAAGTGGGTTACGTGTTTTTCATCGACTTCGAGGGACACGTCAAGGAGCGCCGAATCAAGCGCATGTTGGAGGCCCTCGAGAAGAAAACGATCCGTTTGAACGTGCTCGGCTCTTACCCGCAAAGCGAGCCGGTCGAGTGAGACGGCGTTACAGGGGGAAGGCTCGGAGGGAGCCGGGTGCCGACTGGCGTGGCTGCCAAGGGCGGCCGCGCCGCTTGCCTGTCCGCCGACAGACTGCGGGCAACGACTTGCCAGACGCGGCAGACCGCAATGGGAACGCGGTTTCGAAGGCCAGTGCCTGCGGCGTTTGTCGCAAGTTCGGAGGACTGCTGTGAGTTGCCTCGCAGCTCAACTGGCAGGACGGTCCACTTTTCTGCGACGCTGGCTGAGAGGTTTCACGTAGTTGGAAGTCGTGTAGTCAGAGGGAAAGACGCCGTGCCCACGGAGGGCGTGGAGCAGTCGGGAAACAGAGGAAAAGAGGACGAACGATGAGGCAACTGCTCATTGCTGGCAACTGGAAAATGAACACGGTGCTGGAGTCGGCGAAGGCGTTGGCGGGAGCGTTGGCCAGTGCCTACCCGACGGCTCCAGAGGGGGTCGAGATTCTGGTC
>CAYSAG010000132.1:0-13261 GCA_964428935.1 uncultured Planctomycetaceae bacterium | reverse complement strand
GCCGGCCTTTCCAGGACCGTTCTTCTAGCAGGCAGCTTTGTAACTCCGTGCGGCAAAGCCGCTGGCGAGCCCCACGACCCCGCACGGCCGAAGCCGTACGGTTTAGGCTGGTCCCCTTTCGCTCGCCGCTACTCAGGGAGTCGCTTTTGCTTTCCTTTCCTGCGGGTACTAAGATGTTTCAGTTCCCCGCGTTCGCCCCGTACGCCTATGGATTCAGCGCACGGTCATTCGGGAATCCCCGGATCAACGCTTGTTTGGCAGCTCCCCGAGGCTTATCGCAGCCTACCACGCCCTTCATCGCCTCCTGGCGCCTAGGCATCCACCGCATGCCCTTAGTAGCTTGACCACCCTGACTCCTAGCCTCTCTCACACGAGACACCGGAGCCAGCGCCAAGCGTCAGCCTAAGGACCCACCGACACACTACACAGCAAGCTGCGTAGGCGTCGTCGAGAACTCCAGATGCCACTCACCGCTGCCCAAATTGTCAAAGACCACAGCCGCCCTCACGAGCGACCCTAGGTGACTTCAGCCGACCCCGGCCGCGCCGGAGACGGCTGAAACCACCTCGCGCCAGCTTGTCGTTGATCACCCGTCGGCGACGCGTCATCTTAGGCCGCGCCGCGAAGCAGGTCAAGCAAACTGGCCCACTTTCCCGGAAAATTTTCGCCGCCGACCGCTCCCATTCCACTGCGTCCGGCCGCCGAGTTCGACTGGAGACGACCGGGCTCGAACCGGCAACCTCTGGCTTGCAAAGCCAGCGCTCTCCCAATTGAGCTACGTCCCCGTAGCACCCACAGAAAAAAGCCGAGCGCCACCTCTGTTCAGCGGCTCCCGACCTTCTCTCGTGTCTTTCTCCAGTGGGCGTGCGTGGACTCGAACCACGGACCTCAGCTTTATCAGAGCTGCGCTCTAACCAACTGAGCTACACGCCCCTTGCGACTTTGGCAAAGATTATTCTGGCAACTGCCACCAGCTCTGTCCAGTCACTTTTTCGGCATTCGTCGGCGAATTCTTCGCCGAAGTTCGACCAACGGCAGCACTCGTTCCGCTCCGCCAAGGTCTCGCCCTAGGGGAGCTCACCTCGCTTGCCCTACTGGTGCCCCGTCCGCTGCGTTTACCCCCAGCCCTCCGCGACACGTCCCGGCTTCGCCGTCTCAGCACGGCCGAGACCGCCCGGAAGGCCGCTCACAACCCGCACGCTCCACTTGGGCCCTGTCGCCGCCCACCTGCTGCCAGCCACGTCGTCCGCTTCGTCTCCAGCTTCGCCCCAGCGCCGCTCTCCTCGACACCCCTCGCCCAGCTGGGTAAAGTGACGGGCTCCGTTTCCTACGACGATCATGCCGCTGCCGGCGGTTTCGGCAGCGACCAGTAGGACTGCTTCCGTGCGTAGTTGAACCCCAGACGAACGAAGGTGTGTCATGTCGGCGAAACGAGTGCTTCTTGAGGAGAAAGAAATCCCCGCCGCGTGGTACAACGTGCAGGCCGACCTGCCCGAGCCGCTTCCGCCGGTCCTTCACCCCGCTACGAAACAGCCGGTCGGCCCGGAGGACCTGGCTCCGATTTTTCCCATGGAGCTCATTCAGCAGGAAATGTCGCGTGAGCGGTGGATCGAAATCCCTGAAGAGGTCCGCGAGGTCCTGGCCATTTGGCGTCCTACCCCGCTCGTTCGAGCTCGCAACTTCGAAAAAGCGCTCAAGACGCCCGCTCGGATTTACTTCAAAGACGAAAGCCACAGTCCCCCCGGCAGCCACAAGCCCAACACCGCCGTCGCTCAAGCCTACTACAACAAGAAAGCCGGCATTCGGCGGCTGACGACGGAAACCGGTGCCGGACAGTGGGGCAGCGCTCTGTCGTTTGCCTGCAAGATGTTCGGCCTGGAGTGCAAGGTCTTCATGGTCAAAGTCAGTTACCAGCAGAAACCCTACCGGCGTTCGATGATGCAAGTCTGGGGCGGACAAGTCGTTCCCAGCCCATCCAGCGAGACAGAAGCGGGACGAAAGGTCCTCGCTCAAAACCCCGACTCCCCCGGAAGCCTCGGCATTGCCATTAGCGAAGCCGTCGAGGCCGCTGTCACGCGGGACGACACCAAGTACTCGCTCGGCAGCGTCCTCAACCACGTCCTGCTTCACCAGACGGTCATTGGCCTGGAGGCCGAGAGGCAGTTCGAGCAGATTGGTGACTTTCCCGACGTTGTCATCGGTTGCTGCGGCGGCGGCAGCAACTTTGCCGGACTGGCCTTCCCCTTCATTCCGCACAAGCTGAAGGGACGGGACATTCGATTCATCGGAGCCGAGCCGTGCTCATGCCCGACAATGAGTCGCGGACAGTACCGCTACGACTTCGGCGACACGACCATGCTGACGCCCCTCATGAAAATGTACACGCTCGGACACAGCTTCGTGCCGCCCGGCATCCATGCCGGCGGTCTCCGTTACCACGGCTTGGCCCCTTTGGTCAGCCTGGCCGTCAAGCTCGGACTGGTCGAGCCGGCGGCCTTCCACCAGCTGGAGTGCTTCGAGGCGGCTTGCCTGTTCGCGGCCACCGAGGGAATCATTCCCGCGCCCGAGACGTCGCACGCCATTCGAGCGGTCGTGCGGGAAGCCGAGCGTTGCCGCGAGCAGAACAAAGAGGAGTGCATTGTGTTCTGCCTGAGCGGTCACGGTCTGTGCGACCTCGGAGCCTACGACCGGTACTTCGCCGGCGAGCTACAAGACTACGCGTACCCGCAGGAGAAAATCGACGCGGCCATTGCCGAGCTGCCCGACTTGGACTGACCGCCCGGCCAAACGCCGCCACCCGCGCCGTTGCTCACCGACTCAACGGCGCGGGTCGGCGCCTTCTCCGCGGACGCGGCCCCTTGACCAACCGCCTCACTTCGCCGCCGCGGCGCTCTTCTGCTCCGACCGTCGCTCCGACAGCCGCCGCAACAGCGTCTGCTTGGCGGCTTGAATGTCACGAGCCACCTCGGCCTTCGTGCGGTCCTGCAGCATGGCAATTTCGTCCAGCGAGTAGCCTTCCATGGCTTGCAGGAGCAAGGCCTGACGCTGGTGCCTGGGCAGGCCGCGCAGCAGCCGCTCCACCTCGGCCCGCTGCTCCTCCTCCGACAGCTCCGCCCACCAGTCCGTGTCGAACTCGTGGTCGGGAATGAGCTCCTCCAAGGTCACCTCTTCCGACGGCAAGAAGAACTGCTCCGCCCAGTACTCGACTTCGTCCACGTCGTCTTCGTCGACCTCGTCACGCCCCGACGCCACCTCGACCGGCTCCTCCAACGACCGCTCCTTCGGCGCCGACGCCAGCTCGTTCAGCCGCTCGTCCAACAGCGAGACCAGCCACGCGTCGAGCGGAATCTCACGCGGACGCTCGTCGAACCGCTCCCAAGCTCGCAGCATCACGTCGTCCAACAGGTCTTCAGGAGACACCTCGCCGGGCTGCAGCGTCCCCTCCTCTTCCAGCACCTGCAGCTCCCGCTTCGCCAACGCCCAAATTTGGTCGAGAAACGGCCGCAACAGCTGGAAGAAAGCCTCTCGGCGGCGCGACTCCACGTCGCGCTGCAGCAGCTCGCCGGCCACCGCCATTTGCTCGCGGCGCCGAGCCCGACGCTTGTAGAGGTGCTCCTCGCGCAACAACTCCTTGTGCCGCTTGATCTGTCGGACCAACTCGTCCGTCGCCTCGTCAATGGCTTCCGTCCACGCGTGTGCCGTGTCCTCGGCCGCCAAGACGCCCGACGGCAACTGCAACACCATTCGGCACTCCCACGTGCGTCGAGTCGGGTGGTAGTACAGCGTCCCTCGCAGCCGCTTCAGCTCGTCCTTCCACGGACCCAACAACCGCTCGACCCGAGGCGCTTTCTTCTGCCAGTACGCCTCCACGTCCGCCGCCACGTGCTCGCAATTGTCGAACGCCCAAGCCGTTTCCATTGGCTGACTCCTTTTCTTCTGTCGCGTCGCGCTGTTCGCTCCGCGGTTTTTTCCACTCCCGCGCCGAGCACCCACACCACCGGGGTTCGGCTCAGTCGACCACAGCAAACGGCTCTGCTCACACCGCCTGCCGCTCCGCCGAACTGGCCTTCGCAAGCCGCGTGCCACAGACGGCCTCCCGCGCCAGCCCGACCGCGGTCCTCGCGCAGCCCATTGACTCTCAACGCCTTACGTCAACTTCTCGCCGCCCGACCTCGCCGCCCTCTCCGACCAACACCCGCCCCGAAGCCCCGCCGACTGCCGGTTTCGACAGCCCGGACCCAAACGCCCAAGTCCCACCTCACCCACCAACCTCCCCTCAAAGACCAGTTGGCAAAACTTTCCGAAATCTCTCGGGAAGTTGTTGACAGCCTCCACGGGCGGCAGTACAGTAACTTCTACCGCGGTAGAAGTTCGGTGGGCGTTCTTCCCTCCCACCCGACACCGCGAACCTTTCACTCGACGCCGAGCCGACAACTCGCACCGGAAAGCTGCTTTGTCGAAGGAGTCGTCCATGAAGAAAAGCAACCGACTGGCGGACCTTCAACTCGCAATCATGCAGGTGCTGTGGGACCGCGGCGAAGCGACCGTGGCAGAGGTGCGGGAAGCGCTTCGCCACACTCGTCCGCTGGCCCACACCACCGTGGCCACCATGCTGACCAAAATGGAGGCCAAGGGGTACGTCCGGCGCGAGACGGCTGGTCGAGCCCACGTTTTCCGACCGGCCATTCCCCGGGAAGCCGTTCAACGGTCCATGGTGGCCGACTTGGCTCGCCGCTTGTTCGGCGGCGACATTACGGAAATGGTCGCTCACTTGCTGGACGGAGCGGACGTGGACGCCGACGAGCTGGCTCGGCTGAAAGCACTGATTCGGCAAAAAGAGCGAGAGGTGCGACATGGGGGCTGAGAACAGCGCGTGGTGGCTCGGTCTGCTTTGCTTCGTCCTCACCTACCTCGGCCACTCCACGGTGCTGCTGGCTTTGGCGTGGGCGGCCGACCGGCCCCTTCGTCGACGCTCGGCGTTTCTGGCCGAGTGGAGCTGGAAGTTGGCCGCGCTGCTGGGCCTGCTCACGGCCTTCGTCCAGACGACCGTTGCGCCCGGCCGGCCGTTGGTGTGCGTGTTGTTGGGCGAGCGGCCGGCGACGTCGAAAGTCGCGGCTTCGGACCCGCCTCGCTGCCGCCTCGACCAACTTCCGGCGACGCAAGACTCCACCGCCCCGTTGCCCTCGGCTCGCGACGAAACTTCTCTGCCGAACCACACCCCGCCAGCCCGCGCTTTCGCTCAGACCGCCCCCACCCAGCCGCTCGTCACCCAGCCAGCCCCGGTGCTGGCCGACGGGTCCGGGCCCACGCCGGCGAGCGTCCAACCGTCCGCTGCGACCCGGACGCTCGCGAACGTGCCGGCAACTCAGCGACCGAAAGCCGAGCCTGCGACGGCACTTGCCGCTCCCGTCCGCCCTCTGGACTCCGGACGGTTCGCGGAGCTCGACCACGAGCCGTCGCCAGCCGAACCGTCGGCCGGCGAGCCCGCTGCGGCGGTTCCGCCCGACCAACCGCCGGTCCGCGTGGACACGCCCAACCGCCACACGGCCAGCTCCCGCGCGGCCGACCCGAGTGGTCCGGCAGTTTCGACGTGGCTGCTCCTGCTGGTGTTGGCCGGGGGACTGGTCCGTTTGACGGGACTGGGCTGGTCGCTGGTCGGAGTCCGCTCCGCCGGCCGGCCCCTGCGCGACGCTCGTCCCCGCCGGTTGCTCCGCGAGTTGAGTCGCCGGGCCGGAGTGAGTCGGTCGGTCGAGCTGCTGGAAACGCCGGCCCTGGCCGAACCGTGTGCCTGGGGAATTCGCACTTGGCGCATTGTGCTTCCCGCTCGCCTGGTCGAGCGCCTGCCGTCGGACGAACTGCGAGCCCTGCTCGCCCACGAGCTGGCTCACCTGGTTCGCCGAGACACCTGGTGGCTGCTGGTCGGCCGAGCCCTCTGCGCCGCCTGCTGGTTTCAGCCACTCAATTTCCTCGCGAAGCGGCGGTGGCACCAAGCCGCGGAAGAGGAGTGCGACGACTGGGCGGCCCGCGTCGTCGGAGACCGGTTGGTGGTGGCTCGGTGCCTGACGGCGGTGCTGGAGTGGAAACTGCAGCGGCCTGTTCCGCTGTGGAGTCTGGCGGTGTCGGGCCGACGCAGCGGCGAGCTGACGCGTCGGGTGGAGCGTTTGCTGGAGGGCTCGGCGTCGCGGGTCGACGCGGCGACGGCCAAGCGAGGAGCGGGCGCGTTGACTTTGTTCCTCGCCGGTACCGCGCTGACACTCACCCTTTGGGGACCAGCGGCTCGGTGGTCGAGCGGCCAGTTGGCTCCTTCGGCAACTCACGAACCGCCGACGGCTCCGCTTGCTCGGAGGTCGGGCGACGGGCCGCGTCCGGGCGACCTGGAGTCGGTCGGAGACCCGCAGTCCGCCGACGGGCGTCCGCTCGTCGAGCCGCTCGCTCGCCCAGACACTCCGGACTCCGACGACTCCACGCCCCAGCGGCTCGACCCGCGCTGGCCGGGCCGGCCTCGTCCGGTCGACCCCTTCCGCGCCGACGGCCCGACCGACGACCTCCCCGCGCTCAGCGGGGTCTCGCCGCACGAAATGGCCCAGCCGGACGACGGTCGCGTCCCAGCCCGCTCACTGGCCGAGCTGTGTCGGCTGACGGAGCAGGAACTGCGGCAACTGGAGGCAGAAGTGCGGCGGCTGAGCGGCCAGCTGCGTCGCAAGGCTCCCGACCGCGCCGCGGAAGTCGAACGGCGTCTGCGCCAGCGGCTGAAGCTGCTGCGCGAACGGTGGAAGGTCCTTTCGAGAATTGCTCGACGGCTGCAGGCCGACGAGCCGGCGGAAGGTGACGGGGTTTTTCCAGGTCCAGCGGCAACGGGCCCAGACGGCGACCGTTCGCCTGTGTGGCCGGAAGCCGCCTTAGGTGAGGAGGTGCAGCCATGACGAAATGGTCTGTGACGTTTTTCGCCAGCGCCGCGACGCTGGCCGTGTTGGCCTGCGTCGTGCCGAAGTACCCGGCTGTGGGCGACGAGCCGCAGGTGTCGGCAGCGGCCTCGGGCGTCCTGCTGGCCGACAGACCGGCCGACGAGCACGCTCGGCCGGAAGCCCGCCGCGGACCCCGAGACCGCGAAGCCCCTCGGCGAGCTCGCGGACCGCACGACCGCGAAGCCCGTGACAAGGCACGCGAAGCCCGAGAACGAAAAGAGCGGGAAAAACGAGAGGCTCGCGAGCGTGAGGAGCGGGAAAAACGAGAGCTGCGCGAGCGGGAAGAACGCGAGCGGCTCGAGGCGAGGGAACGAGAAGAGCGGGAGAAGCGAGAAGCGGAAGAGCGGGAAGAGCACGAGCGGCACGAAGCAGAGGAACGCGAGGAGCACGAACGGCGCGAAGCGGAAGAACGAGAGAAACGGGAGCGACACGAGGCCGAGGAGCGGGAGGAACGGGAACGGCGCGAAGCCGAGGAGCACGAGAAGGCGGAGCGGCGACGACCGCACGGTCCGCCCCGCGGCCACCACGGACCGCCCAGACGCGGCCGGCGCCCCGAACGGCCCGGACGGCCGGAAAGTGCCCGTCGTCCCGGCCCGCCGCGGCGTCCCGAGCCGCTGCGTCGACTGGAAGAGAGCGTCCGCGAGCTGCGAGGCGGCGAGCGCGAAGAAGCCGCTCGCGAACTGAACCAACTGGTCCGGCAACTGGCCGTGTGCGAGGAGTGTCACAACCGGCACGAGGAGAAGGGGCCGCAGCTGCGCGAGCGTCTGAACGAGCTGCGTCGGCAGCTGCGTCCGGCCGGTCCCGTCCCGCCCGAGCTGCAGCGTCGACTGGCCGAGCTGCGTGAGCGGGCGGAGCGTCTGCGGGAGGAAATGCTCGAGGCCAAACGGGCTGGTCGGCCCGAAGCGGTCCAGGAGACCGCTCACGAATTGGCCGAAACGTTGAAAGAAACCGCGGAACTCATGCGGCGCGTGGCCGAGTCCCGCCGCCGCCCCGGTCCGCCTCGCGAGGCCCAACTGCGCGGGCTGCGGCAACGCCTGGAGCGGCTACGCCAGTTGCGAGCTCGAGCGGCCGAACGAGGACAACAGGAACTGGAACGGCGGCTGGGCGAGCAGCTCAGGCGGGTCGAACGTCAATTGGCCGAGCTGTCCGAACGCGGCCGACGGCCCGACGAAGAACACGGAAAACCGCCTCACAAGGAACACGGTGGACCGCCTCACCCGCCGGGACCACCGCACAAAGGGCGTCCCAAACCACCTCACCCACCCGGACCTCCACACAAGGAGCGTCCGAAGCCACCACACGAGGAGCGCGGCGGGCCGCCTCACCCACCGGGGCCGCCCCACAAAGGACGTCCGAAACCGCCTCACAAGGAACACGGTGGACCGCCGCACCCGCCGGGACCACCGCACCAGGGGCCTCCCAAACCGCCTCACCCGCCGGGGCCGCCGGGTGAACGGCCCGAAGGCCCACCGCCGCCACCGCCCTTCGAAGAGGCTTTGCGGCGCGTGGAGCTGCTCCACCGAGCGGCCGACAACTTGGACGCGGCGGGCGAGCACGAAATGGCTCGGGACCTGCGCCGCCAAGCCGAGCGACTGGAGAACGAGCTCCAGCAGGAGCGGTTTCGCCGGGAACTGCTGGACCGCCAGCAAGCCCAAATGCGTGAGGTCTTCGAGCAAATTGACGAGTTGAGACGCGAGTTGAACGAGCTACGTGGTGAGGTGCGGGAGCTGCGCGAGCAGCTAGAGCGACGGTAGTGTGCGGCAGCAGCCGCTTCTCTGCCCGCACCACCCCTCCGAGCGGGACCGGCTCGAACGAGCCGGTCCTTCTTTTTTGGCCGCTTCGCGGCCGCCGCCGTCCGAACGGCAAAGCGGCTGCCTCCGCCACGCCGAGCCGTCTGACGGGCGTCCGTCTATTCCCCCCGCCAAACCAATTGGCTAAGGTACGTCGGCCATGAACAGCTCGCCGCCACAACTCGAAACACCGCCCGAACTGACCCGGGACCGCTCGTTCTGGGCCATGACGGTCACTCAGTTCCTGGGGGCCTTCAACGACAACCTGTTCAAACAGCTGGTGTTGCTGTTCTGTGTCGACTTGGCCCTGCAGAACCGGGCCCAGAACCTTCAGGGCGTGGCCACGCTGATTTTCTCGGCCCCGTTCATTCTGCTGTCCGGCTTCGGTGGGTTTCTTTCCGACCGCAACAGCAAGCAGACCGTCGTCGTCTTGTGCAAAGTGGCCGAAATTGTGGTCATGGCCTTGGGTGTGCTGGCCTTTCGCCTGGGCAGCCTGTCTGTGCTTCTGGCCGTCCTCTTCCTCATGGGCAGCCAGAGCGCCGTGTTCGGGCCGGCGAAGTACGGCATTCTGCCGGAAATGGTTCGTCAACGGGACCTTCCCCGGGCCAACGGAATCATTCTCATGACCACGTTCCTGGCCATCATTTTTGGTTTCGCCGTCGCCGGTTTCATCAAAGAGTTTTTCGGAGACGACCTGTGGAAGGCGTGCCTGTCGTGCGTGGGCATTGCCGCTCTGGGCACCGGGACGTCGCTGTTCATTCGCCGCACGCCCGTCGCGCAGCCGGGGTTGAAGTTCGACCCCTCGGCGCTGTTCATCAACCGCTACACCGTCCAGCTGCTAAAGCGGGACCGCGAACTGCTCCGTGTGCTGCTCGTCTACTCCCTGTTTTGGTTCATGGCCGGAGTGGTGTACCCGCCGGCCATTAACGACTTGGGCAAGCTGCAACTGAAACTGGGTGACGCCTTGACGGGCCAACTGGCGGCGTGCACCGGCGTGGGCATTGCCTTTGGGTGTCTGCTGGCCGGCAAGCTTTCACGCGGTCGGTTCAACGCGCGTCTGGTCCGCGCCGGCCTGTGGGGAATCTTCGTGTGCTTGGCTGTCCTGGCTTGGCCCGGCGGCCAGAAAGGCGAAACGTTGTTGTCCCGACTGGGCGAAGCTGTGGCCGCTTGGACGCAAGGGCTTCCCGTGCTGTCCACCCTGACCGGCTGGGTCCACCCAAAACTGTGGGGCCCCGGTGCGGCTCTGGTCGCCATGGGTACCTTCGCTGGAATCTTCAGCGTGCCCATGCAAGTCTTTCTGCAGGCCCAGGCTCCGGCCGAACAGAAAGGCCGAATCATTGGTGCCATGAACTTGGTCAATTGGATTGGCATTGCCCTCTCTGGTGTGTTCTACTCGGTTGCGAACCTGGTGCTGGTGTGGCTCGACGTGCCGCCCAGTGGCATGTTCGCCGTCGCGGCCGCCCTCGTGCTGCCCGTGGCCGTGTTCTACCGTCCGAAGGACGTGGCACTTTGAGCCGACACGAGCCGCGGCGCGCCGGCCGAACAGCGGTGTCAGCTGGCGGCCCTTGCAGCGAGCCGTGCCCGGCGGCCGCTGACCGCCGCGCCGGGCCGCTTTGGTTGGTCGAAAGCGAGAAAGTGAGCGCAGGAGCTTCGACGTGTCGCACGCGATTCGCTTTGTGTTGGTCGGCGGTTTTCTAGGAGCCGGCAAGACGACGACCATTGCTCGACTGGCTCGCCACTACATGGACCGCGGTCTGAGGACGGGCATTGTGACGAACGACCAGGCCGCCGACCTGGTCGACACGAAGCTGTTGCGAGCCCAAGGCTTCGACGTGGCCGAAGTGGCCGGAGCCTGTTTCTGCTGCCGCTTCGACGAGCTCCTGTCGACCGTCGAGCGGCTGGGCGAAGCCGGTCGGCCGGACGTCGTTTTGGCTGAGCCGGTGGGCAGTTGCACCGACCTGGTCGCCACCGTGCTCCAGCCGCTGAAACTGCTCTACCAAGCCCGCTTTCAAATCGCTCCCTACTGCGTGTTGCTCAAACCCAGCCACGGCCGCAAGGTGTTGAGCGGCCGGCCCCGGTCGGGCTTCTCACCGAAAGCCGAGTACATTTTGAAAAAACAGCTCGAAGAAGCCGACGCCATTCTAATCAACCGGGTCGACGAGCTGACCGACGAGCAGGTTCGCGAACTCGAGCAGTTGCTTCAGCAACACTACCCCACCACGCCGCGGCTCCGAATCTCGGCCCGCACAGGTTTTGGATTCGACGCCTTGCTGGAGCTTCTGGACCAAGAGGGCAACTTCGGCCGGCGAGTGCTCGAGCTGGACTACGACACGTACGCCGCTGGTGAGGCCGAACTCGGTTGGCTCAACGCCACGGCCGCGGTCCAAGCCGCGCGTCCGGTCCCGCTGGACCAGTTCCTGCTGGAACTTCTCACGCGTTTGCAAAGCCGGTTCGCCCAGTTGGGTGTAGAGGTCGCTCACCTGAAGGCCATTGGCTTGTGGGAGGGCTTCTTTGCGGTGGCGAATTTGGTGGCGACGGCCGAACGGCCTCAGCTGTCCTTGCCGTCGGGTTGCGAAGGGGAGCGTTTCGAGCTGATCGTCAACGCCCGCGTCGCGTGCAGCCCCGAGGTGCTGGAAAAGACCGTTCGGTCGGGGCTGGACGAGGTGTGCCGACAGCAGAACGCCACTGCCACGGTCACCGAACTGCACGCCCTGCGTCCCGGCCGTCCCCAGCCGACTCACCGGGTCGAGCGGCCTGTTGGCTGAGCCAACGGTTCCGGCAAGACGTCCCGCTGCCTGAGCTCTTCGACAATGGAACCGAGCTGCCGCACCGTGGAGGCGTTCTTCGGGTAGTACGGCGGGCCGAGCCACGGCCACGGCTGAGGAGTCAGTCGGAAGCGTTCGGGGCCGAGGCGCGTCAGCGGCAGAATGTACTCGCCCGGCCCAGGCGGCAGGTCCTGCTCGTCTCCTTCCAAGACCACTTGTTCCAGGCCCGCCCGGCGTTTCCACTCCTGTTCGACCTGCACACGACGTCGGTCGGCCTGACCAATCCGACCCGTGACAATGAAGTCTGCCTGCGCGCACTGAAGACGGTTCAACACGACTGGGTTGGCCGTCGCGCCGGCCAGAACGAGCAGCGTGCTGACCCAGGCAACCGTCAGGCACGTGGCGAAGAGGGGAAAGCGGAAGCGAGCGGGCTTCGAGAAGCCTTCCGCCGCGTCGGGGGAGCTGGTCGGGTTAGTCTTGGAAGGCTTGCGAGACATCAATTCGGTACTGCCGGTCGAACACGTCCTCAAAGTCGTAGACGTTGTAGAAGTCGCTCAACTGGTCGCGGTCGGTCTTCCGCATGAAGCCGCGTTCAACCATTTCGAAGACAATCCGACCGAAGTCTTCGGTCGTTTTCACACCCCACGCCTCGAAGACCGTTCGGGCCAACAAGCCGAACTCCTTCTGCCCCAGTTCGCGAATTCCCTCCAGCAGCTCTTGGCCAGTAATGTGAGCGGACTCGTCGTCCGGCCCGGCCTCGCTCCCCGGGACACGGCCCAGCTTCCGCTGCGTGTAGCGCAAGGCCGCGTCCACGAATCGGTAGGCGTTGGGGTGGTAGCGAAGACGCGGTCTCAGCGATTCAGTCGTCGACATGCTCTTTCACCGTAACGAAACACAAAACCGTCTGCCTGCTGCGTCCATGCCTCGACGCCTCGGAGCAACTCCGTCGAACGCCTCTTCACGGACCAGCAGCTTCGTCGACAAAGCGGTAGTATATCTGTCGACCCGTTGGAGCAAAAGCGTAACCGGAAGCCGGCCGTTCCGCCTGTCCGGCAAAACCGGTGGAACCTTTCCAAGCGGACTACCCCGCGACGGAGAACAAGGGTTCGGTAAGTTGCGCGGCCTGCTGGCCAGCGGCCGCAAGGAGAAGCGCCCGCGTCGGAGAAACGACCGCGTTGCAGCGAACGAGCCTTGCGCCGCAAGTCCGCAGCCCGGCAGCGGCCGCGACGCAGCGTGAGCCTTCCTTTCCCAGACAGCCGCCGCTACTTCTTCGCTCGCTCTTCCACGGCCAACACTTCCGACTCGCTAATGACCGCCTTGCGCTGGTCCTCGTACAGGACCAACAGGTTCTTGGCCAGCAGTTCGTGCCCCAACACTTTCGCCAGGCCCTGACGCGTTCGCACGACCGAGCCGACCGGCGGCAGCGACTGTCGATTCTCTTCGTAGACGCAGTACTCGTAGCGCAGGCAGCACTTCAAACGTCCACACCGGCCGGAAATTTTTGCCGGGTCCAGAGTGGCCTTCTGGAGTTTGGCCATTTTCATGGACACCGGTGGCATGGTTCGCAAATGCGTGTTGCAGCACACCGGCTTGCCGCAGTCCCCGTAGTCGGCCAGCAGTTTGGCTTCGTCGCGCACACCGATTTGCCGCATTTCAATGCGTGTCCGGTAACGTTTGGCCAGCATGCGGACCAGTTGACGGAAGTCGACGCGTTTCTCGGCCACGTAGTAGAAAATGATTT
>CAYSAG010000131.1:11548-13280 GCA_964428935.1 uncultured Planctomycetaceae bacterium | reverse complement strand
TTGAAAGCGTGAACAGTGTTCGCGTTCTTCCGGAGGGACTCTCTCCAGGCAGAAAGCCCTGACCCGGCCGCCGACGGCGGCCACCCTCTGCCGTTCACACGGGAGAGGGGACTCCAGAGCGTGGAAGGTCGAATTCGCAGAGTGCGTCGCAGGTCCGCTGAAGTCCCGCAGACGCTTCGGTCGTGACGTGGATTCATTTGGCCCATTGTCCAGTCGAAAAACGGAGGTAGAAGCGCTCTCGCCACGGGCGCAGAACTTCCGCAGTCTGGCGCGCGGGCAGGGGACGAGCAGCTAACCGAGGGTGTCCGGGAATCCGTCCGCTTTTCTCCGGGCATTCGCGAGATTGGGACAGGCGGAGCCGGCATGGGAGCACAAGCCGTCAGCGGCCACGACAGAGCGTGGCCCTCCACCATTCCCGGACACCCTCAGCTACTCAAGAGGTTCGGCTCGACAGAGCACTCGCCGCGCTTGGGCGTGGCCTACACGTGAATGGCCGCGCCGCCGTCAACAATGAGCGTTTGGCCTTGGACCAAGTCACTGAGCGGGCTGGCTAGGAACAGCACGGCGTCGGCCACGTCGCTGGGTTGCAGCTCCCGGTCGCCGACCATGCTCTTCAGCCGTCGGCCCTCGAACAACGCCTGGGCGTTCGGCAAGCGCCGGGTCGAGTCGGTCTCGACCAGTCCGGCTTGCACAATGTTGACGTTGATGCCTCGGTCTCCCAGCTCCAGGGCCAAATGACGAGCAATGCTTTCCAGCGCCGCCTTGGTTCCGCCAATCAGGCCGTACATGGGAAGAGCCAGGTGAGAGCCGTGGCTGGAAATGGCAATGACCTTCGCTCGGCCGTCGGCTTTTTCCAAAAGCGGCAAAGCGGCCTTGACCAGGTCGATTAACGCCCGCACGTTCGTGTTCATGGCCGCTTCGAAGTGCCGCGGCGTGGTCGCCAGCAGAGGACGGAAGCCGCCGGTGGCCGCGTTGCTGACCAGAACGTCGAGCTTTCCGAACGTTTGCCCGACGAACTCAACCATGGACTCGACGTCGTCCGGCTGACTGACGTCGGCCTTCACCACCGCGACCCGTCGACCCAGCTCGGCAATTCGCTCGGCCGTCTGTTCGGCCGCCGAGCGCGAGGTGACGTAATTGACCACCACGTCCGCTCCCGCCTCGGCCAGTCGAATGCAACACGCTCGACCGATTCCGCGCGAGCCGCCTGTGACCAACGCGACTTTCCCGGTCAGGTCAATCATTTTTCACCTCGTCTGCGTTTACCCCGCTTGGGCCGTTGTGCGCAAGCCAGTCGGCGCCGGTGCGGCAGCGGAGGCCAGGGCCACGGCGACCACCTCGGCCGCCGCTTCGTCACCGCCCGTTCGCTCCACGGCTGCCACTCCGTCGACCCCCGCCCACCGCCACTGCCACAGGCCGTCCCCCTCCGACGCCGGAGCAACGGCCACGCCGCTCGGACAAAACGGCTGCCCGCTGTTGGCCGCTTTGTAGGCCGCCTCTTTCACGGCCCAGACGGCGGCGACCGCTTCGGCCCGTGCAGCCTGCTCGCGTGCTTGCCATTCCGTCGGAGTCAGCCACAGGTCGAGCGGACCCGACGCCCGGCCGGACGCGAGGGACCGCGTCCCTCCGGTGCCGGACGCGAGGGACCGCGTCCCTCCGGTGCCGGACGCGAGGGACCGCGTCCCCCCGCGAGGCGACGGACTCAGCCGGACGCGAGGGACCGCGTCCCTCC
>CAYSAG010000131.1:9837-11448 GCA_964428935.1 uncultured Planctomycetaceae bacterium | reverse complement strand
CTCCCGAGCCACAGGTCCAGCGAGCGCGGTGTCGTGGACCCCAAGGTTCCCTCTTCGGACGAACCGTTCAGCTCGTGGAGCCAGACCACGTCCACACCCACCCGCCACGACGCGGCGTCGGCCGCACACACGGCCACGGTCTTTGGCGAGTGCGAAAGCGACACCGACCACGGCAGTCGCCGACCGCGGAACGACAACCGCGGC
Organism: uncultured Planctomycetaceae bacterium; assembly: GCA_964428935.1. Taxonomy (GTDB): domain Bacteria; phylum Planctomycetota; class Planctomycetia; order Planctomycetales; family Planctomycetaceae; genus JAADHY01. The sequence goes on along the minus strand of CAYSAG010000131.1, from coordinate 11,244 downwards.
CGGACCGCTCGGCCTTGCCCGTCGCGCGACTGCACCTCGACAGCGGCCAACCAGCGTGCCAGCTCGGCCGTCTCCGCCGCACCATTCGGCCCGTCCGAGAAGGGAGCGGTCCCGGCGAGCCCCAGCCGTTCCAGCGCCAGCCACTTCAGTGCCAGTCTTCCGCACAGCCACTCTTCCCGGCGTCGCAGGTCGACCAGTCGAGCCGCCTGGAACCGCTCGGCCCGTGTCAGCCAAGACTCCTGCTGCAGCAGCCGGACCACTCGCCACAGCCGCCCGAGCGGGAGGACCCGCAACGTCAGGTCTCGGCTGGCGGCACCCAGCCGCTCCAGCAGCACTGCCGACGCCCCCGCCAGCCCGTCGGTGTGCCCCTCCGCTCGTCCGCTGTCCGCGGCCGTCCCGTCGGCGTGGTTCGCTGCGGTCCCGGGTTCGGTCCACCGCGGCTGGTCCTCCGCCTGGCCGTCGCACCAACCGGCCGGCCGAGGTCGGTGCTGAGCGGGTTGTCGGACTTCGCCGAGCCTCACTGCGGCTCCCTCCCGACGCGAACGCTTCGGAAGCTGGTCGCGTCCAGAACGACGCGCCCGGCCGAGTCGAACAGGGTGAAGTGGTGCGTCGACAGTTGCGGCTCGTGGCTCACCACGACCAGCTGCACCAGGCACAGCTCACCTGGCCGCGGAGCCACTCCCATTCGCAGCCGCTCCAAACTGTGCGGAATTTCGACTCGCTGCGGGTTGTAAATGAACGTGTCGACGCAGCACGCGACAAAGCAGCCGTCTAGAAGCGACAGAGGCAGTCGGCACGTCTGCCCGGCTCGTCGGCCCAGCAATTCCTGCGGGTCGGGAGCGACCAGCCGTCCCCAGCCGCGAAACCGTCCCAAAGCCAATTCCTTCACCGACTGCAGTCGGGGGCCGTGCCGCAAGACCTGCTCCTCGCGGAAGTCCATTAGGTGGAACGGCAGGTTCGGTTCGACCAGTTCTCGCTGAAGAGCCTCCGGCTGACGCACCAAGGGCACCACGGCCGTGGCGACTTTCACTCGGAACTCCGGCCCGGTCGCCAGCTCGCACAACACGTGGTCGCCTTCGCGGCGAGCGCGAACGCGAGCCGAACGCGGCCTCGTGTCCGGGAAGCTCATTCGCGTCAGCAGCCGCACGTCGCGCAGCCCGTCCGTCGTCAAGCCGACGTCGGCCGCCAACAGGCAAGCGGCCTCGAGCATGGCTTCCAAAGCGACCACCGCTGGCAAGACAGGGCGCTCCAAGTACCGGTGGTCCACCAGAAACGGGTCGGCTGACGGGTCGAACGTCAGTGTCGTGACGACGTGCCTGTCGGAGCGTTCCTCCACGCCGTCGACGAACGCCAGCCGCTCGGGGTCGACTTCCGGCGACGCGGCCACTGGTCCGGGGCGAGCCCGGG
>CAYSAG010000131.1:5136-9737 GCA_964428935.1 uncultured Planctomycetaceae bacterium | reverse complement strand
GCTTCCGCCGGGACGGACCGAGCCGGCCCGACCGGCTGACCGGCTCCGGCGCGCGCTGGCGCTGCCAGCGAGTCCGCGGACGGTCCGGGCGAGTCCGCGGGGGCTGCGGGCGAGTCCGGTGACAGTGCCGGTGAGTCCAGTGGCGGTGCCGGCGAGTCTGCTGGCGATGCCGACGAGCTGGCTGGCGCTGCCGACGAGCTGGCTGGCGCTGCCGACGAGCTGGCTGGCGCTGCGGGCGAGCTGGCTGGAGCTGCGGGCGAGTCCGCGTCGGCGGCTGGACCTGCGGCCGGCCGAGCCGCCTCGGCGCGAGCGTCGGCCGACGTCTTGGCGCGGGCAAACCGGAAGCCGGACGCGTCGAGCAGCGGCTGGTTGTCTTCGCCGAACAGAGTGAAGTCGAACGTCGCGGACCGTTCGTCCTGGTGTGTCAGCACGGCGAAGACCTGGCAACGTTCGCCCTCGCGCGGCAGCCGTTCGCCCAGTCGCAAAGTGCGAACCGACTGAGGCAGGTGCGCGGCCTGCTGCGTCCAGCAAAGGAACAGGTGGCAGGCCCAGAGGCACGCGTCCAGCGCGTCGGAGTGGACGAGCCAGTGTCGGCCGGTGCGGCTTCCACCCAGACGCTCCAGCGAGCCGGCCACCACCCGGCCCGCCACGCGCCGCTCCTCGACCGCCAGTTCTCTCAGCGACGACAAAGCCGGCCCGTGGAAAACCCGGCCGTGCTCTTCCAGCCGCATTTCGTTCCAATGGTCCACGTACGGAACGGGCCAGCCGGGCTCGCGGACCGGCCACGGCTGCACGCTGACCTGGTCGAGTCGTTGCGGCTGAGCGGCCAGGCGGACTTGGCCGCTGAAAAGGGGACGGTCGGGCGTGAGGAGTCGTCCGGCTCGGTCTCGCAAGTCGGCCGACATTTCGCACTGAACCGCGGCGAGGCCTTGTTCGTCGGCAGCAGCGGCCTGGGCCGGCTGTTGCTGGGCCGTCGGCTGGCTCGACCAGTCCTCCTGTTGCCGGGGGCGGTCGGACGACGTCTCGACCGGGCCCTCGGGCCGCTCCCCGTGCACGGCCACACGAGCGGTCTGCGGGCGGGCCACGTGGAAGCGAAGGCCGTTGTGAATTTCGACGTCGTTCAGCAAGACGGGCGTGCCTCGACCGCCGCAGGCCAGCACAGCCGCCTCGGCCAGCAATTCGATTCCCACCGCTGCGGGCAAAATCGGCACGCCGCGGTCGCGGTGGTCCAGCAGAAACGGGTCGCTTTCCGGGTCGAAACGCGACTCGACCACCAGCAGACCGTCTGTGGGCCGGTGGTAAGTCAAGTCCGCCAGGGGCAGTTCGGCCAGCAGACGGCGAACCGGCTCCGACGGCCCTTTCTCCGCCGTGTCCGCCGTGCCGGGCAGCGCGAACAGTTGCGGCTTGTCGACGACCAACACCTCCGGCTCGGCCAAGCCCGTCGCCAGTTCGTCCAGCAAGTGAGCGACGCCTTCCAGCGGAGGCATGAAGGTCAGGTTGCTGGCGCTGAGAGCCATTCGGCTTTCGGGCCGAGCGGCCATGCCCACTTCGTCCCACGGTGGCCAATGAAAGCCCACCGCCCGACACTCCGGCCGTTCCGCTCGCAGCCGACCACACATTTTGCACAGCAGTTCGGACGCGGCCGAGTAGTCGGTCTGCCCGAGGCCTCCGAACCGTCCGCTGGTCGAGCCGAACGCAATGAAGTAGCGCAGTGGGTCGTTGGCCGTCAGTTCAATCAGCGTCGCCGCGCCGCCGACCTTCACGGCCAGGGTCCGCTCGACCGACTCCCGCTTCTTCCGCTCGAACCGACAAGCCGACTCGACCCCCGCGCCGTGAATGATTCCTTCGACCGGGCCGTCGGTGCGACGAATTTGCTCCAGCACGGCGGCCAAAGCGTCGCGGTCGGTGACGTCGCAGCAGTGGTAGGTGGCCTGCACGCCGGCCTGAGCGAACCGGTGGAGCGTCCGGTCGATTTCAATGGCCCGCCGAACCCGCTCCCACGCCTCGGCCGGAACCTGGCCGGCTCGCAGTGCCTCGGCCGTCACGCTTCGCTTGAGCTGGCTGAGCTGCTGGTCGGAGTAGTCTCGCCACGCGGGGTCAATGTCTGGCCGAGGGGTGGAGCCGAGCAGGTGCAGTCGCAGCCCCAACCGTCGTCCCAGCTCCAACGCGACGACCGACGTAATGCCCCGAGCTCCGCCCGTGACGACCCACACGCCACCGCTCGGCAAGACCGCTTGCGGCAACGACGACGCCGGCTGCGGCACCGCACGAACCACCACTCGCCGGCCGCGAGCCCACCCCACTTCGACCTCCCGGTCGCCCGCCGTCAGCTCACGCCAGACTGCCTCGGCCACCGCGTCCGGCGGGTCCTGCGGCGACGTGTCGACCACCTTGACGGTCATTTGCGGGAACTCACGACGCACGCCCTTCAGCAAGCCGGCCAAACCGGCCGACCACACTTCGCCGTCCGAGCCGCTCAGCCCGAAGTCGCCCCCCAGCGTCGTGACGGCCACCAAGCTGGAACGCTCCACCAGCCCGCTCTCGACCACCTTCCGCACCCACTGCTGACACACCCAGTACGCCGGCAGGAACCGCCCGACCGACTCGGCGGCCCAGTGGGACGAGCGGCCCCGGTCGGCAGAGGCGTCGGCCACGAGGAAAAGGTGCGGAGCGGGCTGCTGCCGCCAGAGCTCTTGCAGTTTGCGGACGGCCGCGTCGGCGTCGTCCGTCTGGACAATTCGCTCGACCCGTGCTCCGGCCCGGCTCAGCCGCGCGCACAAAGCGTCGGCCGTTCGGCCCTTTCCGAACACGACCACGTTGCCGGCCCACTGAACCGAGCGGCCTGACGACGCAGGCGGCAGCGGCGCGGCGACGGCTCGCAAGACGTACCTCCGCGTGAGCCGCTGCGACTCGGCCGGCAGTTCCGCCGACGTCGCGACGGCCGCTGGAGCTTCAGCCGAGGAGACTTGGGAAGCGTCAGCGGGCGGGGCGGTCGGAGCTTTGACGCCGGAAGCCGGTGGAGCGGGGGCCGCGGCAGCCCGTCCGACTTCGCTCGTGGGGGCCGGCTCCATTTGCCCGTTGCCGCCGGTCGAGCCGTGCCGAGCGGGCGAGCGTTCTCGGTCCTCGTCGCTGTCCGCGCCGGACGACTCCGTCGCTTTCTGCTCGCTCGACTCCGAGCCCGACGCGTCCGAAGAACGCGAGCTGCCACCGCTTTGGGTCCGCGAACGCACTTGCTCGCCGCGTCCGTTGGCTCCGCGACACCGCGCCGTCGACCGGAACAGCGCGTCGACGTCGAGCTCGTAGAACGTGTCCGCTCGGCCGTTGGCCGTGGGTCCGGGCGTCACCCACACGCGTCCCTCGGCCGGCTGCATGACCACGCTGACCTGGTTGTCCAGCCGGCAAATGGTGTTCATGGTTGGGTGCGGGGTGAAGCGTCCGCGTTCCAGGTCGAACCGGTCTCGCAGCACGCGCTGACACCAGGCGGCCGTCAGCTTGCCTTCCGGCGGGGACTGAAGCAGCGACTGCAGCCGAGCCAGCCGGTACTTGGAATGAGCCGGCACGGGCGTCAGCGGCGGGTGCAACAGGCAATGGTTGGTGGTCGCGACCTTGGGCGGCTCGGGCTGAACCCGCAGCGAGTCGCCGTCGTACTCCACGTACCACAGTCGGTCCGACGGCCCGCTGCTCAGGCAAAGGCTCCACGCGTCCTTCCGCGCAAAGCCCCGCAGCATTTCAATGGCCGTTTGGACGTCCTCCGCCTCCTCCAGCAACCGCTTCACAATGACCGCGTGAATCAGCCCGGCTCGGTGGTTGGGCTCGCGGGACCGGTCCAGCAACAACGTGCTGGTGACGGCCAAGCCGCACGCGTTCATGCCGTTCAGACCGCCCACTTGGCCGGCAATGCTGAAGGTCACGTGCGGAATGCCGCTTTCGGGACAACGAACCTGAACCGTGCGAACCAGACAGTCGGGAAGCCACAAGGCCAACGGAGAGTCTTCATTGGCTGCGTGCAGCAGGCCGTCGTGCCGGTTGCAGTCGGCCGTCACAGCGAACTGGGCACACCCCGGAATGTTTTCGGGGTAGACGCCCAGGTTGTGAGCCACCACGTGTTCCAGCGGCACCCCCAAACTGTCGGCCAGTCCCTGCAGCTCCTCCAGCTCCCGCTCGCCGAAGTAGCCGCTCGCATTGGACAACGCTTCCTGCAGCCGGGCAAAGCCGTCGGGCCGACGACGGACCAGTTCGGCCGACCGCTCCAAAATTCGCTGAATGTTGGCCGCCTGAGCCTCTCCGTGTTGACGGCCCATTTCGTACGCCGTGCCGCTCAACCGGACCACGCTCAGTTCCGACGGCACCGGCACGGCTTCGGCCCGCGTCGGCTGGTCGGCCGGCGGAAGTTGCGCACGCACGGGTGCGGCCGGTTCCGACGGCGGCTGTGTGCGAGCCGCTTCGGCTGGCCGCACTGACGGAGCGGGCTCCTTGGCCGTCGGCGCGGACGGAGCGGCAGTCTCCGGAGCGGGAGCCTTCGGGGGCGGCCCCGACGGAGCGACCTCCTCGGCTGGCGGCCCCGACAGAGCGGGGCCCTCCGGCGGTTCTGACGGAGCGGG
>CAYSAG010000131.1:0-5036 GCA_964428935.1 uncultured Planctomycetaceae bacterium | reverse complement strand
CCCGACGGAGCGACTTCCTCGGCTGGCGGCCCCGACAGAGCGGGGCCCTCCGGCGCTTCCGACGGAGCGGGGCCCTCCGGGACGGGCGACGAAAGGCGTGCCTCCGCGGCGGGCGACCGAACCGGTTCGGCCGGCGGTTCCGATGGCGGACGCTCTTCTCGCCCGGCCAAGGCCGCTTGTCGCATTTTCTGACGGCGTCGTTCTGTGGCGTCGAAGAACAAGACTTGTCCGCGTTGCGACGGCTCGGTTTCCGTGCTCGCCCGTTGCCCCAGCGTCTGCGTGCCCGGCCCGACGGCCGCTGCTCCAACCGGCTCGCCCGTCCCGCCGGCTCGCTCGCCCAGACACACTGTCAACGCTCGAAGCGTGGCCAACGTGTGGTCGGCCGTTGTTCGCGGCGAGTCCAGAGCGACGGCCGTTGCGTCGTCGGCCAGAATGCGACGGTTCAGCCGCGTCAGCACCTGGCTCGGTCCAACCTCCACGAACACCGTCACCCCCTCGGCCGCCAGCCGACGAACCAGGTCGACGTAAAGGACCGGCGAGGTGAGTTGGGCCACCAGGTTCCTTCGGATTTCGAACGGCTTGTGCTCCGGCTGGTTCGTGACGCTGGACCAGAACGCTCGCTGCGGTCGTTGCAAAGCCACCGACGCCAGCGCCTGAGCGAACGGCTCTTCCGCCGGCTCCAACACCGGCGTGTGGTAGGCACAAGGCACGGCGAGCAACCGCGTCGCCACTCGACGTTGCTGCAACCATTGTTGGAACTGCTCGACCGCCTCGGCCGAGCCGCCGACGACCGTTTGGTCGGGTGCGTTGTGGTTGGCCACCCACACCGCCGCGCCGCTTTCGTGAATCCACCGCTGGACCGCCTCGCGCCCCTCGCCCACCGACAACAGTCGGCCGGGGTCGGCCACGAACCGTTGAATCGACTCGGCCCGGGCTTGCGTGGCCCGAACGGCTTCGCGGACCGTCCACGCGCCGGCCGCGACCAGTGCAGCGAACTCGCCGTAGCTGTGCCCCACGACGACGTCCGGACGCAGGCCCGCGTCGAGCGCGACGGCGTAAAGAATGAGGTCGGCAGCCAGCACGGCCAATTGCGTCCGAAGCGGGTCGGTGCCCAAACCGGCGTCTGCCTGCCAGGCCATTTGGGCGAACGTCGGCAGTCCGAGCTCGCGCAACACTTCGTCCACCTGCCGGCACTGTTCGGCTGCGGCCGGGCACGTCTCGACCAGCTCGCGAAGCATGCCCGTGTACTGCGACCCTTGACCCGGAAACACCAGCGCCACTTTGGCCGGACCGCCGCTGTCCGGCAGAACCAGAACGCCCTGCTGGTGCAGCGACTGCCCGTTGCCTCCGTTGGCCAGCGTCTGCCCGGCCGCGGCCAGCTTCTGTCCCACCTCTTGCAAGTTCTCGGCCACGACGGCCAGACGGAAAACTTTCTTGCGGCCTTCGGAGCACGCGGTTGTGTTGGCTGGTCGAGGGTTCCGTTGCCGGCGCGAGCCCGCCGAGTCCACGGACGCACCGGCCGGCTCGGCTGCAGCGACACCGACCGCCGAGCTCACCGCCAAACTGGCCGACCGCTCCACCGGCTCCGGCCGCTCGTCGCGCTCGGCCTCCCGTTCCGGCGGCCGAGCCAGTTTGGCCGTTCCTTCCAGGAGGACGTGGTAGGCTGAGCCGTGCGTGTCGGCATTGCTGACCGCTCCCACGCCGTGGCCCTCCGGCGTCTCGGCGTAGACCGGCTGAGTGGCCGTGGCCGCACGGACCTGGGCGTTGTCGGCGGTCAGCGGCCGACGCAAACCGACCGTCGCCGGCACTCGGCCGTGGTTCAGCTCGAGAATGGCTTTAATCAAGGCGACCATGCCCGAGTGTCCCAGTTGGTGTCCGACTTGAGCGCTGACCGAGCTGACCCAGAGGGGCTGTCGGCGGTTTCCTTGCCCGTACAGCTCGACCAGCAGACCGAGCTCCCGTTCGTCCGCGGAGCGGTTCGGCAGCCGGGCGCACTCCAGCACGGCCACTTGCTCGGGCCGCAGCCCGGAGCGCGCCAGCGCCCGGGTGGCGGCTTCGCGCCAAGCGCGGTCCGGACGCTCGACGTCGGTCGCGCAGCCCAAACCTCGAATGACGGCCAGAACGCGGTCGCCGTCCCGTTCGGCGTCGGCCAGCCGTTTCAAAACCAGCACGCTCGCTCCTTCGCCCGGCACGACGCCGCGGACGTCTGTGTCGAACGGCGGCGACGGCCAGTCGGTGGCCAACAGGCCCCGCAGCCCCAGCGACTCGTAGGTCGTCACGTCCATGGCTCGCTGGCCGCTGGCACACAGCACCATGTCCGCTCGCCGCAACTGCAACAAGTTGACCGCGGCGTGCAGGGCGGCCAAAGCGGAGGTGTCCGCCGCGTCAATGGAAAAGGCTCCACCCATTAGGTCGAACGTCTTGGACAAGCGCGAGGCCAACGTGCTGGCCGTGAAGCTGCCCGTCTCGTCAATGAGCGCGGGCATTCGTTTCAGCAGCAAATCGCCGAATTCGGCACAGAGCCGTTCGACCTGCTCGTCGGCAACGCCCCGTCGCCGCAGCGACTCGCGAATTCGTTTCTGCGTCTCGGGCAACCGCAACCCCATTTGCACCTGACAGGCGAAGTCTCCGCCAAACGTAGTGCCGACGACGACAGCCGTCCGGGCCCGGTCGAACGGACGGTCGAAGTAGCCGGCGTCGCGCAGCGCCGCGTCTGCCGCTCCCAACAGCATGAACTGCAGTGGGTCGGCGTTGGCCACCTGCTTCGGCGGGACCTTGTGGCGTTTCCAGTCGTACTGAAAGTCGCGAACAAAGCCGCCCAGCGTCGTCCGACAGCGGAAGAAAAGGCCGTCTGGGTCGTGGTAGATTCGAGGGTTCCAACGCTCCGGCGGCACGTGCGACAAAGCCCGACGGCCCGAAAGAACCAATTGCCAAAACTGGTCCGGGTCGGCGGCGTCCGGCAGAACGCAGCTCATTCCGACCACGGCAATTGGTTCGTGCAGCGTGCCAGGCGACGTTGGGTCCTGCGCCTGCGAGCGGGTGGCGTCGCGGCCGGCCGGACCGGTCGAGGAAGAACTCGCCCGCTCGGTGCCGGGCGAAAAGCCGACCACCGTCCGAGCTTCGTTCCGGTCCGACGGCCGGTCGTCCACGACAACGTGGACGTTCAAGCCACCAATGCCGAAGGCGTTGACGGCCGCTCGCCGCACGTCGCCGTCCGACGGCTTCGGCCACGGCAGGCCTTCCGTCGGCACGAAGAACGGAATTCGCTCCCAATCAATCTGCGGGTTCGGGTCCGTGAAGTTGATTTGCGGCGGAATGAAGTCGTTTTGAACGGCCAGCAGGACTTTCAACAACCCCGCCAGCCCGGCGGTCTCCAGCGTGTGACCAATGTTCGCCTTGACGCTGCCAATGGGAATTTTCTGGCCGATGGGAAGTCGAGAACGAAGGGCTGCGGTGAGCGCCGACAATTCGGTTGCGTCGCCGACCTTGGTCGACGTGGCGTGGCATTCAATGTACTGTAGTCGAGCTGGGTCCACGCCGTTCTGGTACGCCCGCCGCACGGCCTCGATTTGTCCTTCGGCTCGCGGAGCCCACAGGCTCTTGCCCTTGCCGTCCGACGAGAGCCCGACCCCGGAAATGACTCCCAGCACACGGTCGCCGTCGGCCAATGCTCGGTCGAGCCGTTTCAGAACGAGAGCCACGTAACCTTCCGAGCTAATGAGTCCTTCGGCGCCGGAGTCGAACGGACGGGACCCTTTGCTGCCCATCGACTGGGCCTGACAAAACAAGACGTAGCCGTACCACTTGTTGTACGAGGCGCCGCCCACGACGGCCAAGTCAATCTGCCCGAGCTGCAGGGCTTCTACCGCCAGAACCAACGCCACCAAAGACGAAGCGCAGGCTGCGTCGACGGCGAGGAACGGCCCCGTCAGACGGAACACCTTCGACACCAACGCGGCGACGGCGTGAGCTCCCAGGTCCGGGCCGCCGTCGCGAAACCGCCGAGGGTACTGACGCCGCACCCGCTCCACTAGCTCGCGAACCGTCTCGGCAACGACCGACTCCGACAGGCCGACCCGAGCATTTGCCTCGCGCAGGTACTCGGCTACCTCCTCAATGTAAGTCGCGTAGACCAAGTCGCCGGCCAGCTCGCTGCCGCCGGAGTGTCCGACGTAGACACCGACGTTTCGGGTGGGCAGGTCGAACGGGTCCAGGTGAGCATCCCGAAAGGCCTCCCGCACGACCTGGCACATGGTTAGGTGAGCGACGTCGGCCGAGCGCGCTTCTTGCTCGGACAGTCGAAGTTGCTCGAGGTCGACCGGCCGGTCCGGCACGAACCCACCCAGCAACGAGTAGGTGCGTCCGGTGACCCCTTTCCGCGGGTCGTAGTACAGCTCGCGATCCAACCGCTCCGGCGGAACCTCCTGAATGGCGCTTCGGCCCTCACGCAACAGGTCCCAGAACGCCCGCGCGTCCTCCGCTCCCGGCATGCGGCAAGCCACGCCCACAACGGCAATCGGTGCCGAAGCCAGTGAAGTGGTCGTCATTGCTGTGTCCATGGAAGGCGTCTCACTCAGCTTACTCTCGCCGCCCCGACGCTGCGTCGTCCCGCAAACACCTCAAAACCCATTCAACCGCCTGCCGGGCCGCTTCGCAGTCGTCTACAAGCGGACGCGCCTCGTCCAAGGCAACCCGCGCCATTTTCAAACGGCGGAAGCTGCGCAAGCCGCTCAAGCCACCAACCGGACGCGACTCGCACACGCTCCGCCCGCGCGAGCCTTCGCACGCAAGGTCCCGCCACCGCTCCGCAAGCCAGGCGCAAAGCAGACCGTCGGCGCCAGCGGCCTGCTAGAGTTTTCGACCTGCGCAGCGCTGCGAGCTGACGAAACAATTTATGGATATGTCGACGAATCGCAGCCATGGGCAAAGTTGTGCGTTTTTCCGGGCATCGGGGTTGTGACGTGTCTTCCCAGCGAACCGCTGCAAGCAGACTCTGTGCGGGCAAGCCTCGGCCCTGAAAACCAAGCTTAACGGTG
>CAYSAG010000130.1:0-13327 GCA_964428935.1 uncultured Planctomycetaceae bacterium | reverse complement strand
CGTGCAATTCGATTTCCACGCGTCCGCCGGGGTCGGTGGCCTGCAGGGCGTTCGAGACCAGGTTCAGAATGACCTGTTTGATTTCGCTGGGGTTCACCTCGGCAAAGCACGGCTCGGTCCGCTTCAGTTCAATCTGTCGGTCGCGGAACTTGCTAATGTGCGAGACCAGTTCCAGCACCTCCCGGACCAGCTGCACCAGGTCGCTGCGGGTGCGTGTGGAGTCGCGGCCGCGAGCGAAGTCGAGCAGTTTGGAGGTAATCTGTTGGCACCGGTCGGCCTCGCGTTGAATCATGCCCAGGTAGCGCGTGGTGACTTCGTCGGCTGGAATGGCCTCGCCCAGCAGTGCCCGTTCGGACAAAGATTCGGCGGCCCACTTAATGGCCGTCAGCGGGTTGTTGATTTCGTGGGCGACACCGGCCGCCAGGAAGCCGACGCTCGCCAGACGGGCCGACCGCACCAGCTCACGGCTGCGAGCCTGAACCTCTTGGTCCAAATGGTTGGCAATTTCCTGGAAGCGTTCGGTCATTTGGTTGAACGCCTCGGCCAGCTCGGCCATTTCGTCGTTCGTTTTCAGCCGCAGGCGGTAGTCGAAATCTCCTTGAGCCACCCGGCGAGCCCCCTGGTGCAGCTCGCGCAGCGGACGGAAAATCCAGCGGTAGCCGCAGACGACCAGTCCAACGAACAAGGCCACGGCCACGCCGCTGGTCACGCAGAGAATGGTGAAGCTGGTTTCGTAGGCCCGGCGAGCTTGTCGCAGCCGAGCGGTGTAGCCGTCCTGCGAGTCGGGCACGAAGGCGGCCATTTGAAGCAACGGCAGCACCTGCTGCTGAAGACGTCGTGCCTGCAGCGGGTTGCGTAGTGGATTGCCCAGCTCTTCGTACTGCTGCTGGAGCGACTTCAGTCCCGCCTCAATGCCGTCCAGCATTCGGCGAGTGACGTCGGTTCGGCTGGACGGAGGCAGCTCGTCCAGCCGCAGGCGGTAGCGGCGAATGACGTCGCGAGCCTTCTGGAGCTCTTCGGTGAAGCGCGGCGAGCCGACTCGCAGCGTGTCCTGCACCGACGGCGGCTCCAACGCCACTTGCAGCGACGACAAAGCCGCCAGCAAGTCGGCCTGACGGGGTGTTTGCAGCGGGTCGAAAATGGGGTCGTGAACAATGTGCCGGTACGAAGCCAACCCCAAAATGCCGCTCAGCGACAGAATGGTCAGCATGAGCAGCACCAGTCCCAGGCCAAAGACCATTTTTCTCCAAAGGGACCGCGTCAGAAACAAGGTGACCTCCTTGTCTCGCTCCGCCTGTCCGTTCCCGTTCGGACCGACACGTTCGCTGGTGCCGGCCGAGGCGACGGGCGGTCGTTCCGTTTCGTTTCTCGGTTTCCGCTGCCGAGCCCGTTGCCTGGTCGCACCGTTTCGCCCTGACCACGCCGCCACGCGTCAGCCCGACCCACCCTGACCCGTTCGTCGGCGGGAGCACCCGCAGCGAGTCTCTTCGCCGGGAAAGGGCGCCAACTCGCCCCTGCCGGTGGCGAAGTTTACCACCGCCGTTTTTGGTCTGACAAGCTCGGTCTTCGTACCACCCGGTGGCGTCGCCGAGGGCGCACGGCGGACTTTGTGATTTGGACCAGCGACCTGTTGTCGAAGTCCCCTCTTCCGGCGTCCCGACGTTGCCGACCCCGAATTCCGAATGCCGAATGCCGAGCCACCGCGGCCACGACGGAGCGTGGCGCTCCGGTTCCCGGACGCCGCCGGAACCGGCTGTTCACCCGTTGCCGTCTCCCAGCCAACCGCTCTTGCGTCGCCTCAGACCTTCGGCGTAAGATTCGAGCCCTCATTTCGTTTGTCGCTCCCCCTCTGCTCTCCTTTCCAATTTCCAAGAAGTCTTCCGATTGGAACCGAGGCATGTGGTGTTCTCATTGCCAGGCCGAAGTCGCGGTGGAGCTTTCCGGCGACAACAGGCGAGTTCTGTGCGCCGCGTGCGGTCAGTCGTTAGGCGAACCGAAAGGGGAAGTGCGTGGTTTTAGTCTGCTGGACGAAGCCACACGGTCCGCCCGGCAGCTGCTGCAGCGCTGGTCCACGGAAACCAGCCTGGACTTGTTCGACACCGCGCCGCGGCCTACCTCGCCTTCCACTCGCCCGTCCGGGGGCCAGGCCGCCGACCTGTCAGACGCGTGCAGCTCGTCCCATTCGAACGCCCGCCGGGACTCTTCCTCGGAAAGCCAGCCAGCCAAGAAAAACGAAGACGAACGTCCCACCTCGCTCCTCGCCGACGACTCGCCGTCCGGCTCCGACTCACGCTCGCCCACGGCTGACGTCCGCCCGACGGACGCTTGCCCGACTGCCCTCGTCGGCCGTGAGCGTCGCTCGGACGACGCCCAGTCGGTGCCTGGCCGCAGCGGCCAGACAAAGCCGGACAACTCGGCGAACCCAACCGACTCGGCCAGCGGCAGCGACCAGCCCAGTGGACCGGGTTCAGCCGACGAGCAGCGTCCACAGCAGACAAGGCCGAGGCGCGAACCGTCGTCGAGCTCGTCGGCGCTGTCCGAGGCTCCCGAAGCCGCGCCCAGTGCCAGCTCCCCCTGTCCGACCGACGCCAGCTCAGTGGCCCGGCGCGGGCCAACGGCGGCGGGTGAGACCGAACGTTCGTCGCCTACGGAAAGCGAGGCAACGGCCGACTTGCCTGAGCCGCTGTCTCCAACGGGGACGTCGGTCGGTGAGCCCGTGCACGCGGCCGCTGCGGGTGAACCGAGCCACCGTCCGTCTTCACCTGGAGCCGAGACGGGTCCCCAGCCCGTCGCGGGTGCTTCGTCTGCCGTCGGTGCCGACGCCGACCCGTACCGCTCGGCGCCGCACTTCGCCGTCAGTCCCCGAGTCGCGACGCACGCCGCCGGAGCAGTTGACGCGCCGTCCGCTTCTGACGCAGCCGACAAGCAGGCCCAACCGGGCACACCGACGAACCGCTCAGACGGCAGCCGAGCCGCCGCGAACTGGCTCGACGGCCACGCAGCCGCCCCGAGCCCGCTCGACGGCCAAGCGGCGACGCCGCGCCAGACCGGCGGTCAACCCGTGCAGCCAGCCCAGCTCGACGGCCGGCCGCAACACGCGACTCCCCACGCTCGGCTCGACCAGCCTCACCAACACGCTCAGCCGCCGCACGTGGACGTTCCCGGCTCGTCGTCCGACGAGGCCGACCAGCAGTCGAGCGTGCTAGTGTGGGCCGGGCAATTGTTGGCCTACCTGGGTGTGCTGGGTCTGACGGCCGGTTCGTGTTTGGTTTTGTGGAGCTACTTTGGCGGGCCCGTGCACTACGCTCCGACCGGCTGGCTCGTGACAACCGCCTCGCAAATGCTGCTCTTTCTGGGCGTGGTGACGCTCATTTCCGGCGGCCTCGAACAGACCACGCGCGTGCTCACCCGGCGAATCGACCGACTGGGTGAAAGGATTCTGCGTTTCGAGCAAGCGGAGCGGCAGCCCATGGGACGAGGGCCGGTGACTCCGCCGTCGGCGTTCTTGCAGCAGCCCGGGCGCTCGGGTGCCGAGTCGCCTGTGGAGTCCCGCCTGTCGACGCGGACGTCGACCGTGTCGGCTCGCTCGTTGACGCCAAAGGCCTGAGCCGGCTCAGACGCCCGGCCGAACGGGCTTCGCTTCCCCCAGCTCGGCCCGCCAAGGCTTGGCCTGCCTACACGGCTTGTTCCTGTTTCAAGCAGCCGTTCTCTTCCGGCTGCCGCAACAGTTGTGGTTCGAGCCGACGCATGCCTTCGGCGTAGGTGGCTCGGGGCTGGTAGCCGAAGTCGCGAGCGGCCCGCTGGCTGCTGTAGGTGTGCGTCTTGGCGAGTTGCTGAGCCAGAAACCGCGTCAGCGGCGGCTCCCGTCGAATGCGCAGGGCCCCGTACAGCAGCTCGTAGAAAAGGCCCAGCCGCCAAGCCGCGCGGGCCGAAATTTGCCGCTGGACCGGAGGCAGCCCCGCTCGCTGCAACAGCTCGTCAATCCACCGCCACAGGTTCACCGGCTCGGCGTCGGTGACGAAGTACGCTCGTCCGGCCGGAGGACCGTCGCCGTCCAACCGCTCGGCCGCCAACACGTGAGCGGCGGCCAAGTCGTCAATGAACGACGTCGACACGCGGTTGGTGCCGTCGCCCACTCGCCACAGCCGCCCGGTTTGCGCTCGGGCCAACAGTCGCGGCACCAAATGGTTGTCGCCGGGCCCCCAAATCAGGTGAGGTCGCAGGGCGACCGTGTGCAGGCCGTCACGTCCGTTGGCGGCCAGCACGCTCTGTTCGGCCAGCGTCTTGGTTTTCGGGTAGTGGCACAGGAAGCGAGTGGCGTACGGAAGGTCTTCGTTCTGGTCGACGTGGTCGTGGTCGTCGAAGACGACACTGGCCGAGCTGGTGTAGACCAGCCGTCGGACGCCCTCGAACCGACACGCCGCCAGAACCGCTTCCGTGCCCAACGTGTTGACCGAGTAGAGCTCCTTCCACGAGCCCCAAATGGTCGGCAAGGCGGCGACGTGAAAGACGACGTCCACACCGCGGCACGCCGTCCGGACCGCGTCGAAGTCCCGCACGTCTCCCTGGTGCCACTCGACCCCGGGCTCGTCGAACAGCGGCACGTGGCGACGGCAAAAGGCTCGCACTCGCCCGCCCCGGCGCAGCAGCTCGCGCACAATTTGCGTGCCCAAGAAACCACTGGCTCCTGTCACCAACGCCTTCACCGCCGTGTCACTCCGTTCGAGACTTGACCACAGCCCGTTCGGCCGCCGGCCGCGAGACGTCGCTGGACGGCCGGGTGTCCTTTTTCCGGTTCAGTTTCCGAGCGGCCCACTCGGCAAGCAGCTCGCGGTTGATTTTCACGTTGTGCCGGACGTCCACCGGCAAGGCCTTGCGAAACAGCACCCGGCGGACCCGGGCCGTGACCGGGTTGGCCGCCGCCAGCTCCAGCAGCTCCTCCTCAAACCGCCGCCGGTCCGTCGCCGAGCGCGGAAACTGGCCCGGCTCCGGCTCGACCACAACCACCGGCTCCTGCTCGCCGCGCGGCCCCACTCCCACCAACGCAGACCGAAACACCCGAGGGTGCTCGTTGAAAACCGCTTCGCACGGGACCGGGTACAAGGGGCCGTCGGCCGTGTGCACGACGTGAGCTTTCCGGCCGCAGACCCAGAGTCGGCCCTGGTCGTCCAGGTAGCCCACGTCGCCCATTCGGTGCCACACGCGGCCACCGTCCACAATTTTCGCCGCGGCCGTGGCTTCGGGCTTGGCCACGTACTGTCGTGTGACCGTCGGACCGGTGACGACAATTTCGCCGACCTGGCCGGGCGGCAATGAGCGAGCGTCGTCGAAGGACCGAATGGGACCGTCCGTGGGTTCGACAATTCGCACCGACATTTCGGGAAACAGACGCCCGACGCACGTGCCGGCCCCGCGACGAGACTTCGCCGCCGTCTCGCCCAACACCTCCCGACTGCTCACGCACGCCACCGGCAAACACTCGGTCGCTCCGTACGGCGTGAAGACCTCGGCGTCCTCCTCGGCCAACACGCGACGCAGCCTTTCCAGCAGCCACGGCGAGACGGGAGCCCCGGCCGAAGTCACCCGCCGAAGGAACGGAATCCGCCGCCCGGTCGACTCGCAGTACCGGACGATTCGCTCCCACATGGCCGGCGACCCGAATGCTTGACAGACGCCGTGGTCTTCGACGGCTGCCAGAATTCGTTCCGGGTCGACGCGGGCCGGGCGAGTCGGGTCCATGTCGGGAATGACCGTCGTCACTCCCATGGCCGCGTCGAACAACGAAAACAGCGGAAAGCCCGACAGACTGACCTCGCCGGGTCGGACGTCGAAAAAGTCTCGCAACAGGCGGACCTGAGCGTCGAACACGCGGTGCTCGTAGAGCACGCCCTTCGGCGGTCCCGTGCTGCCGCTGGTGAAAATGACGGCTGCCGGGTCGTCCGGTCGGGTCGTTGCCAAACGGAACGGCTCCCAGGCCGGTCCCAACAGCTTCCCGTACGGCACGGCTCCGGTCAGCCAGCCGAAACCGACCGACACGTTCAACCGGGCCCGCGGGAACAGCCGTCGGTAAAACCGCCGGAAAAAATGCACGACCGGCACCGCGACAAAACCCTCCGGTTCGACCTCGGCCAAGCAGCGGACCAGCGAACGTCGACCCATGCCCGGGTCAATCAGAACCACGACAGCTCCGGCCTTGAACAAAGCGAACGTCAGCGTGACGAACTCCAAGCTGGGCCGGACCAGAAGCACCATTCGCGTGCCCGGTCGCACTCCCAGCCGGACCAGTCCGCGGGCCAACCGGTCGCTTTCCTGGTCCAGCTGCTGAAAGGAAAGCTGGGTGTAGCGTGTGCGGCCGGACCAGTCCCTGCCCGCCGGCCACACGACCGCCGGCCGCCCCGGGAACCGCCGGGCCATTTCGCGCAACCGCTCGGCAATGTTCAGCGTGGTGTCCGGCATGAGTCGCTCAGGTTGGTCGCTCCATTTGAACCGCGGACACGACGAGTGGAGCCGCGGGCCGAGCTGCGTCGACTCGGCAGACCACGGCCCTCATGCTTCAAACCCGGTGGGGTCGAAAGACCGCTGCGCGCGGCCGTTCGCCGAGCGGCTACAATAATCGCCGTGCAAAGGCTGGTCCAGCAACTGGTGCGGCTGGCGCTCGAGAAAGGCGGGAAACGCGAGGAACTGCCACAGGTCGGAGCTTGTGAGCCGGTCCCCGTTTGAAAGGCGGACGGCCCGAAAAACGCCGCGTCCGGTGAAGCTTGCGGAAAGACGCGGTCGGGCGGGCGGAGGGGAGCCAGCGCCTCCGCTCTGCGAAGGTAGCCGGTGCGGCCGTCCGGCGAGCGAGCCGGCTCAGTCACCCAGCAGGCTGCGAGCCAGCTTGTTGAGGGCTTCGTTTTCGATTTGGCGGACTCGTTCCCGCGTCAGGCCAAGCGTTTCACCGATTTCTTTCAGCGTTTTGGGCTCGCCGTCGTCCAACCCGAAACGCATTCGCAGAATGGTGGCCTCGCGTGGGTCCATTCTGTCGAGCATTTGCATGACGTGTTCCAGGTTGTCGCTGTCAATGAGCTCGTCTTCGGGGCCCTTGCCGCGGTCGTCCGCAATCAGTTCGCCGAGCGTCCAGCCGTTTTCGTCGATGTCGGGCTGGGGAGTGGTGTTGTAGAGCTGAATGGCCTTCTTGATGATTTTCAGCCGTTTCTTGGGAATGCCCAATTCGGCCGCAATTTCCTCTGGAGTCGGCGTGCGTTTCAACTGGTCTTGCAGTCGGGCCGCCGTCTTCCTCCACTTGCTCAGCAGCTCGACCATGTACGCCGGAATGCGAATGGTTTTGGCCGAGTTGATCAACGCCCGCTTGATCGACTGCTTGATCCAGTAGCTGGCGTAAGTGCTGAAGCGGGTGTTCATGGAAGGGTCGAAGCCCTCGACGGCCCGCAGCAGCCCCAAGTTGCCCTCTTCAATGAGGTCCTGCAAGGGCAGTCCTTTGCCGACGTAGTTGCGAGCAATGTTGACGACCAGCCGGAGGTTGGCTCGGACCATTCGGTCGCGTGCCTCGCTGTCGCCCTGAGCGATTCGTCGCGACAGTTCCTTCTCTTCCTCGGCCGTGAGCAGCGGTGTTTCGTTGATTTCGCGCAGGTAGGTTTCCAGCGGGCTTTGGACCCGGTCCCCCCGCGAACGACGCTTCGTTGCAGCAGCCATTTGTCCTTCGGTGCTCCCAGTGCTCTCGAGTGTCTCCAACGGTGTGTGCCGCTCGCCCGTTCTGTCCCTTGTCCTCCTCCGTCGACTCATTCAGGAGGAAGCCGGACGGCCGTCGACGGCCCGCGCCCGGCAAGGCCGTGGCCGAACGTTGCCCGAGCGAGCATCTGCTCGACCGTACGTCGAGCGCCGTTCCGTCGACATGAGGCTCCGTCCGGTAGCCACCTTGACCTGCAGACCGCTGCACACCGAAGCGCAATGCGACCTTCAGCAACTAGCTCCGTCAGCCGTTCTAATCGACCGCCCCGAAAAGGCTGCTGCACAGAAAGGAACACGAGGGGCCGCAAAGCCGACGTAGACTCGGCAGTTCGCGCAATGGTAGCGGCCCTCCAGAATTTTCCGGAGGGCCGCTCAAACGGTTGCGAGGGGCTGTTCCACGCAGACGCGAGTGAACGGTCGAGCCGGTCGTTCCGCTCGCGAGCCAGACGGCCGACCGGTGGCCTAGTTTGCCGAGTCCTCTTGTTCTGCCGGACCGGATTGGTCAGCCTGACCGGCCGAGTCACCTTCGCGCGGCTGGGCCTGCGCGGGAGGCGACTCGGACGTTTCCGGCTGGTCGGCGGTGGCCTGTGGCTCGTTCGACCCGCCCGAGGCCTCAGACTCGGACGCCGCCGGCTCGGACGGCTCCGCTTGCTCGGCCGACGTCTCCGCAGGCTGCTCTGTCTGCTCGGCCTTTTCGGCCTGGTCCGACTTGGTCGCCGTGGCCGCGTCAGACGTGCCCGGCTCGGCCGTTTCCGACGCCGCTTCGGTCGACTCGCCGTGAGCCTGCTCGGCCGGCTTCGACTGAGCGCTTTGCTCCGTCGCTGCCGGTTCGGCCTGGTCGCCTGCTGCCGCCTGGGTGCTTTGGGTCGCGCCCGCCTCCTCTTGGCTGCTCACCTGTCGTTCCGTCGCCTTGGGTTCAGCAGCCGGTTCCAGCGAGAACAGCGGGCCGCCGCTGCCGCTGTCGGTGCCGCCGCGCAGAGCGGCTCGGCGTTCGGCCTCTCGTTGAGCCTCCCGCTCCGCCTGCTTCTGCTCTTCCAGGTTCAAGCGGCGACTGAGGCCAATTTTCCGCTCGACCGTGTCCACCCGCAAAATCCGGACGTCGATGATGTCGCCCACCTTGACGACCTTCTCGGGGCTGCTCACCTTCTTGTCCGACAGCTCGGAAATGTGTAACAGCCCTTCCAGCTCCGGCTCCAACTCGACGAACACGCCGAAGTTGGTCAGTTTGGTCACTTTGCCTTTGACAATGGAACCGGGCCGGTACTTGTTCGGGATTTCCTCTTCCCACGGGTCGTCGCGGAGTTGCTTCATGCCGAGCGAAATGCGGCGCCGTTTCTTGTCGATGTTGAGCACGCGGCACTTGACCTTCTGGCCCTTGCGGACCATTTCGCTGGCGTGCGTGATCTTGCGCGTCCACGACATGTCGCTGATGTGGAGCAGGCCGTCGATGCCCTCCTCGATTTCGACGAACGCTCCGTACGGCACAATGTTGCGGACCGTCCCTTCGACAACCGAACCCACCGGGCACCGCTCCTCGATCGTGTCCCACGGGTTCGGTTGGGCCTGCTTCATGCCCAGCGAAATTTCTTGCTTCTGCTTGTTGATTCCCAGAACGACGACTTCCACCTCGTCGCCGATCTTCACCAACTCGCTGGGGTCGTTGATTCGACGGGTCCACGACATTTCGCTGATGTGAACCAGCCCTTCGACGCCGTCCTCCAGCTTGACGAACGCCCCGTACGGCTTGACGTTGACGACCACGCCCTTGACCTTGCTGCCAACCGGGTACTTCTCCTCGATGTTCTCCCAGGGGCTGGGCGTCTTCTGCTTCAGGCCGAGCTGCACTTTCTCGTTTTCGCGGTCGACATTCAGAATGACGACCTCGATCTCTTCGTTCACCTTGACCATGTCGGACGGGTGACTGATCCGTCCCCAGCTCATGTCGGTGATGTGCAGCAGGCCGTCGATGCCTCCCAGGTCGACGAAGGCACCGAAGTCGGCAATGTTCTTGACGATGCCCTTGCGCAGCTGTCCCGGTTCCAGCTCGGCCAACAGCTTTTTCTTCATCTCCTCGCGTCGGTCTTCGATCAGCTTCCGACGCGAGACGACAATGTTCCGTCGCCCTTCGTCGATCTTCAGAATGACGCACTCGATCTCTTTGCCGACCCACTCGCCGATGTCGTGCGGACGCCGAATGTCGACCTGGCTCGCCGGCAAAAACACGTTGACGCCAATATTGACCAACAATCCGCCTTTGATCTTCCGGACGACCGTGCCCTTGACGACGTCGCCCTCCTTGTGCGTCGCAATGATCCGCTCCCATTCGCGGATTCGGTCCGCCTTCCGCTTCGACAGAATGATCAGGCCGAAGTCGTCTTCGACTTCTTCCAGCAAGACCTGCACCTTGTCACCCGGCTTCGGCGGCTCTTCGTGTTCCGACCACTCGTCGATGGGAATCGACCCTTCGCTCTTGTAGCCGATGTCGACCACCACTTCTTCGCCGTCGACGCGGACCACGGTCCCCTCGACGATTTGGTTTTTCTCGTACGGACTGGTCCGTTCGTCGTACAGCACGTCCAGCTCGCCCGACTCGACGTCAATGTCCGGCAGCTGCTCCTTCAGCGTCTTCTCGACTTCCTCGTCCGGTACGTAGTACTCACGCAGCAGATTACGATCGACCATTGCTACCTTCACACCTTGCGTTCCGGCAAGACGCACACCCGTGCCGCCCCGACCGCCCGACCACGGTGGACGACACCGCCCGCATTCGGCAACTCGATCCCGGTCACCCGTCGCCGCGTTTCAAGAGACCGAGCCGTCGTCGACAGACGACCCGACCGGCCGAACGTCGTCCCCCCGGTCGGCGGGGAGTGCCCGCACTTCGTC
Source organism: uncultured Planctomycetaceae bacterium (assembly GCA_964428935.1). Taxonomy (GTDB): domain Bacteria; phylum Planctomycetota; class Planctomycetia; order Planctomycetales; family Planctomycetaceae; genus JAADHY01. Next base: position 2,713 of record CAYSAG010000130.1, on the reverse strand, counting down.
ACCGGAACTTGTTGAACAAAACCGTTCCTCGTGGAACCCCCGAGGTGCCTCGCCGACGAAGCACCGCGCTCCGTCCTCCCACTGCGAGACACGTCCACACGACAACCCTCGCGGCCACCGGCGAGTGCCCGGCAAGTTTGTCGGAGCCGCTGAGCCGCAAGTTCGGCCAATATAGCAGATTCCGCGTGCGCAAGACCAGCCAAACCGCTCGGACAAACACCGAGCCGTAATCAGGCCGCCTGGGGACAAAGCTTCGTTAAGCTTCAACCGGTGCGGACCGCCGCGGCGTGCGAGGGTTTGCTGAGCATCGAGGTCGGCGGCCGTCGACAGCGCCTCAAGCAGCGGTGGTCCACCGAGACGAGCCCCGTCGCCGCACCGACGACTTGTCTTCTCGCTCACCGGCGAAATCATTAAATTTCGGCAGCGGTTTGCGGGGCGGCCGAGCTGGCGGCCCCGTCTTCGAACGCTACTGCCGGCGCTCGCCCGTCGGCAACCGACCGGACACCTCGCCGACGGCCTCGCGGCTGGCCAGTTTGAGACAGGGACGGAGCCGATGAACGAAGCAGTTTTTCAAAGGACAATCTCCGAGCAGCTGGCTGGGGTGCGACCGCACTCACCGGAGTGGTACGACGCCCTGAAGCAGCTGCTCGGCGAGGCCACCTGCCGCATTCTGGGCCTGTACGCAATCCCAGAGGACCTGGTGCTATCGGTGGTGATGCCGGTCTACAACGAACGGCAAACGGTGCGTCAGGTCATTGAGCGGGTGTTGGCGGTGCCGATTCGCAAGGAGCTGGTGGTGGTGGACGACTGCAGCACCGACGGCTCGCGAGAAATTCTCCAGCAACTCGAAGACGAAGTGGCGGAACGCAAGGAGGGGGGAGAAATCGAGTTGCTGGAACGTCTGACGGTGTTGTATCACGACCACAACCAGGGGAAGGGGGCCGCCCTGCGCACCGGCTTTTCCCATGTCTCCGGCGACATCGTTGTCGTGCAGGACGCCGATTTGGAGTACGACCCGGCCGAGTATGTGCGGCTGATTCAGCCGATCATCGAAGACAAGGCGGACGTGGTCTACGGCAGCCGCTTCCTGGGAGACCAGCCGCACCGAGTTCTGTACTTTTGGCACTACTTGGGCAACAAGGTGCTGACGACCCTGTCGAATTGCTTCACCAACCTGAACCTGACCGACATGGAAACGTGCTACAAAGTGTTTCGACGAGAGGTTGTCGACCAAATCGCTCCCAAGCTCCGCCAGAAGCGTTTTGGAATCGAGCCGGAAATCACCGCTCGGATCGCCCGAGCCGGCTACCGCGTTTACGAAATGTCGATCAGTTACTCGGGTCGGACGTACGAACAGGGGAAGAAAATCGGCTGGAAAGACGGGGTGAAGGCCTTGTGGTGCATTGTCCGCTACGGGCTGGCCGACTGACCGCCGGTGTCCAAGACCACTGTGCTCAAGGCTCGTTGCCACACCGGCCAACGTCGTGTAATCTGCTCACAGAGGCAGCCCCCGCACCGTCCAGCTCGCAGCGGAAACGCCGGCGTGTCGGCCGCATGGGCATTTCTTGAACGGACCTTTGCCGACTCCTGCTTCGATGCGGCCACGCGGCAAACGGTGTAGACCGCAGTCTGGACGCGGACCGGGCCGGACGTCGGTCGGCTGCCGTGAAAATGGCAGCCTTTCGTTAGCCACCGGTCGGTTTTCTGGTAGTCGTGATGCCAAAGTTCTCTGACGAAAAAAACGACAAGCCCCCGCGCAAGCCGCTTCTGAAAAAAGAGCGAAAGGGGGACGACGATGCCGATGAGCAGAAACGGCCGCTGCCGTTCGGCCCCTGGCTGCTCATCGGCCTGATTCTGCTGCTGTTGTTCGTGTGGGCCTTGAAGCAGTCCCCGCAGAACTCGGGCAGCCGCGTGCCGTACAGTTTTTTCTTCGAACAGCTGCGGGCGGGCAACGTGTCGGAGCTCAAATTCTTCGACACGGTCGTCGTGGGCAAGTGGAAGGCGCCACCGACGCTCGACGGAAAAAAGCTGAGCGACACGTTCAATGTGATTCTGCCACCGCCAGCCGTCGAGGACCCGGAGCTGCGGCGGTTGCTGCGAGAACAGCAGGTCAAGGTGGACGCCGAAAAGACCGAACCGGGCGTGGGCACGCAGCTGCTGTTTTGGATGATCGGTCCCGTCCTCTTGATTGTGTTTCTGTGGTACATGATGCGTCGGTCGGCCGACCCGATGGGAACAGGCATGCTGGGCAACTTTGCGCGCAGCCCGGCGCGACGCTTCCGGCCTTACGAGCAGCAGACCACCTTCGAGGACGTGGCCGGCATGGAACATGCGAAGCGGGAGCTTCAAGAGGTCGTGGAGTTTTTGAAGGACCCGTCGAAGTTTCAGGCACTCGGCGCGAAGATTCCCAAAGGCGTTTTGTTGGTTGGACCGCCCGGAACGGGAAAGACGCTGCTGGCACGGGCAACGGCCGGGGAGGCCGGCGTGCCGTTTTTCTCGGTCAGCGGGTCCGAGTTCATCCAGATGTTCGTCGGCGTGGGAGCCAGCCGGGTGCGCGACCCGTTTCGCACGGCCCGCGACAATGCTCCGTGCATTGTCTTCATTGACGAAATCGACGCGGTGGGACGAATGCGCGGCGCCGGTCTGGGCGGCGGCCACGACGAACGCGAACAGACCCTCAACCAGATTCTGAGCGAAATGGACGGCTTCGAAG
>CAYSAG010000129.1:0-13581 GCA_964428935.1 uncultured Planctomycetaceae bacterium | reverse complement strand
GCGGGGGCGGGTTCGGCTACGGCTACGCTGGCGAAGAGGCGGACGAGGAAATGTACGGCGAGTCGTTCGGTGAAGAGGACGAAGAATTCAGCAGCCCCGTCTACGGTGCAACGACGGCCGTCAGCCCGTTTGCGGCGCTGGGGACGCGGCGCGGAGCTGCGTACTCGGCCAGTGCGACACGAACTTCGCCTTCTTTGAACGCTCGGCTGCCGAACATTGCGGGCTTGATGGGCGGCGTCATGGGCATTTTGGGACAGGAGTTTGATCCTCCGAAGACGCCGTCTGACCGGTACATTGATGAGTCGGAAGACTTGCCTTACGTGACCCGCGGCTTCGCCATGACCGTGGTCATGGACCACCGCAAGCTGCCGGACCTTTGGGCCGAGCTGTCGCATTGTGTCTTTCCAGTGCGAATCGTCCGAATTCACCAGCGGCAATTGAACCCCGACCTGCCGACGGCGACGGCGGGACGGGCGGGGCAAACGTTGCCGGCGTCGGTCCCGCAAGGCCCGTTGCCCGGCCAGGCCACGGGTTCCAGCGGCACGGGGGGTGGTCAAAGCACGAACTTGGAAGACGCAGCGAGAGCCTTGCAGCGGCTGCACGCCATTGCCGCAGCCGCACTCACTGACCCCAATTTGGCCGTCGTGTCGATTGTCGGTGTCATGACGATCTACAAGCCGCCTGGTGCGACGGAAGCGGCTACGGAAGAGGAGGGGGAAGAGGAGGCGGTTTCGCCCGGCGAGGTGAGTGCGGCCGAAAGCCAGCCGTCACCAACTGAGGCGACATCGACTTCGTCGGACGCTGAATCGACCGACGCCCAATCGACCTCCGGCGCAGCACCCGCCGAGTCGGACACGCAAGAGGCTGCCAGCCCAGACGACGCGACTACGGCCGGGCCCAACGGTGCCGGTGCAGGCACCAACGCGGCGTCAGACGCGTCGTCTTCGACACAGCCGACTAGCTCGCAGTCACAACCGGCCACCGGCAGGTCGACTGGAGAGCCACCGCAGTCGCCGCAGCCGGCTGGAGCAGCAAAGCAATAGGTCGAGGAAAGTCACGGCCGCGCCGTGTCGGCAGCGCGTGCCAGGCTTGTACGAGCCCGTTCAGGGAACAGTTGGAGCAAGCCATGAAAGATTTGCTCGCCAAACTCAAGAACTTGGACTACAAGCAGGTCGCCATTGACCACGGCGAAAAGGCTGGCGTGGCAATCATTGGGCTGTTCGTGCTCATTGCTTTGGCCGGCACGAGCTGGAGCCGGTACGAGCGGACACCGCAGGAGTTTCTCGACAAGGTGGCCCAAGGGGAAGCCAACTTGGCGGCCTCGCAGTGGCCGGACGAGGAGCGACAAAAGCTGCTGGCCGCTCCCGATGTGATTCAACTGTTGGAACAGGTAGATGCCCAGAAAGATTTGTCCGTTTTCGAGTACCGCACGCCGTTCTTCTGGCCGTTGTACTCGAAACGCGAGAAATACAAGGAACCTGAATGGTTGCCGGTGCGTGAGCTGATTGCGGACGCCGGCTACGCGATTCTGGAGTTCCAGAAGGAGTCGGCGGAAGAAGAGGGCGAGGAGGTGGCGGCTGGCACTGAAACGGAAGCGGAAGGGGCCGAGACGGAGACGGGCACGACTGTCGCCCAAGCCACTACGGGGCCGCAGTTCGGTCCGACGGTTGACGAGCTGGCACCGAGGAAGACCGGGCCGGCGTCGCGTACGTTGCCCTCGTCACGGACCATTCCTGGTGCAATTGCACCGCCGGGCGTTGGAATGGGCCTGGACGAAGAAGAGGCCGAGTACGGCATGGGAATGGAGGAGGAAATGGAAGAAGAGGAGCCCGAGGAAGAGAAAGAGGATTACGGCGCGGAAGCCATGGAAGAAGATGAGTACTACGGCGGCATGGAAGAAGAGGAAGCCGGCTACTACGGAACCACCTCGCCGCTGGCCATGCGGAACACCGAAGCACGCGGTCTGCGGTACGTCGCCGTGCGGGGCGTTTTCCCCTACAAAGAACAGCTGGAAAAACTCGCCGACGCGTTGAACATTCCCGTCGCAGCCGACGCCGAGCCGTACCTGGACTTCTTCGACTTCGAGCTGCAGCGGCAAAAGGCCGTTCCGGGACCGGACCCGTGGGCCGGTCCTTGGGAGCGGGTCGACATTCAGGACGCGTTTGACGTCCTGAACAAGGTCGTCGGCTACGACGTCGACCCGGTCGACGCGGTCATGCAAGACGCCGTCTTCACAATGCCGCTGCCTTACCGAGTGGCCGGCGAATGGGGAGACCGTGCCACGCACCCGCGAATCGCCACGCTTTCCAAAGACCAAGCCGAACAGCAGGCGGTCCTGAACCAGAAGCTGACCGAAATTTACCAGCAACTCATGCGGCGCAAACAAGAGCCGTTCCGCAAACGCGGCTTTGCGGTCGGCCAACTGGACGTTCGGACGGTTCGCACCGAGCTGGCCGCGTCCGGAACGGACATGCGGAAGGTCATTGAAACAATCAAGCAAGAGCTGGCGTCGGGCAAGGTGGAAGGGTTGCCGCCCGGCGTCGACCCGCAGAAGCTCTTGCAAGACATCGACAAAATGCAGTTGACGGCCATTGGCCAGTACCTGCTCTTCCGGTACCTGGACTTCGACGTCGAGCCGGGCAACGCGTACCGGTACCGAGTCAGGCTGGTCGTTCGGAACCCGAACTACCAGCGGCCCATTGCCGAGCTGGTCGACCCGGCCAGCGCCGAGGGCTTTACGCGGACGACGCCGTGGAGCGAACCGAGCAACGTGGTCGTGGTCCCGCAGGACGAGCAGGTGTTCGTTTCGGCGGCGAGCGTCTCGCGTGACGGCAGCGACGTCAACTGCACGTTCGAGGTTTTCAAGTGGTACGAAGACTCGGGGACGACCATTCGTGCGGTCCTCGACAAACTCCACGCGGGTGACCAAGTCGGTGGCAAGGTCACGACCGAAGTGCTCCGCCCGGCCGAGAACACTTTCCAAGACGAAGAAATCGAGGTCGAGACGAAGAACTACCTGGTCGACATTGCTCCGCGAGCCCTGGCGCTGCCCGGCTTCGACCCACGCCAGCACCGCGACCTGGAGCTGGAAGCGAGGGCCAAAATCAGTCTTCCCGTGGCAGACGAAGCACTCATCATGAAGCCTTCGGGCAGGCTGGTTGTCATTGATTCGGTTTCGTCGAGGCCGCTTCGGCAGCAGGCACTGGCTCGGCTGAAAGCCCAGAACGAACCGTGGCAGGACTTGAAGAAGGAGAAGCCCAAGTCCAGCACGCTGGCGTCCAAACGCGGTCGGCGCGGACGGGGGCGGGGCCTCTACGAAGAGGAGGAGATGGACGAGTACTACGACGAAGGCATGGAAGAAGACATGAGCGAGTACGGGGAAGAGGGCGAGGAGGCTCCCGTGGCGACCCGTCGTCGCGGCCGCTCGTTCGGACCCATTCGCCGCGGCCGGTTCCCGTCGCGTCGCCGACGCTGACACCGCTCTGCGCCCTTCGAACGCGGGCTCGTGTTCTTTCTCAAGCGGCTACGAACGGTCCCGGTAGCCCCGGCGCACCCACGCCGGACTGTGGGCGCGCCCAGTCGTTCCGCGCGGCTTTAACGCATCGCTGCTAGCTGGGCCAGAAGCGGACGGCCAGCGCCACGGCGAACAGCAACGCTGCGGTCCAGTCGCGAACGGTCAGCTGGTCGCTCCGGCGGTTCAGCCGAAGGTAGCTCAGCAAGGCTCCTGTCGGGCATCCGAACCGACAGTAGAACATGGGGACCCACAAACAGCCGGCCAAGCCGACCAAGGCCAGCGTCAGCGTCGCGGGCCCGCCGATTCCAACTAGGTAGGCGTCAAAGGGCTCCACGTCGGCCAGGTCCAGCGGCCAGTGAAGTAAGGCCGTGAGCAAGACGACGAGCAGCAGCAGCGCGGGAAGGAGTCTCAACGCTCGGCTCGCCTTCCCCGGCAGCCGCGCTCGCCACGGACTTACCCGGGTCACCCACTCCTGCACGGCTCCGTGCGGACAAACGAAGTGACAGTAGAGCTGCCTGCGCGAGAACAGAGGGACGGCCAACGCGGCGGCCGTCAGCAGGACCATTTCCAGGTTGCTCTTCCACGGCAGGCCGGATTGAGCCCAGCCGACCCAAAGCTTTTGCGAGAGCAGAGCGCCATTGACCAGTCCCAGGTAGCCGACTAGCACCAATTGCAGGGTGAACCGCAGCCAGTGGTACTGGCGAAGACGGGTGAGGCCAACAACCGCCGCGGCCAGCACGACGGCCAGCGTCCCCCAGTCCGAACGGGTCAGACGAACCGACGGTGAGTGACGCCGGACCGTGAGCGACCGCTGCAGCTCTTGCGCGACCCGAACCAGTCCCTCAGCCATGGTCACGCTGGTCATGGTCGCACCAGAGACGCCTTCCATGCCGGCTTGCTGCAGGTCGAGCCGAGCCAGCTCGGACAGCGTCATTCCGTTGAAAAAGGACATGAAGTACTCGTCTTCTTCCACCCGCTCCACGTACTCCAGCGTTTCGTAACTTTTTCGGACGGCAATGCCCCGAATTCGTCCTTGAGCGTCCGTGACGAACAGCGTGTCGACGGGACCCTGGTAGCCAATCAAGTCGTCGGTGGTCGGAGCGGTGCGTCCGGCGAAGCCGAGCAGTCGACCGTGCTGGTCCAGCACGCGCAGCAGCCGGGGTGTTCGGGGGTCGGGTACGAGCCGGCGTGCGCCGGGCAGAAACGGCCGAATCTCGCTCACACGAATCGGTTCGGGGAACAGAAAGGACGGCCGCTTCCCGCCGAGCCGTTCAATGACCGCCTCGCAGACCGCGTAGCTGGTCAACGTGGCGCCACTGACGGCGTCGGGCCGCTCCATTTGCAGCACCTGCTGGCGCGTGCGCCCCAGGAACGCCTGGAAGAAGCGTCGGTTTTGCCGAACCGTCTCGACGTGCTCGGGCGTGTCGCCGCTCCAAAGAATCCGCAAACCCACAATGCGGTCGTGGGTGTCGAGGGCAATGAGCGTGTTGGTCGGGCCGGAGTAGCCAATGACGTCGTCGCAGTGAGGCGAGGTCTGGAGGACGTAGCCCAGCAGTCGTCCGTCCGGTCCCTCAACCGCGCGGCCGCCCGTCTCGGCGTCTCGGCGACCCCAACGGACGGCTTCAGGAAAGAACGGACGCACCAGGCTCAGCGGGAGCGGCCGCTCCAGGTCTGCTCGCTGTCGAGTCTGGTAGCGGCGGTGCTGGTCGTGAATGAGCCAGACGACGGCAGCGAGCAGGGCGACGCGAAGAGCCTGCAGGACCGCTCGGCGCAGCCTCCGTCGCCAGCCGCCTTCGGCCGGAACGACGGTCGACAGCGAGCGGTGAGCGTAAGACTCAGGCATGAAACCGTGGAGCGTCGCAGAGTCGGGGCCGCTCGGCTCAGTCGGCCGGCACGACCTGAACGGCGTCGGCGCAGACCACTCCGCCGGCCCCCTTCGTGCTGATTTCGACGGCTCCGCGCTGACCGGCCGAGAACGAAAACACGCCGAGCGACAGGAAGCCGTTTTCAAGCGGCGGGGCATGCTTCATGTTGACTCGCAACGCCCGAAGCTCCTTCCCGTCCGCCAGCACCCGAACCGGCACTCGGTCCCCGCGGTTCGGGTGCGACCGGTAGGCAATTCGGACCTCGTACTTTCCGTCCTTGGGAATGGTGAAGTCGAAGCGAATGACCGAATCGGAATGCGGTGGAGAGTAAACGTAGTTGTACGCCACGTAGCCCTTCAGGTTGCTGCTCTCGGTCCACCGACCAGACTTCTGCGCGGCCAGGTCGTCGACCACAATCCCTTTCAGCGTCGCCGGGTCAACGCCGGTGGGCGGACCGAACGGACCGGGTTCGGGCGGGACGTCTTTGGGAATGACAATGGGGGCGTCCACGGTTTCGCGCCGAGCCTTGCCTGGCAGTCGCAGCAGTTCGAAAAGCTCGTCCAAGTACTTGCTGTAGACATCTCTGGGCGTGCAATTGAAGTACACGCACAACGACGCCGCCTTGCCGACCACTTCACCCATCATGCCGCACGTGCGCATGACTCGCACCGTGCCCAGCGCTTCGTGCGTCACGCTAATGCAGCGGCCGGCCATGAACAGGTTCGGGACGTTCCGTGAGTAGAAGCACCGGTAGGGAATGGGGTAGCCGAAACGCCGGTCGACGCTGCGGTCGAACCGGGCGTAGGAAATGAAAGGGTTGTCCGGGTACTTCTTCGCGTACTGTTGCTTGGGGTAGTGGAGGTCGATGCTCCACGTGCTCGGAACGCACCCGTCCGGAAACATTCGCTTCTCCACAATGTCTTGCCGCGTCAGCACCACGTCGCCCAGCAAGCGGCGTGACTCGCGCGGACCGGCAATGTAGGCCACCCAGACCAGCCGGGCGTTCTTGTGGCGCTCCGCGCCGTCCTTGTTCTTCATTGCGTTGAACGCCCCGAAAATGGCTCGCAGGTTCCAGTCTCGAATGGCCTCGGCGTCGCGAATCGGGTGTTTGTCGAAGCCACTTTCCCAAAACCACTCGCCCCGCCCGTTCCGCGGGTACGGGAAGTCTTTCATGGTCAGGTCCAGCGCCCAAGGCGTTTCCGGGAACGGAACCGGGTGGTCGGTGTTTTCCCACCACCACAAGTTGCTCATGCCCATGTGGCCTTTGAGCAGCATGTCGTAGTCGGCTCCGGCCAGGTAGCCGACGGTTCCATGCCCGGTACAGTCCGCGAACAGTTTTCCGACAAAGCGTTTTCTCTCGTTGGTCCGAGTGTCGAAGGCGAGGACGGCGCGGATTCGGTCACCGTCTTTTTCCACGGCGTACGCTCGGTGGTTCAGGAACAGGTCGATGTTTTTCTCGGCCTGGACGACCTTCAGCTTCTTCTCGTCGCCGTACTGTTCGGGCTCGCCCGGAGAAGCCGTTGCGTGGTCGGCGAACTCTTCGACAATCTCGCCGATTCGCGGAAACCGTCCGCGACGGGTTCCACCTTTCGCCCACACGCGAATTTCGCTGGACCCGTTTCCCCCCAGCACCGGCCGGTCTTGAATCAAAGCGACGCGGCAACCCATGCGAGCCGCCGAAATGGCTGCGCCCAGACCGGCGTAGCCGCCCCCAACGACGACCAGGTCGTAACCGCCCAGCTCGACAGGCTCTTCTGGCAGTCCCAGCAGCTCGCGTCGCCACTTCGGCAAAACGGCGGAGTCGTTCGGCGGCACGAAGTCCAGGTCCGTCGTGAACAGAATGGCATCGCAACGACCGTCAAAGCCCGTCAGGTCGTGCAAACGCAGCTCCACCGTCTCGCCACGCAGCTCTACCGTCCCACCGTCGTGCCAAAACCACTCGGCTCCCTTGGTTCCGAACACCTCTTTCAACGGGCGGCCGTTGACGAACAACTGAAACCGGCCGGGCTGACCCGGAGCTCCCCAACGAGCCACCCAGTCCTTCGTCCGAACGAACACGCGGTACGTTCCCGGCTCGGGCAGACGAACCCGCGTCACCGCGTCTTCGACGGGACGCCCCAGACCGTGAGCCAGCAGGTAGGGCGACCCCATGACGTCGACGAATTGCGTGTCCAGCTTCCAGCCGCCGTGGCGTTCGAAGCTCTCCGCCTCGACCAAGAACGTGGCCGCCCTGCCGGTGCCCGTCCACGCACCGACCAGGCTCAAAGCAAACGCCGTGACGCACCAAACGCCTTTCATGCTCGCCTCCTCCGTTTCCCGGAAAGCCGACAACGAGACGCGGCCGCTTCCGTTCGTCTTCTGCGAGCCAAAACGGTGAGGTCAGCGGCCGAGTGTCGAAAGCCTGCCTTGCCCGAACCCGTTCACTCCATGCTACCGCGTGGCAGGAACACAACCAAGCCGACCGACCGGCTCGGGCCGGTTCCATCGAACCGGCCGAGCGTTGCGGAGGCCGGAGCGGCTGAGCGTGGAACCCGAGGCGAGCGTGGCGAGTTGACAGCCGGTCGTCACAGGAAGTCAGCGGCGACCAGGTCCGCCAGGAACAGACCTGCCCGAGTCAGACGCACGAAGCAGCCGGCCCGTTCGAGCAGACCCGCCCGGCAGTGACGCTCCACGGCCGTCCCAGCCAGTTCCTCCAGACGAAAGCCTGTGCGTCGAAAAAACTCGTCGCAGTCGATTCCCTCGACCAGCCTCAACTGCAGGAAGGCCAGCTCGCGGGCCCGGCCTTCTGCGTCCAGCTCTTCCTGCTCGTAGACAGCCGGCTCGCCCGCAAGCGTTTTCTTCAGCCACGTGGTCACGCTGCGGTGCCGTGTGACGCGTCGGCCTCGCACGTACGAGGCCGCCCCTGGTCCGAAACCGAAGTACGGACGCCCGTGCCAGTAGACCAGGTTGTGTCGACAGCGAAAGCCAGGCCGCGCGAAGTTGGACAGCTCGTAGTGCTCGTAACCAGCCTCGCTCAGTCGGTCCATGGCTGCGGCGTACATTTCCCGCTCCAGCTGCTCGGGCACTGGCTGCAGCTGGCCTTTCTGTCGCTGTTTCCAAAACACCGTGCCTTTCTCGAAGGTCAGGCCGTAGGTGGAGACGTGGTGAGGTCCCAGGCGAATTGTTTGCCGGAGCGTTTGGAGCCAGTCTTCCAAGGTTTGTCCGGGCACGCCGAAAATCAGGTCGACGGCGACGTTGTCGAAGGCGGACAAGGCCCGCTGGAGCGAGTCGACGGCCTCGGCCGCCGAATGGTCCCGTCCGAGTGTCCGAAGGACTTGGTCGTCGAACGACTGCACGCCCAGGCTCAGTCGGTTGACGCCGAGCCGCTTCAGCGTGCTCAGCCGTTCGGGCGTCAAGTCGGCCGGGTTCGCCTCGACGGTCACCTCCGCTCCTTCCGCCAAACTAAAGTACCTTCCGAGCAGCTCGAACAGCCGCTCCAACTGGGCTGGTGAAAGAAACGTCGGCGTGCCGCCGCCCAGAAACAGGCTGTCCAGTTCGAACGGCAGGCCCGGTCGAAGCGGTCGCGCTGGACTGTCGGTCGGCTCGGTGCTCAGCCCGACCAACTCACGCTCCAGCTCAACGGTCAGTGCGTCGAAGAACCGTTCCACCAGCTCGGGTCGTCCTGCGACGACGGTGAAGTCGCAGTACGGACAGCGTTGACGGCAGAACGGAACGTGCACGTAAGCCGCTCGCGGCGGGTGTTCGTGTCCCAGCGGTTGCGGGTCGTCCGACCGGTCTGGGCGACGCTCCAGCCCGGCCGGTTGGTCGGTGGTCTGCGTCCGAGCTGGAGTCGTCGTCCGACCGGGTCGTACGGCGTCGCCTGCCCGCCCACACTCACTCGCTGCTTCCCCGGTCATGCTCCTGACAGCCAGTACCACGCGCCGAGGACCGCGGCCAGACCGGCCAGGACAGCCAGCGTAATCTTCACCCAACTGTAGGGTCGTTCGCCCTGGACCTCGCCCGTCACCGCGTTCACGGCCAATTGGTAAGTCTTGTCTCGGTAGCGGTACGCCAGCAACCAGACCGGCAGCAGCAGGTGCTTGAAAGTAATGGCACCGTACCGAACTTTCATGGAGAAGATTCGCTGTTCGTCGCCGCCGATTCGAGCTCGCACGTCGGCTTCCAGTGCCTGCTCCATTCGCTGCTTGGCCAGCACGAAAGCCTCGTCCGGCTCCACGTCGTACGTGTGAGCGAGAAAGCCGGCCAAGAACTCGGGCAAGAACGGCCGGCACGCGCGGAGGTTCCAGGGTTCCAGCCGTTCGAGCAGTCTTCGGTCGAGCTTTCGTGTGGCAGGAACCAGGACGTCGTCGAAGAACCTTTGGAAGCTTCCGGCGGCGGGGTACCAACGAGTTCGCCGGACGGTTCGGCGGTTCTTGCCCGTTCCGACCGTCACCCAGTAGTGCTCGCCGCGCTGGCCGACGTAGCGGGTGAAGGTCAGCGCGTCGAAGGTGAAGAAGGGCAGGTAGACGCCGACCAGCTTGCCGCTGACGCCGCGACGACGGAAGTCGTTGGGAGCGAACCAGAGGGAACGGACCCAGTCGGCCAGGTGCTGGTTGGCCTGCTCCGCGTCCACCCGGAAGGGCAGCACGCCGTCGACGGGCACGACCGCCTGAGCGGCGTGAACGTCGGCACGCTGCAGCGGCGTTCCGCAGTACGGACAGTCGTCGCTGGTCAGCGTACCGGTGAACGTGACGGTGGCTCCGCACGCCTCGCAACGAATTTGGCTGCGTCCGGCCGCCGTCTGGGACGGGCCGGAAAGCCTTTGCTGCTTCAGCCGCTCGAGCAGCTCGCGAAAGTCGTTCTCGTCGACTTCCGCGTCTTCCGGGACGGCCACTTCCCGCTCCAATCCGCAGTACGGACACTTCAGCCGCTGCAAACCAATGTGGAACTCCAGGTCGGCTCCGCAGCCGGGGCAGGGGAAGAGCCGACCGTCCTGCTGAGAGCGTGCGCTGGAAGCCGGGCCCGTCGTCCGACCACTGTCGGCCGCCGACACCGGCGGAGGCGGCGGAGGTGGTGGAGGTGTCGCGTCGCTCATGCCCGCTTCCGTTTCACGTGCGTCTGGAGAAGCCCAGGCCGTTTGCACCGGCCACCTTGGTCGAAACGTAGTTGGCAGCGACGTGCCCGTCCGTCGCTGGCGACGCCGCCAGCCGGACACCGCATCGACTTCGAAAGTCGCTCCGTCCACTGATCACCGCTTTGCCGCAGCCGGTGAACCACACCAACGGCCTCGGCCGTTGCGTTTGCGTCGTCGACCCTACGCTACGGCTGGGCCGGAGGAGGTGGCGGTGGCGGCGGTGGCGGCGCCGTCAGCAGCGAGGCCACTGCGGGCACCTGAGCCGCCGGGGCCCAATTGGGCATGCCCGCTGTCCAGACCGGTGTGGCAGGTGTCAGCGTTCCAGAGGCTGCGGCTTGAGCAAGCTGCTGCAACGTGAACGGCCCGGCCGTCTGGCCGTTGAGGGCCAAGTACCACACGGCAGCCGGCCCGGCGGGTGCGGCTTGTGTCGGCGCCTGGCCCAGGGTGTTCTGGAGCAACTGGCCGGCCATGGCAAAGCCCAGGCCCAGTCCGAGCCCTTCCGCTGCTCCGCCACCGGCCGGGTTTTCGGCCGCAGCCGTCATGGCTCGTCCCATTTGGTACTGCTGAAAGCGAGTCAGGTCGCCGACAACGCCCATGCTGGTCCGGACGTCCAACGCCCGCTCCACCTCTTCGGGAAACGACACGTTGACAATGAAAAGCTGCGGCACCTCCAAGCCGTACTCGTCGTCGATCCGCTCGCAGACCATTTTCCGCAGCTCTTCGGACAGCTCGCGGTAATTGGCGGCCAGGTCGAGAGCGGCCACTTTCGAGCTGGCGACCAAGTCGGCGAACGCCTCGGCAATGATCGACCGCATCAGCTCGTTCACCTCTTCCGTCTCGAAACGGCTGTCCGTGCCGACCAGCTCTCGCAGCAACGCCTTCGGGTCCACGGCTTTCAACGTGTAGGTGCCGAAGGCCCGTAGACGAATGGGCCCGAAGTCGGGGTCCCGCAGCATGATTGGGTTGGGCGTTCCCCACTTGAGGTCGGTAATTTGGCGAGTGCAGACGAAGTACACTTCGGCCTTGAACGGGCTGTCGAAACCGTGCTTCCAGCCCTGCAACGTGCTCAGAATGGGCAGGTTGTCGGTCTTGAGCGTGTAGTGACCGGGACCGAAGACGTCGGCCAACTGGCCGCGGTGGACGAAAATGGCCATTTGCCCGGGCCGAACGATGAGCTGAGCTCCGTTCTTGATTTGGTTGTGGTAGCGAGGGAAACGCCAGACGAGCGTGTGTCGGGAATCGTCCACCCACTCGACAATGTCGATCAGCTCGCCGCGCAGTTTGTCCAGCAACCCCATGGCTTGGTCCCCCATTTGGGTCGAAAGGCGGTTTGGTCGTGCACCGACAAGGCGAAGCGACCGAGCAGCCGGTCGGGCTGTGACAGGCTACTGGGACGCGGGCTTCTTGGCCGGCTGCTCGGGCAGCTCGTCCGGAAGCTCCCGAATGAAAATGTTGCGGAAGTAGAGCGGTGTGTGGTGCGACTGCAGTTCAATTTGCCCCACCGGGTAAATCGGCTTGTCCCGCTCCCAGTAGTTCTCCATGACCACGTTGTCGACGACCAGCTTGCCGTTCAGGTAGACGGTCACCCGGTCGCCGACCATTCGAATGAAGAACCGGTTCCACTGCCCGACTGGCTTGTCGGCTCGGACCAGCGGTTTCGACGGGTGTTTCTTGTTGTTGAACAGGCCGCCGGAGCCGATTCCTCCGTGGTCGTCGGGGTCCCAAATCTGAACCTGCGGACTGCCTCGCAGGTAGATTCCGCTGTCGCCGTGACGTTCGATTTTCCAGTCCACGTACAGTTCGAAGTTGCGGTAGTCTTTGACGGTGCACAGCGACTTGCCTTTGCCGTCGAAGACGAGCACACCGTCGACCACCTTCCAATGCTGACGCATGACTTCGTCGGCTTTGGCCTGGGCTTCCGCCAGCTCTTGCGGACTCATTTTTGCCCGCGTCTTCGGATTGCCGACCAAACCTTTCCACCCCGACAGGTCGCGGCCGTTGAACAGCGCAACGAACCCTTCGGGCGGAATGTTGTTCTCGCCCCGCTTGAGCTTCTCTCCGTACAGGTGGAAGTCGTCGAAGTTGGCCGTGTCGTCGAATGTGCCCAAGCCGACCTGTCCCCACGTAAAGGTTTTGTCGTTGGCCGTCATGATGGGTTCGGACATGTCGTCAAAGTAGACTTCAATCGCTCCCGACTCGACGTCGCGAACCACTCGGACCAAGTGCCAGCCGTCGTCCCAGTTCGTGCCGGCGGTCGTCTTGGTCGAAATCTTCTTGCGAGGCTCACCATTGACAATGAAAATGTTGTTGGCGTGGTCGTCCGTCCGTTTGGCAATGTGGACGTAGTAGAAATGGCTCGGGTCCTGGTAGCCGAAGAACAGGCAGACGTCTCGGTGCGGGTAGTCGCGCGCGGTGGACTGGACCAGGACGTCCATTCGGAAACTGCCGACGACGAACTCTTTGAGCAGCGAGCGGTTGAACGGGGAGCGGACAGGCGGCTTGTAGTCGCTCCGCTTGAACTGGCTGTAAAAACGGTTTCCCTGTTTCTCGACGACCTTCCAGGCTTTCGGGTCGGTCGGCTGCCAGTACTCCGCTCGGCCCGTCTGGAAGTCGTCCGCGTAGACCAACGGCCATTTTGACTCGGACTGCGCCGTTGTCTGGGCCCAGCTCGACGCCGACGCCCCGACCAGCCCACAAACCGTGCACACTCCAGCAACCCAATGCCGCCACTTCATTCGTCTGTCTCCCCGAATGACCACAGTGACAAAGCGAACTCCGCCGTGAAAGGGCCTGGCGTTCCACCGACGAGCGTTGGGACGCACGGTTCGCCGCGTGCCGGCTCGCCCGACTTCGGTACCGACGCCCGCCGGTGTGCAGCAAACCCGCCGGTCCGACGGACGGTCCGGTCTCCGGCGCTCAGTCCCGTCACCTCGCCGCTCCACTTCGAACGGCCAACCGACGAGAACCCACGCCGTCACCGCAAGTCCCGGACTCGCTGCAGCTTGCGTGGACGGTGCACCGCCCGGAGCAGATCGAAGAGCACACGTCTGAACTCCAGACACCTGAAGCTATCTCGTATGCCGTCCTCC